>LFLF01000084.1 GCA_001184395.1 Candidatus Paraburkholderia calva | reverse complement strand
TCCGGCGCGAAGCTCGGACGACCCCCCTCGCGGCGCTCTCATACATCCGCGAAAAGACCGCGTCCATGCGAGTGAGCGCCTCGTTCAACCACAGCCGAATCGGTCGCAGCGGGTGATTGGCCGGAACCAAGTTATCCAGCGTGGTCATCATGAACATCAATTCGGTGTAGCCGTCCGCTCTGCGCATCGTTTCGGTCTCAGTGTCGTTCGATTCCTTGATTCAACGTTTGCCCCTCCCAATCAGATGATCCGCGTAAGATGACCCGCGTAGAGGGTATTTCAATAGCCTGCTAGAGGCGCGCAGATGACCGGCTCGACGATTTTCCTGCCCTGACACATCGCGGGGCGGTTCGTGACGACAACCATCAACGAGAAATGAACGAGCTGTCCTCTACCGTCGTCCTGATCGAGGACGAAAAACAGATTCGCCGCTTCGTGCGTGTGTCGCTGGAAGCGCAGGGCCTCACCCACCGTGCACGAAGCCGAAACCGGCAAGCAAGGACTCGTCGAAGCGGCGACACGCAAGCCCGATCTCGTGATCGTCGATCTCGGCTTGCCGGATACCGACGGCATCGACGTGATCCGCGAACTGCGCGGCTGGACCGGGGTGCCGGTGATCGTGCTGTCGGCGCGCACGCAGGAAGAAGAGAAGGTCGCCACGCTGGATGCGGGCGCCGACGAGTGCCGACGATTATCTGACCAAGCCCTTCGGCGTTTCGGAATTGATGGCGCGGATTCGCGCGCATCTGCGGCGGCGCAATCAGGCGGCGGCGAGCGAGATGCCGGTCATCACGTTCGGCGAGGTGAGCGTCGATCTGGCGATGCGCCGCGTCACGCGAAACGGCACGGCTTCCTCGTGCAGGCGTCGCGCGATGAGACGGCCCGTGCGGCCATGCGCGCCGATCAGCAGAACTTTCATGGTGGTCATTCGAGTTCGCTCCCGGACGGTGGGGACGACACACGGTAAGCCATTTTCATGGCGCACGCCATCAGGGCTTGCGCGCGCGCCGCCGCTGTTGCAATGCAAAAGCGGCGGCTGACGCAATCGTTTATTCGGCAGCGTTTGCCAGCCGCGCCCCGCCGGTGCGCCGTGCGCGCCGTGCGTCCGACCACACGCGAATCCGGTCCATATACAGATAGACGACTGGCGTCGTATAGAGCGTCAGCATTTGACTGACGATCAGTCCGCCGCCGATGGCGATACCGAGCGGCGCGCGCATCTCCGACCCTTCGCCGGAGCCGAACGCGAATGGCAGCGCGCCGAGCAGTGCCGCGGCGGTCGTCATCATGATCGGACGGAAGTGCAACAGACACGCTTCCTCGATCGCATCGCGCGAGGACTTGCCGCCGTTGCGGGCCGCGTCGATGGCGAAATCCACCATCAGGATCGCGTTCTTCTTCACGATGCTGATTAGCAAAATGATCGCGATGAACGCGATGATGCTGAACTCCGTCTTGAACAGCAACAACGCGAGCAATGCGCCGATGCCTGCTGACGGCATCGTCGAGAGAATCGTGATCGGATGGATATAGCTCTCGTATAAAATGCCGAGCACGATATACACGGCCGCGCGCCGGCTGCGCGCGCCGCGGCGATTAGGATCGGCAGAGACGCGGTGGATTGCTGAAACGCCTGCGCCGTCCCCTGAAAACTGCCGTGGATGGTCTGCGGCACGCCGATTTCGACCATCGTTTCGTAGATCGCGGCGGTGGCGTCGAACAGCGACTTTCCCCGGCGGAAGATTGAACGAAATGGTCGAGGCGACGAACTGGCTCTGGTGATTCATCGACAGCGGCGTGTTGCTCGGCCCGAACTTGGCGATGGACGACAGCGGCACCTGCCCGTTCGTCGTGGTGGAAGAAGGCAGGTAGATGCCGTTGAGAATGTCGCGGTAATGCGCGTCCGGCAGCTCGGATTCGAGGATCACGCGGTACTGGTTCGACTGCGTGAAGATCGTCGAGATGATGCGCTGGCCGAACGCGTCATACAGCGCGTTGTCGACCGTCGCGGGCGTGATGCCGAAGCGCGCTGCCGTGGGCCGGTCGATCTCGATATACACCGACTGGCCGTTCTGCTGAAGATCGGTCGCGACGTCGGTCAGGAATCCGTATGCTGCAGGCGATCGACCAGCTTCGGCACCCATTCGGCGAACTCGGACGGGTTCGGGTCAGTCAGCATGAACTGATACTGCGTCGGGCTGACGGTGGAGTCGATGGTCAGATCCTGCATCGGCTGCATATACAGCTTGATGCCGGGAATATTCGCGACTTCGCTCTGAATGGTGCGGATGATTTCCCGCGACGTGTTGCTGCGGTCATCGCGCGGCTTCAGGTTGATGAGCATGCGCCTGCTGTTCAGCGTGATATTGGTGCCGTCTACGCCAATGAACGACGTGAGGCTCTCCACGTCCGGATTCTCCAGAATCTTCTTCGCCAGCGCCTGCTGCTGTTCCGCCACCGCCCGCCGATAGGACGCGGCCTGCGGCGCCGGCGTGATTGCCTGAATCACGCCGGTATCCTGCGTCGGGAAGAAGCCCTTCGGAATATAGATGTACAGCAGTGGGTGCCGATCAGCGTGAGCACGAAGACGAGGAGCGTCGCGCGCTGGCGCGCCAGCACCCATTCGAGCGCGACCGCATAACCGCCGATCACCCAGTCGATGAACTGATGCGTGCGCGCCTCGAAGCGCTTGCTCTCCTTCGGCGGCGTGTGGTGCAGCAGCTTGGCACACATCATCGGCACGAGCGTCAGGGACACGACCGCCGAAATCACGATGGTCACCGCCAGCCTGATGGCGAACTCGTGGAACAGCCGCCCGACCACGTTGCCCATGAAGAGCAGCGGAATCAGCATCGCGATGAGCGAAACCGTCAGCGAGATGATGGTGAATCCGATCTGCTTCGAATCCTTGAGCACGGCTTCCAGCGGCGGCTTGCCTTCTTCCACGTAACGCGCGATGTTTTCGATCATCACGATGGCGTCGTCTACGACGAAGCCAGTCGCGATGGTCAGCGCCATCAGCGAGAAATTGTCGAGCGAGAAGCCGCACAGGTACATGACGGCGAGCGTGCCTACCAGCGACAGCGGCACCGACAGGCTGGGGAGATCGTCGCGTAGACGTTGGCGAGGAACAGATAGATCACCAGCACGACCGACAGCACCAGTTCGAACTGCACGTCGCGCACCGATGCGCGGATGGTGGTGTGTCGGTCACGACGCGCACGTTGAGCGCGTCCGGCAGCGACTGCTGCAAGGACGGCAGCAGTTCTTGATGTCGTCCACCACCTGAATCACGTTCGCGCTCGATGACGCTGCACGTTCAGGATGATCGCGGGCGTCGAATCGACCCACGAGCCGAGCTTGGTATTCTCCGGGCCCTGCACGATACTCGCGACATCCGTGAGCATGACCGGCCGGCCGTTGCGATACGCGACCACCGCGCTCTTGTAAGCGTCGGCGTCGGTCAATTGATCGTTCGCGTTGATCGTGTAGGCGCGCGTGGGGCCGTCGAAATTGCCCTTCGGCGTGTTGACGTTGAGGTTGGAGATAGTCGTGCGCAGGTTGTCGATATTCAAGCCGTACGAGGCCAACGCCCGTGTATTCGCCTGAATGCGCACGGCGGGCCGGTTGCCGCCGCTGATCGACACCAGACCCACGTCCGCGACCTGCGAAATCTTTTGCGCGGGACGCGTGTCGGCCAGAAGATCCTGCACCTGCGTGAGCGGCAGCGTTTTCGAGCTGACGGCAAATGTGAGGATAGCCGCGTCGGCGGGATTCACCTTCGCGTAGATCGGCGGTGCGGGCAGGTCGGACGGCAGCAGATTGCCCGCCGCCTGCACTTCCTGTTCGGCAATATCGAGCGGCAGATCGAGCCCGAACTGCAGCGTGATGACCGACGCGCCCGCCGAGCTTTGCGAGGACATCTGGTTCAGGTTCGCCACCTGCCCGAACTGCTTTCGAGCGGCGCGATGACGGACGAGGTCATCACGTCGGGCGATGCGCCGGGATAGAACGTCTGCACCTGAATGGTCGGATAATCGACTGCCGGCAGCGCCGAGAGCGGCAGGAAGCGCAGCGCGACCAGGCCGACCAGCATGATCGCCGCCATCAGGAGCGCCGTGCCGCCCGGGCGCAGGATGAAAATGCGTGAAGGTTTCATGCGTATCGCTTAACGCTTACTGGCTTCGGTTTGCTTGCGGCGCTGCCCGCCCGCCCGAGGCTGCCGAAGCCGGCGCTGTAGCAGATGCAGCAGAAGCACCCGATGCACCTGACGCCTCCGAGGCGGCCTTCGCCTTGTCGGCGGGAATCGTGATCTTCGCGCCATCCTTGAGCCGGTCGGAGCCGTCGATCACCACGCGCTCGCCTACCTGCAGGCCGGATTTGATGCTGGTGCGCTTGCCGTCGACCGGACCAGATTTGAAGAGCGCACGGTGACTGTGTCGTCCGGCTTCATGACGTACACGAACGCGCCCTGCGAGCCGTTGAGCACAGCGGGCGCCGGCACGATGACGGCCTATTTGATGACATCGACGAGCAGCTTGGTATTGACGAACTGATTCGGAAAGAGCCCGAGGCCCTTGCTGTTGAAGGTGCCACGCAGCTTGACAGTGCCGGTGGTGTCGATCTAGTTGTCGACCGTTTCGAGGTAGCCGGCTTCCAGCGCCGTGGTGTTGGCGCGGTCGTAAGGCCATGACCGACATCTTCGTGCCCGCGTGCAGGAGCTTGAGGATCGCGCCGAGATTGTCTTCCGAGGTCGTGAAGATGACGCTGATCGGCTGCAATTGCGAAATGACGACCACGCCGTTGGTGTCGCCCGTAGTTACGTAATTGTCGGATCAACCTGGCGCAACCTCACGCGCCCCGACACCGGCGCGGTGATGCGCGCGTAGGTCAGATCGAGCTTGTAGGTATCGACGTTGGCCTGATCGGATGTGACCGCGCCTTCGTATTGCTTGACGAGCGACGCCTGTGTATATCCACCTACTGCTTGGCGATGGAGTCCTGTGAAAGCAGCGTCTGATAAAACGCTGCAGATCGAGACGCGGTTTGCAGCAGCGCGCGAACGTGCCTTGGGCGTTGCGCAGCGAAATCTCGTAGGGTCACGGGTCGATCTGCGCGCGCATCGCCTTTTTTCACATCTGGCCTTCCGGAAGTGCACCTCCGTCAGGATGCCGTTCAACTGCGTCTTGACTGTCACGTTGGCCAGCGGCGTGACCGTGCCGAGCGAATTGATGACAACCGGCATCTCCCCCTGCGTGACCGTTGCCACATGCACGGGTTGGGGCATGTTCATCGCATTGGGGCCGCCGCCGCGCCTTCCGCCGCCCTGACGCGCTTCCTGCTGACTGCCGGGATCCGCTGTGCCGCTGCGATTCCACGGATGCCACCAGGCAAGCGCGCCCGCGACGATCAGCAAGCCGACGATGATCGGCACCACGCGCTGCCGCCGGCGCGTGCCCGTGGCGGCGGAAGACGCGGGCGGAGTGGGCGTCGGGCGCGGTTGCCCGGAGGAATTCTTTTGGTCGTCCATCGATTCGCCGACTATGCCTTTCAATTCTGTTACGTTGCGCGGATGGGCGGCGTCTCGCAATGCGCGTTCTGGTGCACGTGAGCCGCACCGGGCGGCAACGCGGAAAACGCTAGGAGTCTTTAGGAAGCCGGCTTGCGAGAATGTCCGGCCGATGTTCGACGCCGCCCGGCACCGCACACGGCATGCCGGCCCGAACCGCACGAAGCATGATGCTACGTCCCGCACTGTGACCCGTCTACCAACCATTCTTTTGGCTGATTACGAGTGTTACACGCATGCCGTGCGGCGTGGGCAAGCGCTCGAGGCGGCATCGGCGATGCTCGGGCGAACATTAGTGTAATCGGCTTCGTTGTCCGCGATCGGCGAGGCGGCTATACGGCGAAGGGCGCCATCGTCTTGCCACTGATTTCCCGCGCGATCTGTGCGACGCAATCTAGCAGGGTAGGCGCAACATCGCTCACCAGCGTGTCCTGCAGGCATTGATGCGCTGCGCCGCCGCACTTGACGGAATAGCGTTCCTCCGCCGGTCCGACGAAGCCCACCGCGATCGCGTTCAACCCGTGATGCCATTCACCGATCGAAATCGCGAAGCCCTTTTCGCGCGCATAGTCGAGCCCGAGTTGCAGGCCGCGCGCAATGGCGGGCCAATCGTCGCCCGACCGTCTGCAGGCTGCCGATTAAGGCCTGCCGCTCCGGTGCCGATAGCACCGACAGGTAAGAAGCCACCGACAGCGGTTCGGCTCAGATCCATCCGGCCGCCGACTTCCAGCCGCGAGACCAGAGCGGCCGAGCGCGGGCGAATTGAATCGATTACAACCATCTCGAGCCGATCGCGCACGGCGAGATGGGGAAAGCCCGGTTTGTTCGGCAAGCGCGATCAGAAATGGCCTGGCGCGAGCACGAATATCGAAATTGCGTAAGAATCCGTTGCTGAGTTCGAGCATGGAGGCAGTGAGCACGAATCGCTCGCTATCGGGCAAGCGCAGCAATAGACCTGCGCCGACCAAAGTCGCGGTGATGCGGGACACCGTCGGCTTGGGGATGCCGGCCCATTCCGTCAGTTCGCGGTTGCTGACTGGCGCATCGGCGGCGGCGATGCGGCGCAGGACGTCGAGGTCCCGCGCGAGCACGGTGACTTCCTCGCCATCCCTTTCTCTTTGTTTGTCACGACCCGGACTTGTGGTGTTTGGCGTCTGCATTTAGTTTTTTGTGAAACAGCGTTTCGACTGATGCGGTTGCGCGATTCTACCCGGACGCCGAACGAAGCTTGCAAGGCGTGCAAGGCTGTCGAATTTGTGGCATTCCGAATGAACTTTTTTAACAAACCCCCTTTCAGTACACGGCTTTGGGCAGTTGCCCGCCATGAGAAATTTTGCTTGACTTGGGCAGCGATTCCAGAAGAAAATAGAATTGAATTTCGAAAGTTGCAGGCGATGTGTGTGATTCGCTTCCCGTTTCAACTACCGGAATACAGTCTCTCAGGTTCTAGCACGGCCCTGCGGAATGGCTAGAACTTTTAAAGCGCTACGGCAACGTAGCAATTTTTTGTTGCTGCAAATCTATTCCAAGCTGACTAATGACGCCGGGACCGGTTCCGACCGATTGCATATGTGCTGAGTTTTTGTCGAACGCTGTTTTACATAAATGGACCGCAATCGGATGGTTTCCAGGAAACTGAGGAAACCTGGTATCAGTGGAAACAATTGCGTTTGTCGGCATGCTTTCGAGCGAAACATTTTCACCTCGACGCAACTTTGCAGCGCATGCATATCTGATTATGGGGTCGTATGCGGGCGCTGTAGCAGTTTCCTTGTGAAAACGAAACATGCTGAAATGCGCGCGGTGTCATCAAACCGACTTAGATGCCGTGGGTGCCGGATGGCGAGAGAAAATTGCGGGCCGTGTGAACGGCGCGGCGGAGGAAGAATCGACAAGCTGGAGAAAAGCGGCGCGTGTCGCGCCGTCCGATGGCACTCAGCCCAGATCGTTGAAGACGTGGCGCTGACGAAGGAGGGGTTTGCCGCGCACGACCCAGTAGATACTGGCCGTGAGCAACAGCGCTGCGGCCGTGAGCACGAACAATGGCGAAATGCGTTCGGTCGCAGGCTGGCTGGTTGCAATCAATAAGAGGACGCGAAAAACGCTGCCCCGGCCTGAAGGTAAGAGCGCTTAGCGAGGCTGCGGCGCATACGGTGGGTGGTGAAGCGTTAAACGGGGGCGCCGGTGAAGGGCTCGAACAACATCAGCCCGGCGACGAGGGTGATGGAGAAATTCATCAGGAGCATTCTTGGAAACTTCCTGGGGTCAGAACTGGCGGCGAATATAAGCCAGCCAGAAGACTACCAGAACCAGAAGTCCCCTAAATGTCGAGGGCAAATTCGCGTCGCGTGCGCTTTCAGCCATACGCGGTGCGTATCGATTACAGTTCAATTCGCGTGCCGAGCAGCACCAAAACTGCCTGATCCATGCGCGGATGCGCAGGCCACGCGGGCGCGGTGACGAAGTTGTCGTCGGTCAGGGCATCGTCCACTTCGATTTCCGCGTAGGACGCGCCCGCGAGCCGAACTTCCGCGGCGCAGGCGGGGTACGCGGAAATCCGCCGGCCTCGATCACGCCCGCCTCCAGCAACTGCGCTGCATGGCAGATCGCCGCGATCGGCTTGTTCGCCTTCGCGAAGTGCCACACGACCTCCAGCACGCGTTCGTTCATGAGCAGATATTTCGGCGCGCGGCCGCCCGCGATCGCAATGGCGTCGTAACGCTCCGTATCGATGTCGTCGAAACTCGCGTTAATCCGGAACAGATGGCCTGGCTTCTCGGTATAGGTCTGATCGCCCTCGAAATCGTGGATCGCGGTCTTGACATGCTCGCCGCTCTTCTTGCCGGGGCACACGGCGTCGACCGAATAGCCGACCGCCAGCAGCGCCTGGAACAGCACAGCGCCTGGAACAGCAACATCGTTTCAAGCAACATCGTTTCATAGTCCTCGGCGAAATCGCCGGTCAGGAAAACGAATCTTCTTCGCAGCCATCTGAGACCTCCGGTTGGGATGGGTCGCATTGCACGGCGCGCGCTGCTGGGCGCAACGCACCCCAGTCTAACTCCGCGCGAACGACATCTCCGCGACGCCTGTCCGAGCCCTTGCCGGGGCGCGCTAAGCGAACGGGGTATCAACAGGGTATCATGTGCGCCAATTTCGAGATGCGTGCTGGCGCGATCCGCACGCGCATCCCGACGTTTCAGGATTCGAGATAACACCATGCAGATGAAGCTCACGACCCGTATGCGCTGGCGCTCGCGGCGCTCGCCATGCTGGCAGCGTGCGAGAAAAGCACGACGTCCAGGCGGGGCAGGCCGTCAGTTCGTTCAACAACTTCGTGAGCCAGACCGGCCAGAAGTTCGATCAGGCGGCAAGCTATGTTGGCCAGAAGGTCGATGCCACGAAGCAGTCGGCCCAGCAGAATTTTCGATAACGCCGGTTCGATGCCCGATGTGTCCGCGAGCAGTGTCGCGGCGGCCGCGCGGGCCAACGCGGGCCAACTTCGACAACGCCGCGATCAATAACGCGGCGAGCCCCATCGGCGCAAGTCTGCAGAGCGCCGGCCGCAAGCTGCAGGAGTGGTCGGTGACGAGCAACGGCGCGTCGCACACGCAGGAGGGCACTCAGGAGCAACTCAGGCGTCGAGCGCCAGTCCCGTCACGGACTCGCGCGGCGCCCGCACCGAATACGACAAGTAAGCACGGCCGTTTCGTTCGGGCCGCGCACTGCCCGGTGATTAACATTCTGTTACACTGGTTCGGGCGGCCGTTTCGGCGCAGCCGCTAAACTGGCCGTCTTTTCAAAAATCGAGACTGTTATGAAGTCACGCAAGCTCGCGCATGACGGCACGCTCGCGTTCGTCGCGATCTTTTGGATGATCGCGTCCGCGATGTTGGGGCGCATGTTCAGTCGCGCGGGACGCGAGGCGAGCGCCCGTGCCGTGTTCATTGCGATCGCCGCCTGCCCTCCTTGACCGCGTCCGTCGCCGATGCCGCGCCCGCGCTGACACTGCCGTCCCTCGAAGAACTGATCAAGCCCGCCGTGCCGCCCGCCGCGCCCGATGCGGCATCCGCCGCATCTGCACCCGCCGAGTCTGATGCCGAGATGCTGCGCTCGCTCGATACCGTCATCTCGACGCTGGATAACGATCGGCAACGCGGCGCGCTGGTCGCGCAACTCAAGAAGCTGCGCGATGCGAAGCGTGTCGCCGAAAACGACGGCACGCCCGCATCCGAGGCAGGCGCAGCCGGCGCCGATGCGGCAACGGCCGGCGTGAGCGCTCCGGCGAGTTCGTCGGCGTTGTTGGTGGTGGCGAGCATCGCGCAGAACGCGGCTTGCTAGGTGCGATTGCGTCCGGGCTCACGAACATCGAAGCGGACATCAAGCGCGGCAAGACGCCGATCGCGTATTGGGGCGGCCGTTTCAATGCGGTGGGCAACCAGTTGTTCACCATCGTGACGAGCCAGAGCCGCGATTCGTTCGGCGTGGTCATGCTGACTTTCTTCGTCGTCTGGCTGGTGTGGATTCTCATCGACACGGGCATTCAGGAAGCGCTGCGGCCGGACTCAACGCGGCGTGGCGGGCGCGGTCCCAGCATGTGCGCGCACCATGCTGCTCGTGCGCAATGTGGTGTTCGTGTCCCTGCTGACCATCGCGGCGATCGTCACGGCGGCCAATCTCGGGCTGAACGTGACGCCGCTGCTTGCGGGCGCGGGCGTGTGATCGGTCTCGCGGTCAGCTTCGGCGCGCAATTGCTGGTGGCGGATCTGATCACGGGTCTGTTCATCCTCATCGAGGACACCATTTCGGTCAGCGATTCGATCGAGGTGGGGGCAGGCACGCGGGCATCGTCGAGAGTTTCACGATTCGCACCGTGCGCCTGCGCGGCGGCCAGGGCGCGATCCACGCTCTTCCGTTCTCGCAGATCAAGACGGTGAAGAACCTGTCGCGCGATTTCGCGTACGCGGTGTTTGAGGTACGCGTGCCGTTTTCCGCCGATGTCGACGAAGTCACCCAAATGATCCGTGAAGTCGACGCGGAGCTATTGGCCGATTTCCGTTACCGGCGCGAGATGCTCGGCCCGGTGGAAGTGTGGGGCTGGACCGGTTCGACCCGAACTGGATGATCGTGAAAGGGCAGATCAAGACGTGTCCGTTGCAGCAATGGAGCGTGGTGCGGGCGTTCAATCTGCGCATCAAGCGCAAGATTGAAGCCGGACTGGAGATTCCGGTGCCGCAGATGCACGTGCAGATGACGCGCAACGACACGGATCACGAAGCAGAACGCGCGCGGCACATCTGGACGAGCGGCGAAGGGGAAGCGGACGAGCAGGCCGACACTATCGAGCATCGTGCGCCGGCTCAGCCGCGTGTGACGAGTGCGCGCGACGTGTCGCACGAGCCGCAGGCCGCGCCGTTGCCTACGGAGCAATCGGTGAGATTCCACCAGATTCCGACGGCATCTGAGCAGCGCAAGGGTTGAGTCGTCGCATCGAATCGACAGGCTCAGGCGGCGAGCAGATCGTTGACGTGCGTCGAAATCTGCGCGCCCGCTACGCCGTAGATATGCAGCGAAACGGCGCGCGCCGGCGCATCGGCGGGATTGCCGAGTCGATGGATCGCACCGCACCCGCCATCGCGCGGATGGCGACGCGTCTCGACCGCGCAATGCGTGTCCGCATCCCAGCGAGCGTTTCGGCGAGCGTGCCTTCGATCACCGCATAACCGCACCATGTGCGATGCCCATGCACCGGGCTCGATTGCCCCGGCTCTCACACGAGCGCGGCGATAGCGTAACGATCGAGCAGATCGGCGGTGAGCAGGTGGCGGCAGCAATAGCTTTGCGCGTTGCCGGCGCGCTGATCCGGCCCTAGCAGGCCGGGCTCGGCGATCGCGCGACGCAACGCCTCACGCACCCGCAGACCGAACGACGCGCGCGCCTCCGACCCGGCGGCGGCGAAAGCCATGTCGATTTCGCGGCACAGTTACCGCACCGCCGGGCTCGCTGGCTGGAAAAAAGTAAATGAGCGCTTGAAATGCGCGGCGGGTTCGGGTTTCATCCTGACAGAACCGTTTTTCGTAGTGGATCGGACGTACATTTATACCGGTTTGCTTCCAGAAGAAGTTTTCATATAATTCTTCGCGAATCTCGATAAATAGAATAATTTTCTACTAGGGGGCGGTATGGGAATGGACCTCATCGATCGCAAGCTGCTCGAGCTGCTTCATCGCAACGTGACGATGCCCATCGCGGAGCTTGCGCAACGCGTCCGTCAACCTTTCGCAGACGCCGTGCTGGAAGCGCGTGCAGCGGCTGAAAGAGACCGGCGTGGGGTGCGATCCGAAGAAGCTGGGCGTGGGAATGACCGTATTCGTTGCGGTGCGCACCAATCAGCACACGCAGACTTGGGCCGACGACTTCACGCGCGCCGTGCGCGATATTCCGGAGGTGATCGAGGTGTATCGGATGAACGGGGAGACGGACTATCTGTTGCGCATGGTGGTGTCCGATATCGACGATTACGACCGCGTCTACAAGCAACTGATTCGCGCCGTGCCGCTCTATGACGTTAGTTCCAGCTTCGCGATGGAGCAGATCAAGTATTCGCCCGCGCTGCTGGTCAAGCCGACGCTGGAGCCTTGAAGCAGAGCATGTTGCAGATGGCCGGTTATGTGCCGGCCCAAAAAATGCGGCCCGGGGAGGGCGGCCGAACACGTCCTCCGGTCACGAGGTATTCCGGCACAGCCCCTTGCAGCCCTCGCCGAAATCAGACGTGCATGGAATTCAGTCTGAAGTATGGAAAGCGCGGCGCGCTTGTTCAAGGTGGGTGGTGCAACAGCGAATTTCGCACCATGAGGCGCGCACCCGCGCGTTCAGCCGGCCGCTCCCGCAACCCAACTGAAAACCAGCCCGGTTACCATGTCGGGTCATTCCCGCCATTCACGTTTCGCTACTGCTCGCCGCATTCCATGAACGATGATCGCCGCAACGACCGCCGCCCGGATGGTTCGCTCAAAAAGAAGAATCCGACCACCACTATCGGCGCGTTTATCGTTGTCGTCGTGCTGCTGGTGATCGGCACGCTGGCGTTCAATGCGATCCGCGACAAGTGCCAGTTCGATCAGCAAAACGAGAGCGCCGCCAGCAGCGACACGAAGGCCGCTGCGCTCGTCGCTGGCGCATCGCAGTAGCGCGCGACTTCTCTGCTCACACCGGCAGGCGAATCTGCGTGGTGTCCTTGCAGATCAGCGCCGACGCCGTCAGCATCTGCTTGCACTGATGCGCGAGCAGTTTCAGATCGTGCAGGCTGTCGGCGGGCAGCGTCTTGGCGCGCTCCGCCTTCGTCACCATCACGTCGAGTTCGTGCCGCAGGTCCTTGATCTCGTCGGCGCGCGGCGCGGGTGTGTCGCCGTTGGCCGATACCGCCGGTTCCGGCAACGCGCCCTGCGCATCCGAAAGATTGTCTCGGACGATGCCCAGGGTCCGCTGCACCGGCTCGAACGACTGCCCATCCGTGTCGTTGAGCGATTGCAGGAGCGGCGCGGCGGCGGTGATCTGCGACGCCAGCACGTGACTCTGCACCAGCAGATCGTTCAATTCGGCGACGTATTTCTGCTGCGCCTTCGGCTCCAGCATCATCCGCTGAAAGGCCTGCGCGAGATTGGCGAACGCGATATGCACGTTTCTGCGCGCCAGCCGGTAGCGGAAGTCGCGATCGAGCGCGGTGGCTGCGACCGTCGCGGCAGCAGATGCGCCCTTGCTCGCGGTCGCCGCCGTACTCTCGCCGATGCTTACCGCCGCGAGCCGCTCAGCCGTCGCGCTCGCCGCCTTGACGGCGGACGCGGTCAGGTTCGGATTGAGCGCGGCGATGGCGGCGGTCGGTTCGTTGGCGGCTTCCGCGGCGGGCGCGGCGGCCTGATTGCCGGACGATGAGCTGGCCGCGCGCGCGTTGCCATCGGTGAATACGGCGCTGTCGATGGGTGCGGCGCTTGCCAGCCCGGCCTTGCGCGGCGCGACCTCCGTGGCCGATTCCGCGTCGGTCTTGCGCGCGGTGTCGCCGGGTTTGGCGCGCCAGTACCAGCTCGCCTCCAGATAATTGCGCGTCGCCGTGAGCAGGTCCTTCACGAGCTTGCCCATGAGCCGATATTCCCAGTACGGGAACAAATGATTCGCCGCAATGGTGATCGCGCAGCCGAGCACAGTGTCGATGGCGCGCTCGCCGATCAGCCGCATGCTGCCCGGCGCGAGCAGATGGAACATCAGCAGCACATACGACGAGGTGAACACCACGCTCGCCGCGTAATTGAACAGCAGCAGGCTGTAGCTCATCACCATTGACGCGAACATCACGATGAGCAGGATGTGCGGCTCCTTCACGAGCATGATGAGCGCGATGGTCACCGCGCAGCCGATCGTCGTGCCGAGCATCCGCTGCGTGTTGCGCTGCTTGGTGAGCGAATAGCCGGGCTTCAGAATGATGACGGTCGTCATCACGATCCAGTAAGTGTTGGTCAGCGGCAAGAGTCTGCCCACCCAGAAGCCGATGCCCACCGCGATCGTCATGCGCAACGCGTGCCGGAAGCTGGGCGAGGCCATCGTCAGGTTCGAGAAGATCTGCCGGAACGGCACGCGCCGGCTCGATATGAAGCGCGACAGCGCGTGATCGATCTGCAGTTCGGTTTCGGTTGGGCTGGCGTCGTCACGGGTGCGGCGGCGCATCTTGTCGATCAGGCGCGTCGCGCTCCACAGGCGGCGGAACACGGCGGCGGCGGCCGCGTAGGCTTCCGGGTTCTTTTCCGGCAGGCTGTTCTTGCGCATCAGTTCGAGTTCATATTCGATGGCGCGCAACTCGGCCTTCATGCTGATCTGCTTGGACGCGGGATTATTCTGCAGTACGGCGAGACCGATCTCTTCCAGATCGGCGCTCGCCTTGCGCATCAGGTCGCGATAGAAGATCAGCACGTCGGAGCCGGCGAAGGTCTTCCTGACGAGTGGATAGTCCGTATGCGCGCCGACGAAGAACTCGTGCAGATCCACTACGTTGATGAACAGATTGAACAGCCGAGCGCGCCGCGCTTCCAGTTGGCCGCTCTTTACCTTCGGCAGATTGCGCAACACGATGTCGCGCGCTGCTTCCTGCTGCTCCACGGCGGCAATCTGCTTTTCGATGAGCTTACGGTAGCATTTGTCGAGGTCAGCATCGCCATCATAGAAATCGGCGCGCGCGTAGAGATATTCCGCGCAACTGAAGATGCTTTGCGCCAGCGCTTGCTGCTCGATGCGGTACACCATCAGGCGGATGACGAGCGTGGCCCAGTAGGTGTACCAGAGGCCGCCCAGCAGAATCCACGAGGCGTTCGCGAGCGCCTGAATGGGCGTGAAATGGTCTTCGAGCGTGACGACCATCATGAAGAGCATGGCGAAACTGATCTGCGGCCAGCGGTTGCCGTACACCACGATCAGCGACAGGACGAATGTGAGCGGCACCACGGTCAGCCACAGCGCCACCGGATTGGCCGTGGCGATGCCGGTGGCGAGCGCCGAAAAGAAGCCGATCACCGTGCACGCGAGCATTTCGTTGTGCTTGTGTTTGAGTGGCCCCGGCATGTCGACGACGCATGCGCCGAGCGCGCCGGTCGCGATGGTGAAGCCTAGTTCGCGGTTGTGAAACACCGTCAGCATCAGCACGGCGGGAATCGACACGCCCAGCGCGATGCGCAAGCCACCGAAGAAATACTGGCTATAGATGAACTTCCTGATTTCGAACGAATAGCGCATCGACTTCCTGATGTATTGCTGTTGGGCGCGCCTGGGAACGAAGCGACAACGAGTCTAACTCAACTCAGTGAGGCTTCAGACCGTCTCGCACCTGATCGGTTCGCCGCATCGCCGAAAAGGCTGGATCGCGTTTGCACGACGCAAGCCGTGCGCCTGCCGCGTGGCGCCAACATGCGCTTGCTGGGAGAATGCGATGTCCCCACGCGATTCCCTGTCTTCCAGCGTTCGCCCACGAGCGTTCGATAAGGAGCACGACCGATGACCGACAGCCTCACGGTGTCCCCCATGAGATCGAACTGACGGCCGTGCGCGCGCAAGGCGCGGGCGGTTAGAACGTCAACAAGGTTTCGAGCGCGATTCATCTGCGCTTCGATATCCGTACGTCGTCGCTGCCGGAGCACATCAAGGCGCGGCTGCTTGTGCTCGCCGACAGCCGTATCACGCGCGATGGTGTCGTCGTCATCAAGGCGTAGGAGCATCGCACGCAGGACATGAATCGCGCGGCGGCGCTCGCGCGGATCGACGACCTCATCCGCAGTGTCAGCGTGACGCGCAGAAAGCGCATCGCCACCAAGCCGACGCGCGCATCGCAGATGCGGCGTGTTGAAGGCAAGGTGCGGCGAGGCGCGATCAAGGCGGGGCGAGGGCCAGTGAGGGGCGACTGACCTGCAACCCGGTCTACGCGCGCTGTCAGGCGGCGAAGCGTTCCGCGAGCGTGGCCAGATCGCGGCGCACCCAGTCGGCATCGGCGGCGAATTTCTCGTCGGTCATGCCGGGCTGGCGGAACAAGGTCAGCGCGACTTCTGCGCCACTGGCATTGCGCAGCACGCGCAGCGGCACGTCTATTTCGGCGCCGTCTTCCAGCACGACCGTGTGATACACCACACCGAAGTCATTGTGCGGCGTGAAGCGGATCGTCACGTCGCCCGCCGGACAGCGCGCCTTCCATACCTCGCCGGCCGGTTCGAGCGACGATTGCGCGAGTCCCGACGCCCAGCGCTGAAATGCTTCAGGACGCCAGAGGGCTTCGTATAGTTCGCGCCAGTCGCGCGCGATCGACACGCTGATCGTCATGGCCTGCATCGTCGTTCAAGATTCCGTCATGTCATGGGTGCGCGGGTGCTCGTAGCGCCGTCAGGTTTTCTGCCAGACCGGTGGCACATCCACGCGCGGGCCGAGGAAATACGATTTGAGCACATCGCGCCCGAGCACGCGGCCGAGTTCGGCAAACATGCAGTAGTTGCCGATCGTGAGGAATAGCAGGATCTAGATCGCCCAAAACTGCGGCCAGTTGATATGCGCGAGCAGTTCGCGATTCGCGACGGCGACGTTGTGCGTTTCTTTCCAGTAATCGAACAGGCGCTCCAGAAAGTGGAAGAGGCTCGCGATGATCTTATAGATCAGCGTCTTCCACGAGGCGTTCCAGATCAGCAGGCGATCGGGATAGCGATTGATGAGCGGCAGCATGTCGGCGACCAGCAAGGCTTTCGCGAGGATCAGCGACGCGATGAAGACCGATACCGGCAGCGAAATACCGGTGCCTTTGATCATCAACGCGCAGATGATGACCACGGCATGAAGGAGCACGAAGAAGATGAACGGTGCAACCATCTTCGACATCTCGTGCGTGATCTTGGCGAATACGTCTTTAATCGCGGCTCCCGATGCAAAAGCGCGAAGCTTGACGCCGTGTTGCACGAACCGCAACGCGCATCCAGACAATTTGATCAACGCGAGCAATGTTCTCGCGCGTCACCCGGGAAGTCTAGTTCACCGCGCGAGCTTGCGTCGTGCGAAAAAAGGTAGCCGCTCGAGCGCACCGGTGGCGAGCGCGGTGCCTAGGGCAACACTGAACCAGCCGGTTGTATTCATCGATTCAGGCGCAAACAGCGGCAGATTCATCGTGAGTGAGGCTTTGCGCCTGGATTTCCGGTCCACCAGGGTGTTGCGCCTGGGCCTGCGGCCCGCTTTCCCCCATTACGGGCGAACCTGTGCCATCAATCGCTTGCGCGAAAGATAAACGTTGGTCAACGCCAGCGCGACGAAAGCCCGATTGGCGTTCTTCGCCAGGCCCCGATAGCGCACCTTCGTGAAGCCCCACAGGCGTTTGACAACAGCAAACCCCTG
>LFLF01000083.1 GCA_001184395.1 Candidatus Paraburkholderia calva | reverse complement strand
TTCCACCAGATCCGCGCCGACGTCCACGGCGCTGCTCGAGGCGAATCTCGATCGTGTTCATCGTGTCAAGCAACTCGTCGCGTCGCGTGCGCTTGCGGCAAGTCTCGAACCCCGCACCTTGATCCGCGGCCATTGCCAGCGTCTGCTGCTTCATGTCTGCTGCTTCATCGTCGTTTGCCTTTCTCCTTGCACGTGCGCTCTATAACACCTGACAAGCACTAATGGTGGACTAGTCCGCATTGCCTTAAGAGCCGGCGCGGGCGTGAACGGTAGCAACGCGACGGCGCTCGATGTGGCCGAGAATCCGAAAGAAGATCAAACTGGTGGAGCTCGATGCGGCACAACTGCCGCGCACGCTCGCGGATGTCGATGCCGCCGCGATCAACACCAACTATGCGCTCGCAGCGAGCCTCCAGCCGACGAAAGACGCGATTGCGCTCGAGGACGTGCATAAGCCCGTACGCGAACCTGATCGCCGTGCGCGCCAGGGACCGCGACCAGCCCTGGGTGAAGAAGCTCGTGGCGGCGTATCAGTCCGACGACGTGCGTCAGTTCATGAAGACCGAGTTCAAGGGTTCGGTCGTACCGTCGTTCCAATCGGCGGCAATACCAGGCAGCAAGCAGCAGGCATGACTCGTGAAACGGCGTTTTCGGAACGCCGTTTTGCATGATGCTGTTTCAATCAGCATAAACCTTGCGCAACTCGCGCCGGAACGACAAACTCTGCTTCTATCACTGCACGGGCGTAAAGCCCGCGTTCATGAACAGTCCGCACAGATCTTCGTGCACCTGCGACAGATGGCACAGCACTTCTTCGTAGCCGGCGCCGTGCGCAAAATTGGCACAGGCCGCGACGAGTTGCGCGCCCAGGCCACGGCGGCGCGCGCTCGGCTCCACGAACAGCAGTTCGATGCGTGCCTGAGTTTCTGTCTCCGCCATCAACACCGCCGTGCCGATGCGGGCCGAGCCGGCCTGTTCGGCCACCCAGCATGCGATACGCTGTGTGTTCGACTGCATGGCCTTCATGAAACGGGCCACGGCGGCGGCCGCGTGCGCTTCGCTGCCGAGGCTCGGACGCGTCGACAGCGCGAGATGCGCGTGGCGTTCGATCATCCAGCCGAAATCGCCGCCGCGCGGCGGGCGCAGGCGTGTTTCGATGGCCGAACGCGATTCCGGCGATAGTAACCGCTCGATGTCCGCCATGGCCATGGTCAACTGATCGATCCCCCGGATACAGGCGACTGAGCATGGAGGTGGTTTCCGCCGAGATGTGCAGATCGATTTCATCGACTGCCGCTCGCACTTCATCCGTAATCCTCAGCAGATGGGCGCGCCCGTCTGCTTCGTTTTTGCTCCGCACCACGAGTCCCAGCTTCTGAAAATTGGTGATCAGCCGTTTGAGATAACCGGTGTCCAACCCGAGATTGCGCGACAGGTCGGTAGCGGTGGTTGCGCGGTCATGCGCCAGTTCGTGAAGGATGCGGACTTCCGTCAAGGAAAAGTTGCTTTTATGCAGCCGCTCGTGCAGTGCGCCCGCATGACGCGCGTAGAAGCGGTTGAAATGCCGTATGGCTTCCGCGGGCCGGCTCGGATCTGAACAGCCCATCTGCATTCACTCTTTCAACATGTGTTTTTAGTTAGATTAGTTGCGAATCCGAACTAATTGAGACACTGTTCCTAAGAAAGCGCGAGCGTGTGAATACTATATGCCTTAAAAAGTACGGTCGGTCAAGAGATAGACCACTTCTTGAGCATCGATTGTTGACTGGGGAAGTCCTGATATCCAATGCCCCTGCTTGCAATCCGTAAAAATATTTATAAATAATTGATTTATATGAATTTTTTATATTTGTCAGGAATCTTTATGGTAGGTTTGACTGGTATTATGTTGGTTTATAATGGGCTCCGATTCGAGTGGCTGGGAGGATCTGCATGGACCGACGCTGGCAAGAGTTGACGCCCGACGAACGGAGCGACACCCCGCTGTATCTTCAGTTGGCATCACGCCTCGCAGCCGCCATTCATGCAGGAAGCTGGTCAGCCGGTGAGGCGTTGCCATCCGAGCGCACCTTGTCGGAGGGTGTAGGCGTATCGCGGATCACGGCGCGCAAGGCCATCGCGGTGTTGGTCGACCAAGGTTTGATCCGTTGCGTGCGCGGGGCGGGAAGCTTCATCACGCCGCGTGTGAGCGATCCGCTTTCTCGTCTGATCGATTGTAGCGAAATGCTCGAGCAACGTGGCTTCAGGCTGGATTCCATCTGGCTGGATCGCGGCCTGCGCTCAGCCAATCGCGATGAATCCATGCGTCTCGGCTTGATGCCTGGCGCATCCATTGCGAGTTTGCGAAGACTACGCTGCGCGGACGGTGCAGTCATGGCGCTGGAGCATTCCGCGCTGCCCGTGGGGTGGTGCCGGACCCGCTGGCCATCGGCGCGTCGCTGTACCGGTTCTGGAGGGGTGCGGGCAGGCGGTGGTACGCGCGTTGCCACACTTCCGGCAGTGAACGCGGGCGCGGAAATCGCTCGGCTGATGGGTGTCGCACCGCAGGCCGCGCTGCTGGTCATTACGCGGATCGGTTATTCGACGGATCAGCGCGCAATCGAATTGACGGACACGTACTGTCGCGACGACTACTACGACTTCGTCGCTGAGTTCCACAAATAAGCGCCGGCTCCCGGAGCGCATGACGTAACGAAGCAACACGAAAGCAAGAACGAGAACCAGAGGACCCGAGAAAAGCCATTGGCATGCCGCGCATGCTTCGATTCATCCGCGTGGCAGCCTGCTCGCAGCATGGCGCGAAAGGCGCTGAACCTCACCACGCATCGCGGACTTCCAGAGAACTTCATGCTTAAAGGAAACATCCTCACGACGGACGGCTGGATCCAACGGCTTCGGTCCGCTTCGAAAACGGGCGCGTGACGGCGCTCGAAGGTCATATCGCCGATCCTTTGGCGAACGACGATCCGTACATCCTGCCCGGCTTCATCGACCTGCACGTGCACGGTGGCCGACGGGCGCGACATCAGGGAGGGCGGTGACGCGACCACACCGCCGCGCATCAGCATGCGCAGCACGGCATCACGAGCCTGCTCGCCACCACCATGACCGCGCCGCGCGACGAACTGATGCAAGTCGTCGCGGGTCTGGGCGAACAGGCCAAACGCCGCGCGGCGGGCGGCGCGCGCGTGCTCGGCGTGCATCTCGAAGGTCCGTACATCAATCCCGGCAAGCTCGGCGCGCAGCCGGACGCGGCCGCCGTCGCGGTGCGCGACGAAGTGCTCAAGTATCTCGAACTCGCGCCCATTCGCGTCGTGACCATCGCGCCGGAAATTTCCGGCCATATCGACGTCATTTCCGAAATGGCGTCGCGCGGCGTGCACGTGTAGCTCGGCCATTCGCTCGGCACCTACGACGCCGCCGTCAACACGCTCAAGCACAGCGCGCGCGGCTTCACGCATCTGTTCAACGCGATGTCGCCGCTGCATCACCGCGACCCGGGCATGGTCGGCGCGGCGCTGGCGCATGCGGAATACGCCGAACTCATTCCGGACCTGCTGCACGTGCATCCGGGTGCGATCCGCGCCGCGATGCGCGCGATCCTGCGTCTCTACGTGGTGACCGACAGCACGTCCACCGCCGGCACGCCGGACGGCGAATATCGCTTTGGCAGCCAGCACGTCACCAAATGCATGGGCGGTGTCCGTCTCGCAGACGGCACGCTCGCCGGCAGCACGCTGACCATGGATCGGGCGCTGCGCAATCTCGTTTCGCTGGGCATTCCGCTCGCGGACGTATCGAATCGCCTGTCGCTCTATCCCGCCGACTATCTCGGACTCGAAGACCGCGGCCGCATCGGGCGCGGCGCATGGGCCGACTTCGTCGTGCTCGACCGGGAACACGCGCTGATGGCCACGTATGTCGAAGGAGAATCAATTGTCGAATATGGTTAACGAGGCGCTGGAGTCCGCGAATGTCGTCGCGGCCCAGCTTGCAGATACCTCCCACATCGAGCAGCTCGCCGTCAAATTGCGCGAGCAGCCGCGTCACGTGGCGCTGACGGTCGCGCACGGCAGTTCGGATCACGCAGCAAGTTACTTCGCAAGCCTGACGATGAGCCGCATCGGCGTGCCGGTCGCGTCGCTGCCCATGTCGGTGGTCACGCTTCAGCAGGGGCCGCTGCGCGTGTCGGGGCAACTCGCGGTCGCGTTTTCGCAATCAGGCAAGAGTCCGGATCTCGTCGGCACGATGCAGGCGCTGCGCGACGCGGGCGCGTTCACGGTCGCGGCAGTCAACGTCGCGGGTTCGCCACTCGAAAGCGCGTGCGAATAATATCTGCCGCTGCTCGCCGGTCCCGAACTCTACGTCGCCGCAACTAAGAGCTATATCGCGATGCTGTCGCTGTCAGCCATCGTCATCGCGCACGTTCAGCGCGATCACGAATTGCAGAACGCGCTCAAGTCGCTGCCGGACGCGCTGCGCGCGGCGGGAAGCTCGACTGGTCGCGCACCGTGTCGGAACTGAAGGACGTCGCTCGCATGATCGTGGTCGGGCGTGGCCTCGGTCTCGCCATCGCACAGGAAGCGGCGCTCAAGCTCAAGGAAATCTCGGGCATTCAGGCCGAAGCGTTTTCGAGCGCCGAAGTGCGGCACGGCCCGATGGAAATCATCGATCAGGACTATCCGCTGCTCGTGTTCGCGCCGCGTGGACCGGAGCAGGCGGGGCTGATCCAGCTGGCCGCCGATATGCGCGCGCGTGCTGCTCGCCGCGCCGGACGACGTACCGGAAGCCGAACTGCCGCTGGTCGCGACTCAACATCCGGCGCTCGATCCGATCGCCGCGATTCTTTCCTTTTACGTGATGGCCGCGGGTCTGGCCGCTGCGCGCGGGCGCAATCCCGACGCGCCGCGCCACCTGAACAAGGTCACCGAAACCCATTGAGTGAGAAAGCCGATGCGCCGTGCCGAGGAGTCTTTGTTGAATCATTCCACCGATAACGCGAACGACGTCGTTCTGCTCGCGCCGTTCACCGGTCCCGTCGTGCCGCTCGCGGACGTGCTGGACCCACTCTTCGCCCAGGGCATGTTCCGGCGACGGTATCGGCATCGATCCGCTGGATAACGTGCTGCTCGCGCCGTGCGACGGCATTGTCACGCATCTCGTGCGCACGCATCACGCGGTGACGCTGTGCACGCCGCAGGGCGCGGAAATCCTCGTGCATATCGGTATCGACACGGTCGAGCTGGCTGGCGAAGGTTTCGCACCGATGGTCGAGCAGGGTGCCTCCGTGCGTGCCGGTCAGCCGCTCATCGAGTTCAATGCGGAGGCGTAACATGCACCGAGCCTCGTCTCTGTGATCGCGATCGCCAACGGCGACGCGTTCGACGTGATCGATCGCGCCGGACACGGCGTGCTAAAAGCTGGTGTGCGCCTGCTGGTGCTGCGCGCCAAGGATAGCGAGAAGGCGGGAGTCGCACGCTTGGGCGTCGCCGTCATGGAAGAGGCGCGCCGCAGTCTTACGCTGGGTCACGCGGGTGGCCTGGCACGCACGTCCGGCAGCGCGCGCGTGAAGCGGCGCGCGGTTTCGACGCCAAGGTCGAAGTGCGTTACGATAGCCGCAAGGCGCCGGTCGAAAGCGTGGTCGGTCTGCTCGGCCTCGGCGCGGGCGAAGGCGCGACCATCAAACTGGTCGGCATCGGTGCGCAGACGCAGCAGGCCGTCGAAGCCGTCGCGGCCGAGCTGCTCCGCGCGGCGCACGGCGAAATCGAGGAATCGCCGGCGCGCGCGAAGTCGCCCACACCGGTCGTCGCCGCGCGGGCCTCGGGTGAACCGTTGCCGCCGAATACGCTCGCGGGCGTGTCGGCGTCGCCGGGCATCGCGGTCGGCAAGCTGGTGTGCTGGGACGATCAGGACATCGTGCCACCCGAGCAGGCGAGCGATCCGTCGGCGGCGGAAAGCCGCGCGCTCGATAAGGCCATCGCGCAAGTCGATGGCGAACTCGACGAAACCGTGCGCACCGCGTCACAACTTGACGCGGTCGGCGAAGCGGGCATTTTCGTGGTGCATCGCGTGCTGCTCGAAGATCCGACGCTGGTCGACGCCGCGCGCGATCTGATCAGCTTCGGCAAGAGCGCGGGCTTCGCCTGGCGCGAAGCAATCCGCGCGCAGATCGCGCTCTTGAACAACGTTGACGACGAGCTGCTGGCGGAACGCACCGCCGATCTGCACGATATCGAAAAGCGCGTGCTCGGCCTGACCAACACGGCCGCGCGCGATTTGCCTGCTGAAGCCGTGCTGGCGGCGGTGGAATTCACGCCGTCCGATCTCTCGTCGCTTGATCGTCAGCGCGTGATGGCGCCTCGTGATGTCGCGCGGCGGCGCGACCTCGCACGCGGCGATCATCGCACGGCAGATCGGCATTCCGGCGCTCGTCGCCATCGGCGATGCGCTGCACGCGATTCCCGACGGCACGCAGGTCGTCGGGAACGCATCGGCGGGGCGTCTCGAGCATGCGCCGACCGAAGTCGACGTCGAACGCGCACACCGAACGCGAGCGGCTCGCAAGTGTGCGCGAGGCGAATCGCAAGATGTCGCAGCAGGCGGCATCGACGAAGGACCGCCATCATATCGAAGTGGCCGCGAATATCGCCACGCTCGACGATGCCAAAGCCGCCGTCGAAAACGGCGCGGACGCGGTGGGCCTGTTGCGCATCGAACTCCTGTTCATCCACCGTCAGTCGGCGCCGACGGTGGCGGAGCCCACGGAGAGCTATCAGGGCATCGTCGACGCCTCCTTACAGGGCCGCACCGCGATCATCCGCGCTGGATGTCGGCGCGGACAAGGAAGTCGACTATCTGACGCTGCCACCCGAAGAGAATCCGGCGCTCGGTTTGCGCGGCATCCGTCTCGTCCAGGTGCGCCCCGACCTGCTCGACGACCAGTTGCGTTGCCTGCTCGCGGTGAAGCCCGCCGGCGCGGTCCGCATTCTCCTGCCGATGGTCACCGATTCCGGCGAACTGCAACGCCTGCGCGTGCGCATCGACGAACTGGCGCGCGAGATGGGCGGCACCGAGCCGATCGAAGTCGGCGTGATGATCGAAGTGCCGTCGGCCGCCTTGCTTGCCGATCAGCTCGCGAAGCACGCGGATTTCCTTTCCATCGGCACCAACGACCTCACGAAGTACACGCTCGTGATGGACCGCTGCCAGCCCGACCTCGCGGCGCAATCCGACGGTTTGCATCCGGCGATGCTGCGCCTGATCAAGGCCGCCGTGCAGGGCGCGGAAAAGCACGGCAAGTGGGTCGGGGTGTGCGGTGCGCTCGGCGGCGATCCTGTCGCGGCGCCGTTGCTCGTCGGCCTCGGCCGTGACCGAGCTGTCGGTCGATCCGGTGTCGGTGCCCGGCATCAAGGCGCGTGTGCGCAATCTCGATTACCAACTGTGCCGTCAGCGCGCCGAGGATTGCCTCGCGCTCGAATCGGAGCAGGCAGTAAGAGAGAGCGGCAAGCCACGAAATCTGGCCGCAGGACTAACCGTCCGTTCTGCGGTAGTTTTCGCGGGGCCATTTCGAAGCAAGCAAGTCCCCTGAAGCGGTAACGACAAGACTTATATTTTTGGAGAACCCGATGGACGCCAACCCGTTTGCAAAGATGCAGCGACTAGGCCGCGCGCTGATGCTGCCGATCGCCGTACTACCGGTCGCCGGCCTGCTGTTGCGTCTCGGCCAGCCCGACGTCTTCAACATCAAAATGATCGCCGATGCAGGCGACGCAGGCGACGCAATCTTCACGAACCTCCCACTGTTGTTCGCCATCGGCGTGGCGGTCGGCTTCACGAAGGACAACAACGGCACGGCGGGTCTGGCCGGCGCCATCGGCTATCTCATCGAAGTGGCCGTCATGAAGGACATCAACGACAAGCTCAATATGGGCGTGCTGTCGGGGATCGTCGCCGGGATGGTGGCGGGTATCTGTACAACAAGTACAAGGACATCAAGCTGCCGGAATACCTCGCGTTCTTAGGCGGCAAACGCTTCGTACCGATCGTGACAGGCGTCGCGTGTCTGGTGCTCGGCATAGTGTTCGGGTACGTCTGGCAGCCGATTCAGAGCGCCATCGATCTGGCCGGCAACTGGCTGACCACCGCGGGCGCGCTCGGTACCTTCGTGTTCGGCGTGCTGAACCGGATTCTTCTGGTCACGGGCCTGCACCACATCATCAACTCGCTCGCGTGGTTCGTGTTCGGTTCGTTCACACCCCCGGCGGGTGGCGAGGTCGTGCACGGCGATCTGCACCGCTTCTTTGCAGGCGATCCGACCGCAGGCGGTTTCATGACCGGCTTCTTCCCGATCATGATGTTCGGCTTGCCGGCCGCGTGTCTCGCGATGTTCCACGAAGCGCTGAAGGAGCGCCGCGCGGTGGTCGGCGGTCTGCTGTTCTCGATGGCGCTGACCGCGTTCCTGACGAGCGTGACCGAACCGATGCTTTTCTCGCCGGAGCGCCGCCCGAATCGATTCGGCGATTCAAGCGATTTATGTGCCGAGCGCGCTTATTTCACCAGGCAGGCGTCGAGCCCGTCGGTGATCAAGTCCTTCGGCAACTCAATGCCGATGAACACCATCTTGCTGTTCTTCTTTTCGGCGGGCGCCCATTTGCCGGCGAGGTCGCTGCCCATCATCTGATACACGCCCTGGAACACGACCTTGCGATCGACGCCCTTCATATAGAGCACGCCCTTGTAGCGCAGCAGACGTTCGCCGTAGATCTGCAGGATGCCGCCGAGGAAGTCTTCGAGGCGGTTCGGATCGAACGGCTTGTCGCTGCGATAGACGAACGACTTGATCTTATCGTCGTGATGCGCGTGGTGGTGGTGATGCTCGTGCTCGTGATCATGCGCGTGATCGTGGTCGTCTTCCGCGAGGAAATCCGGATCGATCTCGAGCTTCGAATTCAGGTTGAAGCCGCGCAGATCGAAAATTTCCTTGATGTCCGCATCGCCGAAATTCACGACCTTGATGGCCGCGCGCGGATTCATGTGCAGCAGGCGATGCTTGAGCGTTTCGAGCGTGTCGGTGTCGGCCAGATCCGACTTGGTGATGAACAGGCGGTCCGCGAAGCCGACCTGCTGCTGCACCACTTCGTGCTGATCGAGCTGCGCGCCGGTGTGCTTGGCATCGACCAGCGTGATGATGGCGTCGAGCAAAAACTCGTTGGCCACGGTGTTGTCCATGAAGAACGTCTGCGCCACCGGGCCTGGATTCGCGAGGCCGGTGGTTTCGATCACCACGCGGTCGAAGTTCAGCGCACCCGCTTTCTTTCGGTTCGCAAGGTCTTCGAGCGCGCGCGCCAGGTCGCCGCGGATCGTGCAGCAAATGCAGCCGTTGCTCATCTGGATGATCTGCTCGGCGGTTTCCTGCACGAGGATATCGTTGTCGATGTTCTCTTCGCCGAACTCGTTCTCGATCACGGCGATCTTCATGCCGTGCTGCTCGCCCAGAATGCGCTTGAGCAGCGTGGTTTTGCCGCTGCCCAGAAAGCCGGTCAGGATAGTTACGGGGATCATGTCGCCTAAGTCCTTGTCTGTGTTCGGGAAATGCGCGCAATCGTTTATTGGAACATATTTGCCGGCCGGGTGCCGCAACGGCCCGGCGCTGCGGCTACGCGTTTAGCCCGAAATTGGGGCGCTTACGCGATTTGCAACAACAGTCCTTTCAGTATTCGCCTTCGGGAAACGCAGTCAGCAGCCGATGATCCACGCCCGCCGAGCCGCTTCAGGATGCGCGCATCGGCGGCCGCGCCCGCGACGATCTTCTGAAACAGGTCCAAATCGATCGCGCCGGAGCAGGAATAAGTGAACAGAAGGCCGCCCGGACGCAACAGCTTGAACCCGCTCAGGTTGATATCCTTATACGCGCGCGCTGCGCGATCCACGCTTTCCTTCGACGGCGCGAACTTCGGCGGATCCAGCACGATCAGGTCGAAGCGCTGTCCTTCGTCGTACAGGTGGCGCAGCGTCTTGAATGCGTCAGCGTCGAGCCATTCGGCCTTGCTTTCGTCGAAGCCGTTGGCCTTCACGTTCGCGCGCGCGAGCGAGAGGGCTTCGTCGGAAGAATCGACGGAGACCACACGCGCCGCACCGCCCTTGAGCGCCGCGAGCGAGAAACCGCCCGTGTAGCAGAAGCAGTTCAGCACATCGTGGTCTTGCGTGTGCTGCTGCACGAGCACGCGGTTGTCGCGCTGATCGACGTAGAAGCCGGTCTTGTGGCCGTTGCGCACGTCGACGTGATAACGCACGCCGCATTCGTTCGTGATGAGCGTCTCAGGCGGCGCGTCGCCGGCGAGGATGCCCGTGATCTGTTCCGGCCCTTCTTTCTGGCGGATCGACACGTCCGAGCGCTCGTACACGTTGGGACATCCGGTCGCGCCGGTCAGTGCCTGCACGATGGCTTCTTTCCACGCTTCGACGCCCGTCGCCATGAACTGGCAGACGAGCTGCGCGTGCGTGCCTTCATCGGCGACGCAGTAATCGACGATCAGTCCCGGCAGGCCGTCCACTTCGCCGAAGATGAGGCGCGTCGCGCCAGTGTCCCTGACCATCGCGTGCCGATGCGCGACCGCGCACGCAGCGCTTGAAGAACGCGTGATCGACCGGCTCGCTCTCGTCGAAGGTCCACACGCGCGCGAATCTGCGATTGCGGGTTGTACGAGGCGCGCGCGAGAAAGCGGCCGGCAGCGCGCACGGTGACGGTCGCGCCGGGCTCGGGATTACCGTCGATCCGCGCGATGGCGTTGGCGTAGATCCAGGGGTGGCAGCGGACTAGCGACTTGTCTTTCGCCGGCTTGAGCGTGATGATGTTCATTGCGGTTTCGATTGCGGCGCGGTTCGACGGCGCTTGCGGGTTGATCGTGTGTCAATCGCGCTTCTTCGCGCGCGGATGCGCCGAGTCGTAGACGCGGGCGAGATGCTGGAAATCGAGCAATGTATACACCTGCGTCGCTGTGATGCTCGCGTGCCCGAGCAGTTCCTGCACGGCGCGCAGATCGCCGCTCGATTGCAGCACATGCGTCGCGAACGAGTGACGCAGCACGTGCGGATGCACGTTCGACGGAATGCCCGCCGCGAGCGCCATGCGCTTCACGCGTTCCCGCACGACGCCCGGCGACATGCGATTGCCGCGCGTCGACAGAAACAGCGGAAACGGATCGAGTTTGACGAAGTCCCCGCGCACGTCGATCCACGCGCGCAGCGCTTTGATCGCCTTGCGGCCGACCGGCACGGAACGGCGACGGCCGCCTTTGCCCAGCACGGTCACTTCTTCGTGGGCCAGATCGAGCCAGCCTTCCGAACGATGTTCGGCAGTATCGACGAAGTAGACATCGAGGCCCACCAGTTCTGCCAGACGCAGGCCCGACGAGTAGAACAGTTCGAGGATCACGTGATCGCGCAGCGCTTCGGGCGTGCCGGCCAGCGGTGCATCCATGAGCGTCTTCGCGTCCTCGACGGACAGCGCTTTCGGCAGCGTCTTTTCGCGCTTCGGCGCGCGCACGGTCGCGACCGGATTCGCCGGCATCTCGACACGCTCGGCCAGCCAGCGATAAAACGCCCGCCACGCCGATAGCCGATGCGCGATCGAGCGCGACGACAAGCCCGCCGCGTGCGCGCGCACCACGGCGCTGCGAATATCGGCCGCGGTGAGCGTTTCGAGCGCGCGGTCTTTGGCCTGCGCCCGCAGTTCACCGAGTTCGTAGGTGTAGCCGCGCAGCGTGTGCTCGGACAGATGCCGCTGATGCTCCAGCATCGCGAGATAGGTCGAGACGGCTTCGGCGGCGTCCATGCTCAGTGCGGCAGGAGGCGTGACAACGCCGCGCTCACCAGCGCGCCGATCTGCGTGAGGAAATCGGTCGCCATGCCGTTGTGGAAGCGGCGCGGATCGGGCGAGCCCATGACCAGCAGGCCGAAGACCGGTGCATCGGGACCGGCTTGCGGATCGCGCAAGCCGATCAGCGCGACGGATTCGATCTTGCAGAGTTCGTCGCCCGCACGGTCCAGCGATTGAACTTGGCGGAAATGCTGTCGTTCTCGTGGCTGTAGCGCAGCAGTCCCGCGAGGCGTCGTTCGAACTGCTTGTTCTTGTCGCGCAGCATTTCTATCTGGCGTTCCTGCAGCGACACGGCGGCCTTGCCGTGCGGATTCGAAAGCCGGATGGTGCCGAACAGTTCGGCATGCTCGGCGAAGAAATCGGGGTTGTCGAGCAGGTAGTCGGCGACTTCACGTGTGTTCATGGTCGATTGGGTTGCGTTGGACGGTTGCGTTAGACGATGCGGTCGAGCTCGATCTCGCCTTCGAAAACCGTTGCGGCGGGACCCACCATGAAGAGCGCGGTGGATGCGTCGCGCGCGCCGTCCCAGCGGATGGTGAGTGTGCCGCCATGGGTCTCGACGCGCACGGGCGAGTCGAGCGCGCCGCGCCGGATGCCCGCCGCGACCGCCGCGCATGCGCCTGTGCCGCAGGCGAGCGTTTCGCCCACACTGCGTTCGAACACACGCAGCTTCACGCTTTGACGATCGACGATCTGCATGAAACCGGCGTTCACGCGCTTCGGAAAACGCGCGTGGCTTTCGATCAGCGGTCCTTCGGTCAGAACGGGATACGCCTCGACATCGTCGACGATTTGCACAGCGTGCGGATTGCCCATTGACACGACGGAGATCCAGCGCGTTTCGTCCGGCACATCGAGCGCGTCCGGCACATCGAGCGGGTAGAGGGTGTCGGCGCCTTGCTTGCGGCCTTCGAGGCCTTGCGCGTCGAACGGCACGCGCGGCGGATCGAACTCCGGCGTGCTCATATCGACGATGACTTCGCCATCATTCTGCATCGTCAGGGTGATGATGCTGTTCTGCACCTGCACGCGTACTGTCGATGCGCCGGTCAGGCCGCGATCGCGGACGAACTTCACGAAGCAGCGCGCGCCGTTGCCGCAATGCTCGACCTCGCCCCCATCACAGTTGAAGATGCGGTACTTGAAATCAATGCCTGCGACGGTGGGCTTTTCGACGAGCAGCAACTGATCCGCGCCCACGCCGAAATGACGATTCGCCAGCGCGCGAACCTGCGCGGCGCTCAGATCGAGCGCCTTCGTGTAGCCGTCGAGCACGACGAAGTCGTTGCCCGCGCCCTGCATTTTCGTGAATTTGAGTTTCATGGCCGCTATTGTATATGAGGCGCGCCGGCTTTTCCGCCGCTCCGTCTTCGTGCGGCCACACGCGTCAGTAAAAGCTCGGCTGCCCTTCCGGCCGCGTCTTGAACCGCTTATGCACCCAGTAATACTGTTCGGGCATATGCGGAATCTGCTCTTCGAGAAACGCATTCATGCGCCGGGCGTCGGCTTCGTCGCCGGTCGGGTAGTTCTCCCACGGCTTGAAGATCTTCAACCGATAACCTTTGTAGTTCGGCAGCACTTCGCCGATGAACGGCACCACTTGCGCCTTACCCGTCTTCGTGAGCCGTCCCACGGCCGTCAGCGTGCACGTCTCGATGCCGAAGAACGGCATGAACGTCGAGTTGCGCATGCCGTAGTCCATGTCCGCACCGAGCATCACCGGCTTGCGGTCGCGCAGCCAGCGCAGCACGATGCGCGCGCTATCCGCGCGGCTCGCCATGTCCGCGCCGAAGCGGGCGCGCTGCGTCTTCGCGAGTTCCTCGATCTGCGGGTTCGAAAACGGCTGATACAGCGATCCGCATTGCCGGCGCAGCGAGTAGTTCAGAAAGATCGACCCGGCTTCGATGCCGACGAAGTGGAAGCCGAGAAACAGGGTGGGCGGCAAATCGGGATCGGTGAGATCGATCGCGCTGTCCAACTGGATCAGCTTTTCGAGCTTCTTCGCCGAGCCGAACCACTGCACGCTGCGCTCGACATAGCTTCGAATGGCGTGGCGAAAATGCTTCTGCGCGATGTCCTCGCGCTTCTCATCGGACCACTCGGGAAAGCACAGCTTGAGGTTCGTATGCACGATGCGCTTGCGCCGGCTCGGGATCTGATAGAGCAGCCAGCCGAGAGCGTCGCCGAAACGCGCGGTGATTCCGTAGGGGATGATCGCCAGAAACTTGAGAAACGCGATGCCCAGCGCCACGCCGATACGTCCTAGCATGACGAGGTGCTCCGGCGTACATACCGGCGGTCGCGACCATCGGAAGATTGTTGCGGGACGAATGACAGCAAACGTTCGAACCTGTAGAAGATTAGGGAAGCCGCTATAATAAAACCTTCGCCGAATTAATGGACAACTTGCGGGGCGAAGCCACCAGACGCTGAAAAGCGCTGGTCGGAGTGTATAGGCATCCGCTAAAGCGTCGCCGCTTCAGACTCCGAACGAAGTTGGCTACGTGAACATCAACCGTACTACTGTGGAGTCTGAAGCGTGTCGAACGACTATTTCTTTACTTCCGAATCCGTTTCCGAAGGCCACCCGGACAAGGTCGCTGATCAAATCTCCGACGCCATCCTCGACGCCATCCTGGCGCAGGACAAATACTCGCGCGTCGCGGCGGAAACTCTCTGCAATACCGGTCTCGTCGTCCTCGCGGGCGAAATCACCACCACCGCCAACGTCGATTACATCCAGGTCGCGCGCGACACCATCAAGCGCATAGGCTATGACAACAACGACTTCGGCATCGACTATCGCGGCTGCGCGGTGCTGGTCGCTTACGACAAGCAATCGCCGGATATCGCGCAAGGCGTGAACAAGGCGCACGACGACAACCTCGACCAGGGCGCGGGCGATCAGGGCCTGATGTTCGGCTACGCATGCGACGAAACGCCCGAACTCATGCCGCTGCCGATCTACCTGTCGCATCGTCTCGTCGAGCGTCAGGCAAATCTGCGTCGCGACGGCCGTCTGCTCTGGCTACGTCCGGATGCGAAGTCGCAGGTCACGGTGCGTTACGTCGACGGCAAGCCGCATTCGATCGATACCGTGGTGCTGTCCACGCAGCACGCGCCGGAAATGGAACTGGCACAACTGCGCAAAGCCGTCATCGAGGAAGTGATCAAGCCGACGCTGCCGAAGGACCTCATCAAGGGCGACATCAAGTTCCTGGTGAACCCGACGGGCCGCTTCGTCATTGGCGGTCCGCAAGGCGATTGCGGCTTGACGGGCCGCAAGATCATCGTCGATACGTACGGCGGCGCGGCTCCGCACGGCGGTGGCGCGTTCTCGGGCAAGGATCCGTCGAAGGTCGATCGCTCGGCGGCGTACGCCGGCCGTTATGTCGCGAAGAACATCGTCGCGGCGGGACTGGCGTCGCGTGCGCTGATTCAAGTTTCGTACGCCATCGGCATGGCGCGTCCGACTTCGGTCATGGTCAACACGTTCAGCACGGGCCGTGTGTCGGATGCCGAGATCACGCGTCTGGTGCAGGAGCATTTCGATCTGCGTCCGAAGGGCATCGTGCAGATGCTCGATCTGCTGCGCCCGATCTACGAGAAGACCGCGGCATATGGCCACTTCGGCCGCGAAGAGCCGGAATTCTCGTGGGAAGCTACCGACAAGGCGCTCTCGCTCGCGGAAGCGGCTGGCACGGAGCCGGTCGCAACGGTCGCGTAAGCGCGGCGCGTCAAGGCTGTAAAGGCAGTAGAAACAAAACTGGCACATCGCGCTTGCCGGCTTTTTTATTTTTTAAGCGCGATGCAAACGCACCGCGCCGCCAAGGCACGATCAGCGCGCGGCGAACGCGTACCAGCCTTCGCTGCTCGTGGACAGCCGGCGTGGACGGCGGCTCGTCAGTGCAGCCGCTTGCGGCCGGGGAAGCTTGATGGTCGGCGCGCGCAAGGTCGCACGCGGCAACAGCGAGCGCAACGATAACTTGCGCGACACCGCGCACACGCTCAGATTGAAAAAGAAAAAGAAGCCACGAAACCACAACCGGATGCCATCGACCGGATACACGTGCTTGATCTGCCCGCCAGCGCATGCGTGCGCGCGGAATGATGACGCAGCGCGCGGATCACGCCGCGTTTGGCGGGACGCGCGGCGCGCGATGCGACTCGGGAAAGGCCTCTGCAATTCGGTGGTTCATGTGAGCGTAGGTCGGTTGCGGTGGAGCAAACCTGAAGATAGTCGTCTCAAAAAAGCGATCAACGGATTCGACGAGTCGAACGAAGTTGCACCGATTCGATGGGGCAATGTATCCAACCATTACTACTGCGGTAAGTCCGCGTTTTCCCTAGCGATTGCGTGCGCGCAGGCTTTCCAGGAATCGCGCGAGGCCTTGTGGCTCTGGCTTTGCGGCGATCGGACCGAAGCGTATTTACAATGCGCTGATCCGGTCTGATTCTGCTTGCTTATAGCGCGGGTCAGATGATATCCAGGTAAGAAATGGAAATGTCAGAACAAACTTCGCTTAAATCGAAAAAAGAGCAGGCGCAGGAACTGCGCGAGAAGGGCTTCGTGGTCGCGAAAGAACTCGTGCCCGCAGCGCGCCTGTATGCGATACGCGAAATCGTCCGGCGTCAGCTCGCAGAAGCCGCAGTGCCCATCGAATTCGAAGCCGATCTGCGTTATCCCGGTGCGCCCGACTCGAAAGATTCGCCCGGCGGACATACCGTGCGTCGTCTGCTCGATGCCTACTCGCGTGATCCGCTGTTCGCCGAATGGGCGACCTCACCGGACGTGCGCGGCTGGATGGAGCTTTACTTCGGCGAAACGCCGTATCTTTCGCGCGCGCATCACAACTGCGTGATGACCAAGCATCCCGCGTACGGAAGTCTCACCGGATGGCATCGCGATGCACGTTACTGGGCATTCGAGCGCAACGATCTCGTGTCCGCATGGCTCGCGCTCGGCGAAGAGACCGTGGATAACGGCGCGCTCTGGCTCGTGCCGGGATCGCACAAGCTGGCGTTCACGTCCGACCAGTTCGATCAGGAGAAGTTTTTTCGCGCAGACATTCCCGAGAACACAGAGTTGATCCGCGCGGCGGTATCACCTGAACTGGCACCCGGCGATGTCGTGTTCTTCCATTGCAACACGCTGCATTCGGCGGGCAAGAACCTCACCGACCAGGTCAAGTTCTCGCTCGTCACGACTTATCGCGGCGCGAGCAACTCGGCGTTGCCCGGCACGCGTTCGGCATCGAAGCCGGAAGTGGCGCTCGTCTGAGCCATCCGGGCGATCAACGCTTCGACGGAATGACGAGGCCGATCAGACCCGACAGCGAGCAATCACGCCGCCCGCGATTAGCCAGATGGTCTTGTTTGTGAGCGAGCCGGTGAAGAAGCCGAGACATCGTTTGATACCGAATGAAACGACTGGCCGCCGAAGTAAAGCAGAATGACGCCGCCGACGAGCAGGGCCGCGGATAGTGCTCGAGTCGTAAAGAAGCTCTCGTTTTGTAATGCGCGTTAGTGCAACGCTGATTAAGTCCACCGCTTGTGCTTGTCAGGTGTTATAGAGCGCACGTGCAAGGAGAAAGGCAAACGACGATGAAGCAGCAGACGCTGGCGATGGCCGCGGATCAAGGTGCGGGGTTCGAG
>LFLF01000082.1 GCA_001184395.1 Candidatus Paraburkholderia calva | reverse complement strand
GCGGCAAGTCTCGAACCCCGCACCTTGATCCGCGGCCATCGCCAGCGTCTGCTGCTTCATCGTCGTTTGCCTTTTTCCTTGCACGTGCGCTCTATAACACCTGACAAGCACTAATGGTGGACTTAATTAGCGTTGCACTACGTCGACAACTTGACAATGCCTTCGCCTCGGTGTCGATGTCTACAGACTGTCCTTTGCACGCGTCCTTCGTAGGGACCCTGTTCGGCAGCCAGCCTACGTTGCAACGGCGTTGCCCATGCCCGGAGACGCACTGTCAAGAAGAATACGACGCAGCAGCGGCGCATTCTCTTCGATATTGCCGTGCCCGATAACGTCGTCATGGCTGCCGACTACCCATTCCGTGCTCACCCCTCCATCGGTATGCCGCGCCCACGCTGCAGACGGATCGGCACGCATCGAGCGGGACAACACAAGCGTGATCGGCGCTGAGATACGCTGGCTTTCACGGCCCGCGGCATGAGCACGGGCGTAGGCTTCGAGCCGCGCTAGCGACACCGGGGTTTGTGCGTCCTCCTCCAGCAAAGCAAGGCTGCGCTTTCCGGATTCGAGTATCGCCGACAGGCTCGGGCATGCGCCGTCACTGCGCGGCTCGGCGTCGATCAGTACAAGCCGCATGACGGCCACGCCGCGCTGCTCCAATTCGACTGCCACTTGAAAAGCCAGATTACCGCCAGCCGAATAACCGCAGAGCACGACAGCCTCGCCGTTCGCCGCGCGCGCCGCGGCATCGACGTAACGCTGAATACGATCAGCTTCTGGGATGAAGTCAAAAGAGAACAGCCGCGAACATTCGATGTACTCGGCCAGCGTACCGAACACCCAACCAAGGCCAGCGATGGGCGGAAAGCACAGGATGGCTCTGCCCGTTCGCCCTTTGAGAAGCCTGCCGGAACCTGTGTCGGCGACAAGTGAACCGGATTCGAGCAAGCGCGCGTGACCGCGCACGGTGCATTCGGCATACAGGTCGGCGAGCGAGGGCGCATGACCGAACTCACGCAGCAGCATACCGTGCAACTTGACCAGTGTGAGGCTATGTCCTCCCATGAGGAAGAACTGACTATCGAGCGTCAATGAACGCTCGCCAATCGCCTGCTTCCAGACTTGCATGACGCGTCGTTCGGTCGAGCTGATTGATCTCCCGTCGGGGGCCGCGCGTGTATTCCACGTGAAGGCGGTATCGAGCGGAAATGTTTCGAGCTTTGCCCGATCGAGTTTGCCATGCGCATTGCGCGGCAATTCGTTCACGTGCATGATACGCGCGGGCACCATCGCTGCCGGCAGCGCGCTCGTGAGCAATGCGGCAAGACGTTCGCCATCGGGCATCGCGCCGGCATTGCCGGCAACAAACGCGATGATCTGGCGCTCGGATGCCACGCTGCGGCAAACGGCGGCGGCCTCGGTGACGCCCGGCAAGGCCCGCAAGCGCGTTTCGATTTCGCCCAACATGATGCGATGGCCGCGAATCTTGATCTCGTCATCCCGACGGCCCAATAACACGACCTGACCGTCTTCACGTTGCCAAGCGACATCGCCGGTGCGATAAGCGCGCTCGCGCGGGTTAAACGGATCGACCATGAACTGCTGCGCGGTCAGCGCTTCATTGCCGAGGTAGCCAAGGCCAACTCCTGCGCCGGCAATGCACAGTTCGCCGATGGTGCCAGCCGGTAGCGGCTGGTCCGCCTTGTCGACGATATAGCAACTGACATTGTGAATAGGGCGACCAATCGGCAACTGATCGACACCCGCCAGTTGGTGAGGGTGCCACGCCGCGGCGAGCGAAATATCGGCACATTCGGTCGGCCCATAGACGTTGGCGAGGATCGCAAGATGACAGGTGCTCGCGCCGAGCCAGCTTCGTACCCGTTCGAGCTCTGTCGCCTCGCCTCCGAGCGCCAGCACGCGCAGGCTCGATAAAGCTTCGTAGTGGCCGCGACCGGCCACCTCCACTAACGGATAAAACTGGCTCGGTGTACCGGGATTGAGCACGCTTACGTGCTCCCGGCGCAAGATCTCGAGCATCATCGCGGGATCGTACACAACATCGGGATACAGAACTATCGCGGCCCCGGCGATAAGCGGCGCCAGATAATTCTTGATCGAAGCATCGAAGCTGCAAGCGATCACTTGGTAGACTCGATCGTCCGGCGTAAGCTCGCAGAAATCGGCATACCAGTTACATAGATTGACGATCGAGCGCATGGAGTTGCCAACCTGTTTCGGCGTGCCCGTGCTGCCAGACGTGAAGATGATGTACGCGATGGTGGACGGACTGCTGGCGTGCACAGGTCGAGAGTTCGCGTACGGCGCGAGCGCACGCCTGTCTAGGCACTGTCGATGGTGGCCTGCGCGCGGCTTGCAAAGTTTGAGTGCGTCGACGACTCGAGTACTTTTCCGAATCCGCAAAAGACAGTCGAATCCATACGCCGTCAGTTCGTTTTCAGCCCGCGCCGTCATGGGGACGATTTGAACCTCGGCGATCTCCGGGAATTCGTGCTTCAGATCGATCAGGAATTCGCGCGCGACGAATAGCGCATCGTCATCGTCGGCGTAAGCGCTAACGGCCGTATAGGCCTCCCGCCGTGCCGCGTCCCAGAGATGACCCAGGAACACGACGGCATCGTCGGCGCACAAACTCAGTACCGAAGCGATGACCTGACGCAGATAACCATAGCCACTGAAACTTTGTACCACGCTGTTCAGCACGACGACATCGAAGTCCATGTCGTCGAGCTTCGCCAGATCGTGCGCGGCGAGGTGGCGCACGCGCACATGCACGTGGCCGCCTCCGCGCGCGGAGGCGGCGGCGCATTCGGTCATCCGTGCCGACAGATCGGTGGCGAGATAATCGCCCGCCAATGGTGCCAGCGCAAGAAGCGTGAGCCCCGATCCACAGCCAATCTCGAGCACCTTCGAGTGTTGCCCAAGGTGCGGTGCGAGCTTCGCGCGAACGTTGTCGACGTAATCCTCCATGACCCATTCCGGCAATGGCTCACCGGTGATGGCGCTGCGCCAGCCGCCGCCCGCGATGGGGTTGTCGGACACAGCAGCGACACGGTCCCACAGGTGTTCGTCCATGCGCGGTCCGCGAGGCTCGCTTTCAGTCGCGAGGGCATTGCTGTCGACACACAGGAAACCCTTGAGAGCGGGGCACTCCCAGAGTAGTGCGTGAGCCGTATGCGCGTAGCGGCGGACGCATAAGAGAAACTTCGCGGCAGTGTGGTGCAGCATGGCCTTTTGCCGCAGAAACGGAAATGCGGGGTTGATCGGCGCATAGGTTGCCCCTGCCCGTAGGATGCCTAGCAATGCAGCTGTCAGCGCGAACGAACGTTCCGCCAGCACCGCAACAACTGGTGTCGCACCAATTTGACGGTCCATCAAGAATGCCGCGATCCGGTTTGATTCGTCGTCGAGCTCCGCGTAGGTGTAGCTGCGGAGCTGATCGATCACTGCGATGACATTGGGGGCCATGCTGGCGTGTTGCGCGACAAGCCGGTCGATCGTAGTGTCAGGAATCGTGCGATGCTGTTCGCCTAGGTTTTTGTGTGCATCCGAAGTGCCGAAGAGGGTGATGTCGGATAACTTCATGCGCTTTCTCCGGGCGGAGCGGAATGCACGTGGCAATCCAGCAGATCGTGGAACGCCTGCAACCACTGCCCAGCTTGGGCAGCCCCAATGCAGGCCGTGCGGTATTCGAGCACAAGTTCGAGTGCGTCGCCGTGCGCATAGACATACAGCGACAGGTCGAATTTGGCCTTGCCGAACGAGAAATCGAACTGCCGTAGCTGACCTGCGACGGTCATCGGCACTGGAGACTGCACGTCGCCGACGATGCTCTCAAAGCTTTGCCATGCGAACAGTACGTTGAAGGGCGCGCCATCGACGGACGGGTCGTCGAACTGCATTAGATTGAGTGGTAACGACTGATGGGCCAATATCATACGCATGCTGTGTCCGACCCTAGCGTACAGTTCGTTCAGCGTCATCTGGTCTGTCAACGCAACGCGTATCGGCACGACATTGACAAAACAGCCGACGGTGCGCTCGAAGCCATCATCGGGCCGGTTGGCTACGCCCATGCCGACACAGAGATCGCTTTGTCCTGTCAGCCTGTTCAGGAACACAAGGTAGTGTGACAGCATGATAATGGCGGGCGTGACCGCGTGATGCAACGCGAGTGTGGTCACGCGGCTCGTCAGCTCCGAGGACACCGCGACGCGTACAGTTCCGCCCGAGGTCGGCTCGCCGCAACTTAGCGACGGGAAGGCGATCAGAGGGGGACGCGGGGTCAATACATCCCGCCAGAAGCGCAGATCTTCCGTCAGGTCGCGCCTCTCTTCCCAGTGGGCGAAATCGACATACGGCCGCGCAGCCGTCAGCTCGGCGGCCGGATCGTCATAGAGCCGGTTGAATTCGTCCAGCAATACAGCGATAGCCCAGCCGTCTACGTGGCAATGATGGATGACCAGCAGAAAGTGCCAACGTGCTTCGCCGAGTTGCACTAGTCGCAGGCGAAAAGGCGGCGCGTGGGTGAGGTCGAAGGGGTGCCACGCGTCGGACATCGCCAGCGCGGCCGCCAAGGCGTCGGGGTCGGCGGCTTCGCGCAGGTCGTCGACCATAAAGGGAAAATCGACAGTATCACGCGTGCGCTGCCGCAGTTCGCCGTTGCTTAATACGAGCGAAGTGCGCAAGGCGGGGTGCCGATCCACCAGCCGGCGCATTGTGGCGCGAACCCGCTCAGGATCGAGCGAGCCGAGTTCACGATAGATCGGTACGTTATAGAGCACGCCGCCGTGATCGAGCTGGCTCAAATACCACAAGCGGCGTTGTGCCGATGAGGCCGGATGGTCATTGCCGCAAGGCGCAGGGGGCATGTGGCTCGCGATTGGCAGGCTTGAGCGCCCCTCCTGCATAACGAACTGTTGAAGATCCGCCAGCGTGATATCGGAGAGCACGGTCTCGAGCGGCACCTCGACTTGAAAGTGACGACGGATCGCGGCCACGAGCCGCATGGCCGCAATGCTGTCACCACCGAGACTCAGGAAGCCGGCGTGCGGATCCGCTGCGGCGACGCCGAGCAGGTCCTGCCACAATTGGGCCATCACGTCATCGCTGTTGATACGTTTGCTTGCTTCAGGCGATGGGCAGACCGCCGGAAGCAAGTCGACCAGCGCTTCCCGATGCACTTTGCCGTTATGCGTAAGCGGTAATGGGCCATCTAGATGCACGAACACGCCGGGCACCATATAAGCGGGTAATACGCGCATCGCTTTGGCACGCAGTCGATCGATGTCTGATGCGCATGCGCCCGCCGTAAGGGCAGCGAGCCGTCCGCCATGTTCACGCTTTTGATAAACTACAGCGATGTCGGAGTGGCCGGCGATGGATTGGAGCTGGTGCTCGACCTCCTCGAGCTCAATTCGCCGCCCTGCAATCTTGACCTGATTATCGCGACGCCCGCGAAACTCCAACAGTCCATCCGGACCGTAGCGCCCCAAATCGCCGGTACGGTACATCACCCGGCTATTCACGTGCGGACTGCGCACGAAGCTTCGCGCCGTGGTCTCAGGACGGTTCAAGTAGCCGCGTGCCAATCCTATGCCTGCGAGGCAGATCTCGCCTGTTTCCCCCGCCGGCAAGCGCTCGCCGTCATCGCCGACGATCACGATCTTGGTGCCGGGCAGGGCGTGGCCGAGCGGGACGTGATCGAGCGTGGAGAAGGTTCGGGCATCGATGACGAAGCAAGTCGAATCGATACAGTTTTCCGCTGGCCCGTACATGTTGACGAGTGTCAGATGCGAGAATCCCGGCTGCTCGTAGAGACGGCCGACCACAGGTAGCGATAGCGTCTCGCCGCCCGTCACGATGTGTTTGAGCGCCGGCGCGGCAGACTCAAGGTCGTTTTCGAGAAGCAACGCAAGATGACTCACGACCACATTGATCAGCGAGATCCGGTGACGCCTAAAGTAAGCGACCAGCGCGGCAGGGTCGCGCCGCAGTGTATCGGACACGATATGTAGCGAGCACGCGCCGGTCAGTGCCGAGAATACCTGCTGTATTGTCACGTCGAAGACGAACGGCGCGGTCAGGGTTTCGCGATGAATCTCGCCTTCAGTCGCGCCGGCCGGGGGCGCGTAAAGGATGTCGTCGACGGCCGCAATCAGATTCGCCAACGGGCCGTGTTCCATCAACACGCCTTTGGGCTGGCCCGTCGATCCTGACGTATAGATCACGTACGCGAGGTCGCTCATATCGGGCCGAACGGCACACGACGGATGATTTCCCGACTCTGCGATGTCGATGCGCGTCCCAAGCCACCGCGACTCGGGCATTCCCCTGGATGTAATCAAGGCGTGGCATTGCGCGTCAGCAAGGATGAAGTCGAGCCGCTCGGCTGGCCACGAGGGATCGAGCGGCAAGAACGCCCCGCCCGCCAGCATGCAAGCCAGCATGGCGATCGGCACGGACCGATCGCGCGGCAGCAGCAGGCCGCCCCGGCTTTCTTGAGCCCAACTCGGCAACGCAGAAAGCCGTCCGGCGAGCAAAGTCGCCGATTTCCAGAGTTCTTCTAACGTAAGCGGACCACGCTCGTCGACGATTGCGGCGTGATTTGGCACGCGCGCACATGCTTCCGCGATACGGTCGACGACCGTTGTCGCATGCAACTGCCGCGTGGCGTGGTTCGGCACCATCAGTGGCGGCGGCGGTAAAAGTGATCGTGAACCACGAAGCCGTCCATGCCTGTGTCCATGCAATAGGTCACCAAGTCACTCATTCGGTTGATGAAACCTCGCCCATTGAAGTTAAGGGACGTGTTGCACAATACGCCATACCCCGAGCGCTGGGCAAAGGCCTCGAGCAACCGGTGAATCGCGGGGTTTTGCTGTGCGTTGACGGTCTGCGCGCGGCAACTGTTGTCGACGTGCGTGATGGTGGCAAGATCCGCGTCGCGGACACGATGAAAATAGAGCATGTGCGGGCTCGGACGCGGACACTCGAAATATCGGTCGGCCTCGGCTTCAAGGCAGATGCAGGCGATCGGTCGATAGTCTTCGCGCTGCTTAATGGCATTGAGCCGGTCGCGCGTGCGTACGAAGAACGGCGCAGCCAGAATCGAACGGTTGCCGAGGGCGCGCGGTCCCATTTCGTAGCGGCCCTGGACCCAGGCGATCACGCCACCTTGCGCGATAAAGTCCGCTACCGTCGCTTCATCAAGGGGCTCGGCCGTATACGTGTCGGCTGGTGGAGACATGTCCTCGATGAACGCCTCGCCTGCGTAGACGCTCCATTTTTCTAGCTTTGCATTACCGGTCAGGCGAGCCTGGGCCTCGATAGCGGTGCCGAGCGCCGAACCCGTATCGTTCGTACAAGGCGGCACGAAGACGTCAGTGAACAAGCCGCTGTCCAGCCAACGGCTGTTCCACTCGCAATTCAAACCGCAACCGCCACCGATCAGCAATGGCAATCGCTTTTTCAAATGCTCGTTGGCGAAGTTGTGAAAGCGCTCAAAGATCATATCGGAGAAGTGGCCAGCCAGTTCCATTAACGCGGGATCCGTGACGCCGATGTTGTAGTAACGCGACCATGAGAACATGTCCTTCGGCGTGTTCTTGACCAGTCCGTCGGCTTTGATCAGCTCGTTGAGCAACCGCTTACCATCGTCGTCGATGGGCTCGCGCCGCGAGAATGCGGCCAGCGCCATCAGCTTGCCGGCATTCGAAAAGCGGAAATGCCCTTTGAGCGATGGGAAGGTGGGATCGGCGATAGCGAAAAGCTGCGCGTATTTGTTGCCGGGATCGATGAGCGGCCAACCAAGCTGCGTAATCTCAAGATCCTTGCCAATTTCATAGAAGCAGCCGAGATTGCCCTCCCATATCAGCGCATAGCAGGGCTCGCCCTGCGCGAACGGCGAAAGGCCGTAGCTGCAGAACAAATGAGATCGCTCGTGCGTGGAAGTGAACAATCGAATGTCGCAGCCCATGAATCGAAATGGGGTGAGGCACGCATGGCCGTCTTCCCAGCCGAAATAGCCACCGCTAACCGGCGGCTCGACCGAATGCCATCCTTTGACCCAACCGCTGACTGCGATCACCTCGGGGATTGAGGCGAGCATACCTCCAGCCCGCATTAGCAGGTCCGGCGTAATGGTTTCGTAACGAGGGAAAGAATCTTTCTCCGCTTCGATTTGCCACCGTAGCGTATTATCCTCAAGCAGCGCAAAATTGCCGTCGTGGCCCGCCTTTATCCCAAGTATCTGCATGCGCTTATCCCGGCTGTCCGGCAGGACGTTGATGATTCGAAACAATGGCTCTCTTCAGCAGCCCCGTCGAAAAGTCTTCCCGGCCGCGATAAGTCCCCTTGCTGTCGGATAGTCCTTCCGACGTCAGCCCGTAGTAGATGCGCACGCCTTCGCGCTGTTTCTGCTCGGCGAGCGCTAGGACGTCGGACAGGCGCGGCGGCCGGTACTCCGCGTGAGTCAACGCTTCGCGGGCCCAAGGCGTGTCACGAGAAAGGTACATCGGATTCAGCCGTATGATGAGCGGGATACCACGTTGTGCACATTGAGCGATGAGATAATCGATGGACGCCTCGGCTTCGCGTTGCGCTTCGGCATCGCTCATGGCAGGGTTCGGCTTGAACAGCACGTATGCGGTCAGCTCGGCGCCGCCCGCCGCGACTTCGTCAAGGCCTTGGAGAAAAACGGGCAACGGTTCGCGCTTGCCCAAAACTTTGTCGCGGAGGGTTTCATCGAGCGTTTCGAAGCCGGTTAAAACGTCAATTCGTTTGCCACTTTCTTCGCGGAATTGCTTTAGTACCTCTCTTTGAACGAACTCGAGGCGGCTCTCAAGAACCACCTTACGGATATTCGGTATGACGCGCGCTGAGTGCACGATCTCCTGCAGCGCGTCACGCGGAAAGGTCGCATCGTCGAAAACCGATCCTTCGTTGGCAATGGTCAGCCGCTCGAACGAACCCAGTGAATGGCGCACTTCCTGAATGACATTCTTGAACTGCCGCACGACCAAATCGCGGCCGACCCATTCCTTCGTTGCCTTATAGGGCAGCGCGCAAAATTTGCATTGGTAGCGGCAGCGACGCGTATTGAAGAGAATGGCGAGGTCCTGCTCGCCAAGGAAATTTCGGTGCAGAAAAAAGTGCGGTTGCTCGCGGTCTTCCACTAAGCTATTCATCGGCTTCGGCGGACCGAAACGTCGATAGAGATCCGACAGGTACGTGTCGAGATCAAGTTCGTTGCCCATGCTGGCAGTCTCCAGTAAGAGTGTTGGCTCGTTGGCGGGTGGCGTCGTTCAACGCATCGAGGTTCAGTCGGAAAATCTCATGGGCACAGTCCGCTAGGCTCTCGCTGCAATCGGCTCGACCGAAATGCTGCGGAGGCGTGCGGGAGGCTGCCATCTCTCGATAGCCCGCGGGAAGATCGGCGAAGCGGCTCACCATGCCGCATTCGGCGTCATCGGCAGCATACAGCACGCGGCCGATGCCCACATTGATCAACCGCACCGTGCACATCGGACAACATTCGAGCGAACTGTATAGCGTGCATTCCGACGGAAGAACATCGAGACATTCGCGCTCGAACGCGTTGAGCGCGTCCATCTCGGCATGAAGGTCGCTGCGCACGTGTGGCCGGAGGGCGTGGTTGCGGCCTTCCGTGACTATCCGTCCGCGGTGCACGATGACGGCGCCGACGCCGTGGTTGCCTTCCGCCGCCGCGATCAGCGCATGAATGCACGCCTCACGTACGAAGTGGTCGTCAGAGTCGGCTACTGGCGTAATCGCCTTCAAAGCGGTCCATAGCGCCTCCTGGGCCGGCTGAAGGGGCGGCAGCGCGGTGACCAGTTGATCTGCCTGCCGCGGCTGTGCTGTCTCATTCGAATCAGTGAAGATCATGGGTAGGGGGCGAGCCGAAGGCGTGCTACTGCATCAGGAACTGGTCGACCTACAACGCCGGCCTGATCAACCGGGGTAACGTTACGATGTGTGGATGGATGAAGCCGCACTTGCAGGCATACTGGACGCGGGCCAACGCGCGACCGTCCGCGTCTGTACAGCGCCCCGCCGATCCAAGTGCTGCTGGGCATCAAGACCGCGTTTCGCCTGCCGCGGCGCGCGCTGCAAGACTTCGCGCAAAATTTGCGCGAGCTGGCTTTCACCACCTTGCCTGCGCCAAATTACACGACGCTCTGCCGCCGCGCGCAAACGCTTGAGATCCAACTTCCGATCGTTGGCGACGGTGAGCCGATCCATCTGGTGGTCGACAGCCCCAGCGTGAGGGTCTACGGCGAGGGCGAATGGACGGTGCGCCAGCATGGCTATTCGAAGCGGCGCACGTGGCGCAAGGTGTATCTTGGGTTCGACGCGAATACTGGGCAGGTGCGTGCCGTGCTGATGACGCATCAGGATGTCGCCGCCGGTCACCTCTTGGCCGAACTGCTGGACCAAATCCCGGACGACGAACTGCTCGATATCATCGGCAGTGACGGGGCCTACTACCCCAAACCCTGTTGCACCGCGATCGCCGCAAGTGGCGCAACGCCTTCGGTTCCGCCGCGCGAAGGCGTTGCTCATCGAACTGCCTGTGGGCAAGACGTATCGAATCGCACGCAACCGAGGTGACCATCCGCGTGGGCGCGCTGAACCGCATGGCGGACCTCGCACGTCCGCAATCCGTTCGCATTGCCTGAGATCATGAACATAGGCCTACCTAGTCACTACGCCCGATAATACAACAACGCCGTTGTCTCGGTCGAAGTGCAGGCATAATCGGGTCATTGTCTATTATCCGTCGTGTCAGTGTCTATTGTCCATCATGAATGATCTTATTATAATAAGAACCGCAAATAAAATGAAATGTTCTCTCTCGAGCGGGGGCGTTGCAGGAAAATATAGGTACCTAGGTGCCGCGCGGCGAGTTGATGTTCAATGTGAAATGGTCAGGGTCAAGGTCAGGACGTGGACTTGTCCGGATCTTTGAGGATTCAGGAGCAGCATATATGAGTGAGGGGGAGCGCCTTGAAAGTCCTAGGACATCTGTGATCTTCAATGTCGAAGACGCCGAAGAGAACTTTCCATCCATACGGAATTTCGAGTCAATAAAGCTAAACACCCATTGCAGCTATGCGGCCGGGTCGAGGCTATGGGGCAGTCCGCCTTTTGACAAATCGTTGCCATTCAGAAGTAATCTGGCCAATATTGCTTCGCACTGTGCGTATTTTGTAAGCTTGTCGCAAATCCTGAAGCTCGATGGCTACGTGATCGAATTGCCCGATTTGAAATATGGCGAAAACATTGAGGCGCTTGGCGGAAGCTTGCACGCAGTCCTGCACTATCTCGCGGAGTTCGATCCCGCCGGATCGCGCGGAATGGACGGGCCGATCGAAGATCCCGCTTGGTGTTTCGCATTTGGCGGAGAAAAGATTTTCGTGAATGTTTTTGCTCCGTGCTACCCTGAACACCATTCGCGCTACGGCTTCGGCTCGTCGTCCACCTTCATCGTATTGCAGCCGCGTCATACCTTTGCCCCGGCCATCCGTCCCGGCGATTCAGCGCTGTCACCGGCAATTCGCCAGCGTATCCGACATATCTTTGATGTCAACAATCGCAGCTACGATGGCGGTCTTAGCATGGTGCCTTTTGAGGCATACCGCTGCATTCGGCCCATACGTGTGGGCGAGCCAGTTGTACGGTGGTGGGAAACCTCACTCGACGGTTTCTGAGACGCAAGATCCGGGGCCTGTTTAGATCCGATTCATGTATTCGCGCCTTTCGCTAACAAATGCGGCTGCGCCTGCTAACGCGTTTCGCCTTGGTCCACTTGCCCAAGCGGAAGTCGACCCGCTATTGCTCGCGCAACTGACCGCGCCAACGGTGAGTCTTAGCGCCTGGTTGCGGCTGAGTTCTCGTCTGAGCGTGGCCGATGTGGTGTCCTATCGTTCCGCGTGGGGCGCTTTCGGGCTGCATCTCGATCCGATTGGAAGTGTCGCTTTCGCGGGTGGCAAGCCTCGTCCTTGGGTCATGGTGCCGCGGTTTTCAGGTTTTCCCGAGCGGGCGTTGACGCTCGAATGGTTGCTTTGCCCCGCACGCGCTCACTCACGCACTACGCTCGTTTCCTATCTTCCGGGGAATGGCCGTGCCTGCGCACTGTCGGTGCAGAATCGGGGCACCGAAGGACTTGTGCTCTCGATCAACGGCCGCGAATTAAATACGGGCGTATATCTCGACTTTCACCAATGGCAATACGTGGCGGTCACGTGGCGCTCATCGGACGGACGCGCATGTCTTTATAAGGAAAATGGGGTGGCTGCCATCGTTGCGCAAGCCGAGGGCCGCACGGTGGGATACGGTGCACCGGTCTTCACTGGGACGGTGGCGGCCGGCGAGCAGCTGAGCGACGGTGGTTGCCTCGTCATTGGGCAGGAGTGCGCCGTGCTTGGAACGCTAGCCGATCTTGTGCCCGACGCCGGTCTGGTGGGTGCGCTACGCAGCGTCCGATTGTGGAGCGTGGCGCACGAACTCGGAGATCTGAACCACTACAAGCGCGACTGGCTTGTCGGTGACGAGCCCGGGTTAGTCGCTTGCTGGTACTTCACGCGGAGAAGCCTGGAAATGGGCGAATGCGTCAACGCCTGCTCCTCCACGACGAATGTCGGGCTGCTGGGCGGACTCACTGTCGCGGCGCTGCGCGACGTGGACTCGTACCAGGTGCTTCTGAACTCCGCCGGACAAACGATGGCATCGCGTGTTCTGCTCCTGCCGCGGAGATGGCAGCACGTGGCAGCCAGTTGCCGCGGCTGGGCGGTCGGCGCACCGTTTGTCGACAAACTGCTGATCGACGGTGTTCAAGTACCGCTTGAGCCGCTCGCGCCGAATGATGCTCCACCGCCGGCACCTCATTTTCGCGTTGGGCCGCTGGCGAATAGCCTAATGGCTGATCTGCGTATTTGCATGCTCGCCGAGGGCGAATTGCTCGCTCACTACACCGGCGAATTGACGCCGGACGGACAGTTGCACGACGTATCAGGAAACGGTTTCGATCTGAGGGTGGGAGGAGAATTCAAGCTCGAACCATTCTCATGAAATCGACGTGTGGCGTTCTCGCCTGCAACTTACTTCTCATTGAAGCTTGGTGCCAAACGGGAGTTTGCGTGATGGACGAACGCCGCGAAATACAGCCTTTAGGCGAATTCTTTTCTCAGACCGCGGATGGCCAGGCCATCAATCCTTGTTCGTTCACTCGGCTGGAGAAGCCTTGGACCGAAGCGCTCGAAGAGGTTCGGCAGATCGACGTCCGTGAACTCGGCGAAGAATTCAGAGCGTTTACGTGCGCGGGTCGGTTGCGTTCGGGACGGCGATCCCGGGCTTTTCGGACCTCGACAGCTTTTGTCTTGCATATCCCCGCGGAGACGAACACGTCGTTTGGCAGTCTTTACCTTGGTCCGGCGCTGCAGTGGAGCGCAATTTAGGATTCGCCTGCTCCGTGGAATTCGTGTGCGTGACGTTTCATGAAAGCTTTGCTCGCATCAACCCGGTGGTGGCCATGCTTATCAAGACACAATCGCGCTGCATTCACGGGCACGATCTTTTCCCGCTTTTGCCCGAATGCCGTCCGGGCCCGGCCATAATGATGGATGCCGAACTGCTTGAGCGGCAATGGCACAGCTTCGAGCCCGCATTGGCTTGCGGCAGCGCAATCGACCCTGAGCGCGTACGGTCGATGGCGAAGAGAATGCTTCTCTCGGTTTCGAGCTCGTGATGAAACGGGAAGGACGCTATGAGACCAGTCTTTATCTGCTTTACGAGTGCTTCTCAAAGTACTACCCCGACCGCGAGGCCGAAATACGCTGGACGCTGGAGACGTTTCTGAACCCCGATATGCAGTTGCCGCATTGGCGTAACCGTTTCCTGGATTTCGGCACGTGGTTGTGTGAAGAAGTGGTGGCACAATCTGGCGGCTTGTTCCCTTGCCGAGCGTGAAACTCTCGAGGAGCGCTTGATTTTATTAATAGTATTTTCGGGGGTGTCCTATGTTTTTCGTCAAGCGTTAGGGGCTAACTTGGGTTGGTAAATGGTGCCATTGCGCAGCATGGTGAACAGGACGTCGCAGCGTTGTCGTGCCAGTGCTATGAGCCCTTGGTTGTGGCGCTTGCCCTGTTGGATTTTGCGGGCGTAGTAAGCCCGCGAGACAGGGTCTCGCAAGGCTGCCAAAGCGGATAGGAACAAAGCGTGCTTGAGCACCTCATTGCCGCGTCTGGACGGGTGCTCGCCACCGTATGGACGAGCCGGAACGCCGGGTGACCGGTGGGCCTGCATAGGCTGCTAAGTGAGCAGCCGAAGCGAACGCCTTGTGAGCAACTTCGGTCAGAAGTCTAGCGGCGGTCCTGACGCCGACTCCCGGCATGCTGGTCAGGACCGGCCAAAGAGGGTGAGCAAGCACCAGTCGTTCGACCTCGGCGGCGATTTCATCACGCTGCTTGCGTAAGGGGCTGCGAGTTGCTGAGCTAGGCGGGGCATGACGATGGTTGCAGCTTGGGTGCCAGGCACGGTCACGGCCTGTTCGCCCAACGCCTGAACGATTTCGGCCGCAAGGCTCTTGTCCATACGGGGAGCGAGCTTGGTCAGCCGATTGGCAAGCGTCTTCTCGCTGGCTGCGGCAAGCGAGGCGGGCGACGGATAGCGCTCGAGCAGGTCGAGCACGGCAGGATGATCGAGGCGTGGTCCGAGAACGCGCTCGTGTGCGGGATGAATCTGCGCAAGCCAACCGCAAATGTGATTGCTCGTTTGCGTGACTTGGGCCGCTAGATCGTCGTCGAAACCGCACAGCATGGTGAGCTCAGGGAGCTGTTCGTCGGCTAACCGGAGCGAGCGCAGCGTGTGCGGCTTCGGCAATGATGGCGGCATCGCGAGGGTCGGTCTTGGCTTCGCCGGCATGCAGATCGGCAATGCGGCGCATGACCAGTCCAGGCAAATAGGCGACGAGCACGCCTTCATCGCGGGCAATAGCAACTGGTAGAGCACCGATGGCGGAAGGTTGATCGACAACGAACAGGAGCTTGCCGTGGCCTTGAGTTTGGCGATAAGAGCTCGCAGCTTGGCTTCGTCGTTGGGCAGCGCCTTGTTGTACAAACGCTTGTTGTTTCGATCGAGCGCGACGGCATGATGCTGGCCTTTACCGACATCCACGTCAACGAAGACGTCGACGGCGTCATGTTGTTGAGTGTCTTGCATCGCAGTTTTTGCAGAGTGAACGGATTGGCCTGCAACAATGGTGGCAAGTCTCGGCATCCACGTTACGGACGGCGTCGGAATATTCTGGCCAACCCCCTATCAGCGATCACCAGCCACCCACCAGACCCGGCGACAACCCCCCGGATCATGGGCAACTGGGGCAGAAATCATACCGGGCCTGGCTGGCCAAAGCCTCATTATCGAGGCGGGAAGATAGTAACGGTGAGTCTGCTAATCGTTGTCACGTCTAGCAGGTTGTTGATCTTTGGAACGATGTAAACGGGCGCTGTGAGCAATGCGTTAGAGATATTGTGTTCATGATCCTGGGTGGACGGGTGCGATGTGCGGAATGGACGAGATGCAGGAACCGCTGTTTACGACGGTAAAGCTGGAAGATTTCGTGCCAGCCGATCATCCGCTACGGCCAGTCCAGTTGCTGGTCAACCGGGCACTGAAGCTTCTGAACGGGTTGTTCGGCGTGATCTACGCGGACAGAGGCCCCGTGCGTCGATCGCGCCGGAGAAACTGCTGCGGGCCTTGCTGCTGCAGGTGTTTTACTCGGTGCGCAGCGAGCGCATGCTGATGGAACAAATGCGCTACAACCTGCTGTTTTCGCTGGTTCGTCGAGCTGGCGATCGGGGACGTCGTATGGGACCACGCGGTGTTTTCGGAGAACCGCGCCCGGTTGCTGGAACACGAAGTGGTTGAAACGTTCTTTGCCGAAGTCATGAGCCTGGCCGACCGGCAGGACCTGCTCTCGCGCGAGTACTTCTCGGTCGATGGCCCGCTGATTCAAGCGTGGGCCAGCCACAAGAGCTTCCGGCCGAAGGATGGGCCGCACGATCCGCCGGCTGGTGGCGGGTGTAATGCCGACACTGACTGGAAAGGACGGCGCCGCAGCAACTACACGCACGAATCGGGTACCGATCCCGATGCCAGACTGTTCAAGAAGAGCAGCGGTCCCCCCGGCTATCCTGTGCTACCACGGGCACGTGCTGATGGAGAACCGCTCGGGTTTTGTGGTCGGTGCAGTTGTCAGTCATGCCGATGGCTTTGCAGATCGGGGGAGTGCCTTGCGTCTGCTCGATTGTGTAGCCGGGTCGTCATGCCAAAACGATGGGGGCTGACAAGGCGTATGACACGCGTGACTTCGTTCGCGATTGCCGGGCGCGCAAAGTGATGCCCCATGTTGCGCGTCATGATGATCGCTGGGGCGGGGTAGTGCAATTGATGAACGCACATCGCGGCACGCCGGATATGGCATCAGCCAGATCAAGCTAGACGGCGTCAAGCAGCACAGCCGGTCAGCGACAATTATTTTGGCCGGTCGACGTGTGTAGTTGTCGCTGATTAAGTGTCTATAGTTGTCGCTCCTTCTTCGTAGTTGTCGCTCGGTAATTGTTGCCGGCGAACGCTCTGCTTGTCGCTGACCTTACGGCGGCGATAGCTTTCAACGTTGAGTTCGAAGATCGTCGAATGATGCACGAGCCGGTCGATAGCGGCGATCGTCATGCTGGGGTCGGGGAAGACTTCATTCCAGCCCGAGAAGGGTTGGTTTGCTGTGGTCAGAAGATTCTTGCGCTCATATCTCTCGACGATCAGCTCGAATAGCATGCTTGTTTCCGCTTGATCCTTATACGCGTACGACAGATCATCGAGGATGATGAGATCAAAGCCAAGCTTCGCGAGCGCGGAAGGCAATTGCAGAGTCTGGCGCGCAGCCTGCAACCTCTGGACGAGTTCGCTAGTGTGCGTAAACAGAACCCGGAATCCAGCGTCGATCAACGCGTGACCTATAGCCGATCCGAGATGACTCTTGCCTGTACCGGGCGGCCCCAATAGAAGTATCGTGGCGCCTTTCTCCAACCATGAGTCGCCGGTGGTGGCCAGTGCCGTAATATGCGCTTTGGAGACCATCGGTACCATGCTGAAGTCGAAGGTGGCAAGCGTCTTCGTCGGATCCAGATGCGACTCGGTTCGATGCCGCTCGATGCGCCGTTTGGCGTGTTCGGCCAGTTCATGCTCAAGCAACGCGTCAAGAAGTCGAGCGGCTGGCCAGCCTTCCTTGTCCGAACGCTCGGCGAACTCGGACCACAACCGGCCGATTGTTGGCAAACGCAACTCGTTGAGCATTAGCGCCAGACGACCGCTGTCATGAGCGGGGGCGTTCATGCAGCAACCCTATCGAGTAATTGGTCATAGACTGCGACGGGGGTATCTGAACTACCATCTCGGGGCACAAGGTCTGACGCGGCGCGAATTCGTCGCGAAACTGCTTGACATCTGGTAATTCGCCCGCCTCAAGCAACATGTCGAGGCGCTCGGCCAGCACAGCCTCAACGCCGTGATGGCCGGCAAGTTTGAGCAAGCCCACGATGGTCTTGCATGCCTGACGTGGTGTAAGTTATGCCTCAGTCGCTCCCAAGCTAGACGGTAGGCTTCGCGAGGAAACAACGCATCACGAAACGCAAGTCCTATGAACGTCTATGGTTTGCGCTTCAGTGAGTCGATGAAGTGGCGGTAATCGAGCGCGTGGCGATTGTCGGCGGCCCGCTTTCGCCCATTACGGGCGAACCTGTGCCATCAATCGCTTGCGCGAAAGATAGACGTTGGTCAACGCCAGCGCGACGAAGGCCCGATTGGCGTTCTTCGCCAGACCCCGATAGCGCACCTTCGTGAAGCCCCACAGGCGTTTGACAACAGCAAACCCCTGCTCAACGCGAGCACCGATCTTCGACTTGTTGCGATTCTTGC
>LFLF01000081.1 GCA_001184395.1 Candidatus Paraburkholderia calva | reverse complement strand
GAACGGATTCATCGACATCTTCACGTTGGCGATATCGACTCCCATGTTGTCCGACTTCACGCGGACCTTCACGTTGTAATCGACCACGCGTTTGACTGGCACCAGTACCTTCATTCGTTCATGCTCCTTTGAGACCGCATTCACGCGGCCAGAATTCTCTTTGCCCGATCGACGATCGGCTTGTCCACCAGCTTGCCGTCAACGGTGATCGCGCCGCGCGGATTCGCCTCCAGCGCCGCCAGCACGCGCCCGGCCCAATCGCACTCCTCCCCGTTGGCGCACAGATCGCGTTGACCGCATCGACCTGCTTCGGATGGGTGCACAGCTTGCTGCCGAAGCCGAAGCGCCGTCCGTCGAGCACGTCGGCGGCGATCAGTTCGGCGTCGCTCGTGGAAAGCATCACGCCGCCGATGGGCGGCGGCAGTCCCGCATGACGCGACTCGATGACGAATTGCGACCGCACGTAGTCCAACTCGCGTCCCGTGCCATCGATACCCGCATCGACGCCGAAATCGAACGAGCCGAACACGAGCCGCATCACCTGCCTGCATTGCGCGATATCGCGCATCCGCACCACGCCCGCCACGCTTTCGATCAGCGCGATCAGTTCGATTCCCTCGCCGCAGCGATTCGCGACCTCGGTGATCTGCAACACGGTCCTCGGCCTTGGGCAGCATCACGTGCCGCACCCCCGAGGCACGCACCATCGCCACGTCTTCCTCATGCCAGGGCGTGCCGAATGCGTTCACGCGAATCACCACGCGCGCGCGGCGTCGGGCATGTTGCCCAGCATTGCGCGAGTTGCGCGCGCCGCCTCCTTCGCCTCGAGAGCAAGGCGTCTTCCAGATCGATGACCACCTGATGCGCGCTCGTCGCGAGCGCCTTGCCATAGCGTTCAGGACAATCGCCGGAACGAACAGATAACTGCATTGGATCATGCGAGATTCCTTGATGATTTCAGGCGCTCGACCATCCGCGCTGAAAAGTTTCCAAATAGCTGAAGCGATCGGCCGGATGAATGCTGATCGCCACTTCGACCAGTTCCCCGCGCTTGTTGAAGTAACGCTGGCACAGCCACAACGCGGGCGAACGCACCTCCGCATTGACGATCTTCGCGATGTCGGCCGGCAGCGCGACCGCGCGAATCTCCTGCTGCACCTGGTGGGCGATCTGCTCGCCGAACTGCCGCTCGATGAAGGTGTAGATCGGCGTATGCGGTTCGTTCTCGAAGCCGGTGAGGGAACGGAACACGAGCTGGATGAACACTTCGGTATGGCAGATCGGATCGGCGCTTTCGTGCGAACACCGCAAGCCCTCCAAACGCAGCCAGGTTTCGCCGGGCTTGGCCTGCAGCATCGCGCAAAGCGCGGCGTCGCTCACTTCGATGGTCTGCTTCGACAGCAGTTCGAGCACCGTATCCGCCGTATAGCGATGCAGGTCGCTCAACTGCTGCATCACCTGGCGATAACTGCCTTCGGAGTTCACCACCTTGACCGTCGTGCCGACGCCCGCCTGCCGCACCACCATGCCTAGATGCACAAGTTGCTTGACCGCTTCGCGCACGGTCGAACGGCTCGCGCCGAATTGCTCACACAGTTCGAATTCGGTGGGAATAGTGTACCCCACCGGAAAGCAGCCGCTCTGGATCTCGTTGATGAGCGTCTGCGCCAGTTGCATGTAACGCGGTTGTTGCTGACCGAGCACGTTGACCATCTTTTGCGCGCACGATGAAGAATTGACGGACGGATGCGCCTCTTCTGAGGTTTCTCCACGGCGAAATCCACGTTGCTCGCGTGCGTGTCGTCGATGCTCATTGCACGGTGCCGCTCTCTCGCAACCGGGCGATCCGATCAGCATCGTAACCGAGTTCGGCGAACAGCCTCTCGTTGTCCTTGCCGAGTTCCGGCGCAGACCGCGCGGACATCGCCTCGTTCACGCGCACCGGCACGGCGACGTTGCGGACCTTGCCGAAGCGCGGATGCTCGGCTTCGGTGATGCCGTCCCGCTCCGCGACGAACAGATTGTCCAGTGCCTGCTTGATGTCGTACACGGGCGCCGCCGGCACGCGTCCGCCCAAACGCTTGAGCCATTCGGCGGTCGTCGCGCGCGACAAGACCGCATCGAGTTCCTGTTCGACCTGATCGTGATTGGCGAGACGCGCATTGAAGCTGCTGAAGCGTTCGTCAGTGGTCCACGACGGCCGGTCCAGAATCTCCGCCAGCACGCCCCAGAATTTTTCCTTGTTGCACATCAAGAACAGCCAGCCGTCCTGCGTCTTGTACAACTGGCTCGGCGTGAGCGAGGGATGCGCTAAACGCCGGTCGCGCGCCTGCACCAGACCCGCGAGCAAGGCCATCGCAGCGGTCGTGCCGGTCATCAGATCGATGATCGACAGGCCGAAGCGCGCGGGCGGGCTGTCGGGCTCGCCCGTCACCGAGAGATAACCGGCTTCCGCCTGCATCAGATAGTCGTATCGGGCCAGGTGGCGCGGCTGCCGGTGCGTCCATAAGCCGCAAATGCGCACACACGATGGCCGGATTCACGTCCTTCAACTGGTCGTAGGTGAGGCCGAGCTTCACCGGCAGATCGCCGCGCAGATTGTTGAACACCGCGTCGCTGGTGGCGACCAGCAGCACTTCGCGGCCTTCGGGCTTCTTCAGGTCCAGCGTCAGGCTGCACTTGTTGCGGTTGAAGGCTTCGAAAAAGTGGCTATCGCCTTCGCCGAAGAAATGCGGGCCAACGGCGCGCCACACATCTCCACCTTCGCGGAAGTTTTCGATCTTGACGACTTCGACGCCGAGGTCCGCGAGATGCTGCGTCGCGAACGGACCGGCTCCGTATTGTTCGACGGCGACGATGCACACGCCGGAAAGAGGTAGACTCATGCTGGGTTCCTCGCAATCAGCATCTTCGCGATGATCAAACGCTGCATTTCGTTGGTGCCTTCGCCGATGGTGAGCAGCGGCGCATCGCGATACAGCCGCTCGACGTTGTATTTCTTCGAATAGCCGTATGCGCCGTGAATGCGCATGGCTTCCATGCTGTTCTCAACAGCCGCTTCGGTCGCGAAGTACTTCGCCATGCCCGCTTCCATGTCGCAGCGCAGACCCTTGTCATAGGCGCGCGCGGCGGAATCGGTGAGCAAGCGTGCGGCTTCCACGCGTGGCCATTTCGCCGAGCTTCAGCGCGATGGCCTGATGCTCGCAGATCGGCTTGCCGAAGGTCTTGCGCTGCTGCGAATAGGCAATGGCTTCATCGAGCGCGGCTTGCGCCACACCCACGCCGCGCGCCGCCACGTTGATGCGGCCGAGTTCCAGCCCGGAAAGAATCTGCTTGAGACCCAGCCCTTCCTTGCCACCTATCACACGCGACACCAGCACGCGAAAATCGGTGAAGGTGAGTTCGCAAGTATCGATGCCCTTGTAGCCCAGCTTCTGCAACTGGCGGCTCACTTCGAAGGCCGGGCCTTTCTCGACGATCAGAAGGCACATGCCTTTGTGAAGCGGCTGGGCTTCCGGGTCGGTCTTCACCAGCAGCGCGAGCACGTTGCCGTACTTGCTGTTGGTGATCCACGTCTTGCTGCCGTTTACGACATAGTGATCGCCGTCGCGCCTGGCGACCGTGCGGATGGCCTGCAGGTCGATGCCGCAATCCGGCTCCGTGAGACCGATGCCGCCGCGCAGCTCGCCCGTCGCTATGCGCGGCAAGAATTCGCGCTTCTGCGCCTCGGTGCCGTTGCGCTGGATCGTCATCGCCATGATGAGGTGCGAATTGATGATCCCGCTCACCGACATCCACACGGCGGAAATGCGATCAACGATCTTCGCGTAAGTGGACGTGGACAGCCCGAGGCCGCCGTATTCCGTATCGATGAGACAGCCGAACAGCCCCATCTCCTTCATCTTCTCGACAATCTCGTGCAGATACTCGTCCTTCGCATCCAGCTCGTGCACGTAGGGCTTCACCTCGGTCTTGAGGAAGCGGTCGAGCATGTCCAGAATGAGCGTTTCATTCTCGGCGTAGTCGTCGCCGGTGTCGTGCGTCTGATCTTCGATGGTTGCCACCATTGCTCCTTTATGCGTGTGCGCTCAGCGTCTTTGCCAGATCGCGGGCGGAATGCGATTCCATTGACAACACCGCGTCGCAAATGCGTTGCGCTTTGTCACGCGACACGTTGCGCTGCGCGTTGTCGAAAAACTTCGCGACGATATCGGCGTTGGACAGCGGCTTGTCCGACGAACCGCGATTGATCGCCTCGCGATGGTTCAGCGTGCGGCCATCGCGCGTGTGGACCGTGACTTCGCCCATGTAGTGACGCGGATAAGTCATGTCGGAATCGGCTTCGTGAGTGACGCGTGCGGCCACGGCGCGCACGGTGTCGTCGCTCAGTGCGGCAGGGTCGAGATCGTCGAGCATGAAGCGGCCGTGCAGGAACCCCGTCGCGACGATGTACGCAATGCTGAACTGCGCGTCGTACTGTTGGAGGGCTTCTGCTTCGGTTCCACTGGCTCGCAGATGATCGGGATGGTCGGACCCGGCACGCGCACGACGACGCGTTCGATGTCATCCGCCTTCAACCCATGCGCGCGATGCAGCGCGATGGCCCGCATCCGATGAAGCGTGCGTGAAGTGGCACGCGGGAATCGGCTTGAGCGCGACGCCGTCGATTTCCCACGTTTCGCCGAGGCCCGCGGTCGCGATGTCGACATCGCCCTCGCCCAGCCACGCCTTCATGTAGAGCGCATAGAGGCCGAAGCGGCCTTCGTAGGTCGCACCCGGGCCGATGTAATCGTGCTTCGCGAGCATCGCGGCGCTGGCGCCCGCGGCCGCCGCCCAGCCCGGATGCAGACGCTTGGTCCACGCGCCGTCCTGCAGAAACTTCAGATTGCCCGACGCCATCGACAGCCCGAGCAGACGCGCTACCGCGAGCGCGCAGCCGAAGGTTTCGACGCGTCCCGTCGGATGAAAGCCCGCGTTGTGGAAGCCGCTCTTCGATGCCGCGCCCACGCGCGTCGACATTTCCATCGCGCAGAGATAAGCGGTCAAAAGGTCCGCGCCGCTCGCGTTCTCGCGCGCTCCGCGAGATTGAACGCGGCGGGCAAGGCGCTCGCCGTCGAATGGATCACGCCGCGTGCATGCGTATCGTCGAAATCGAGCGCGTGGATCAGCAGGCCGTTGAGCAGCATCGCATCGCGCAGGGCGAGCGTTTGCCTGTGGCCGAACACGGTCGCCTCGCCCGTGCCCAGTTCCTGCATAGCGCCGAGCGTCGAGGTCGTATATGGCAGGTTCAGCGTCGCGTATGCGAGACCGATGCTGTCGAGCATCAGATGCTTCGCGCGTTCGCGCACCGCTTGCGGCACGTCTTCCAGTTTGAGATGCGTCGTGAACTGCGCCAGCCGGTGTGAAACGGTTTGCTGCTTGAGTTCGTTGCGAGCGTTCATCGTGCGGATCCTTGATGGTTGAGCGGCAGGTCGGTCACGGCTTCGAGCGAGTACTGGTTCGCATCGACGCCGAGCACCAGGATCGCGATCACCAGCAAGAGCAGGATGCAGGCCACCATGCCGAGCACGCCGAACAGACCGAGTTGCGCAAACAGAATGACGGCGGCGTAGGACGTGAGCATCGACGCGATCCGTCCGCATACGTCGGCCACGCCGGTACCGCGCAAACGCAGCGCGGTCGGAAACAGCTCCGGCATATAGCCGAACAGGCCCAGCGTGCCGATCGCGAAAATGCAGCTCACTAGCGTAAAGCCGACGATGGCGATCGTGGCATTAGCCACCATTTGCGGATAGACGAAGCCCAGCACGATGGCGATCACGCACCATGTGACGAGCCCCTTCGCGCGACCGAGCCGGTCCGCCGTCAGATAGCCGAGCACCGCGCCGAACGGCGCGCCGAAGGACATCAGCGTCGTGAAGCCGAGCGAGGTCACCACGTCGCAGCCTTCGTGCACGAAGAAGGTCGGCAGCCACGCGACGAACCCGTACACCGCCACGTTCACCGCGACGGCCGTCAGCGTGCGGCCGATCATGCCGCCACGGAACAAGGCAGCGAACGGTACGCGTGGCACTTCGAGATTCTGCGTGCACGGCACATCCGACAACGGCCCCTTGAGCGCGGCGACTTCCGCTTCGATGGCGCTGACGGTCTCTTCAGCCTCCTGCGTGGGCCCCACCGATTCGAGCCAGCACGGCGACTCCGGCATGCGATGCCGCAGCGCCCACACGATCACCGCGCCAATGCCCGGGATGCCGAACATCCAGCGCCAGCCGAGATGCGGACACGACATAGCCCACGCTCGTCGCGATCACCAGCCCCGATTTGACGATCAAGCCAAGCAGCGAGATCCACCGTCCGCGATACGCGGGCGGAATGAATTCGCACAGCGTGCCCGCGGCCACCACCAGTTCGGCGCCGAGCCCGATGCCCATCACGAAGCGCGCGCCGATCAGCCATTGAATGTTCGGCGCGAAGGCCGCGACGAAGGACATCAGGCCGAACAGCGCGAGATTGAACTGACGACGAGCGGCGTCCGAAGCGGTCGCCGAGATACCCGGACAGGCCCACGCCAATCACCATGCCGAAGAAGCCCGACGACACGAACAGCGCATTGAGTTGCAACGTCGAGAAGCCGGTCTTGAGCATCGCGGCGGACACGCCATCCGCGAGATAGACATCGAACGCGTCGAGACACGCGCCCGCGCTGATGAGGCCGAGAATCTTCCAGTGAAAGCGCTACATCGGCAGCCGGTCTAGCCGGGCACCTGAACTAACGTAGTAACTCACAGTTGTCTCCGATACTGTGATGACGATGAACCGTCGCGCGGCCGTTCCCCGGCGGTCTTGCTTTTTGCGCGACGTAGTAAGCCGGTCCCGCGGGACCGGCGCTTGAGGCCGCTCAGTCTTCCGCGATGCCGTGACCGCGCTTGGCGATCAGCGCGGTGCAGATGAAGTTCATGACGGGCTTCCCGTCCTGATTGAAGGCACGCGTGTGCCCGGTGACGATGCCCTGCGTCGGACGCGACTTCGACTCGCGCACTTCGAGCACTTCGGATTCCGCGTACAGCGTGTCGCCCGCGAACACCGGGCCGGTCAGCTTGATCTCCTTCCAACCGAGATTGGCGATGGCCTGCCGCTCACGTCCGCTCACGTCGTTTACCGACATGCCGAGCACGATGGCAATCGTCAGGCCGCTGCTGACCAGAAGCTTGCCAAATTCACTCTTCGACGCATGATGCGCGTCGCAGTGCATCGGATGAAAGTTCATCGTGAGCAACGAGAACTGGATGTTGTCCGCATCCGTGATGGTGCGGCCCGGGCGATGTTCGTAGATATCGCCGACCTTGAAATCTTCCAGATAGCGGCCGTAGCTAGCGCGGTAGCGTTGCTTGCCGACTTCTTCAGAGCGCATGACCATTCGTCTCCCTGTATCAAACGGTGCTTTGTGCGGACAAAGTATCCGGCACGCGGCCGCTATCTGAGCTGTGACAGCCGCCGCACGTCGCACCCGCGACGTTGCCGCGGAAGATCTGCGAACCGAGGGCGACCTGATCCGGCGACGACCCCGGCGAAATCGGCAGACTCGCCGACTTGCCCGCATCCGGATGGATGCCTTCGGGCGGCACGGCCGGTCCCGACTTGCCCGCGCTCGCGCCGCTCATCTTAGCGGCCGCGATGGGCGCGTTCGGATTGCCGCCGGCATAGGTCACGCGCCAAATGCGGCCATGCACGTCGTCGGAGATGAAGAGCGCGCCGTCCGGTGCAACCGCGAGGCCCGACGGACGGAATGCCGCGCGTCCCGGCTCCTTCACCGTGCCCGCGAAACCATCGGCGAAGATCACATACTTGCCCGAAGGCTTGCCGCTCTTGAACGGCTGGAACACGACGTTATAGCCGCCCTGCGGACCCGGTGCACGATTCCACGAGCCGTGAAACGCGATGAACGCGCCATCGTAATAGGCCTTCGGGAACAGGCCCTCGCCCTTCGTCGCGAGATAGAACTTCATGTCGTTCGGCGCCCAGTGTGCAGGGAACACCGCAACGGGCGCGATGCGCTGCGCGCACAGGCCGACCTTCTTGCCGCCGTCGCCGCCGAACTCGGGCGCGAGCACGAGACGCTTCGCGGTGGTGTCGTAATAGCACTCGGGCCAGCCGTAGTCGCCGCCCTTCTTCAACTGCACGACTTCTTCCGCAGGCGAGTCGTAGCCGCGCTGCACGGTGTAGAGCTCAGGCCAGTCCTCGTGCAACTGATCGCGGCCGTGCTGCGTGTCGAATACGCGGCCCTGTCCGTCGACGGCGAGCCCTTCGCCGTTGCGGATACCGGTCGCATAGCGCTCCTTCGACGAGAACACCTGGCCGGTCTTGTTGGCATCGTAACGCCAGACGCCGGCGTGCGTCCCCTTCTCGACGCACGGCATCAGGCCCTTCGAATGCGGCATGCGGTTCTGCGACTCGCACGCGTTGGTGGCCGAGCCGAGATCGACCAGTAGATCGCCCGCGGGCGTGATGGTCATGGGGTGCATCGGATGATCGCCGACCGTCGGCAAACCGGAGACGATCACGTCGCCCTGACCTTCCGGCACGGCTTTGCCGTCCTGCAGCGGATAACGCATGATGCGGTCGTTGCTCTCCACGTACAGCGCGTTTTTATAGAGCGCGATGCCGGTGCCACCGTGACCACCGTTGTCCTGCGTCTCGCCGAAGCGTTCGATGGAATCCGCGCGGCCTTCGCCCTTGGTGTCTTTCAGCATGACGATGAAGCCGCCCTTCGGCAGGTCGTTGTTCGCGTAGTAGACCCCGCTCCACGTGTTCACATACAGCGTGCCGTCGGGCGCTACGACCATCTGGCGCGCATGCCCGATATTGTCCGCGAAGACGCTCGCGCAGAAGCCCGTTGGCAGCGCGATGCCGCCCATGTCGCCCTGACATGTCTTGGTACCTGTCGATACACCCGCCGCCGTGGCATGCGATATGCCAGCGCCAGTCGCCGCGTCCGATGTCATGGAAAACGCGACCGATGCCGTCAACGCCGCCGCGCCGATCGCGCCAGCCGCGATCCCGCGGCTTAAAAGCCGAACTGAACTCATGGGGCTTGTCTCCTTGTTGTTGGTTCGAGTCTTTGCTGCTGCCTTCGATGTCGTGCGTATTGCGATTCGACCATCTGACATGAGCGCGCAGGACGCGTTGCGGACAGCTTTGCTTTCGGCTGAAAGCATTGGGCCTCGTGCATGAGCGCACCGTACATGACAGCAACGTATGCTAGGATATCTTAACAAAGCCCGCAAAACACACGTTAAGAAAGCCCGCAAAACACGGCTTCGTGCCTTGCTCGGGGGCATCGCTTCGAATGCAACGCTTTTGTCACGATGCGAGCGTGGGACGGTGGGTCAAGCTTATATCGGGATCAGGCAGCCGATGTTCCCGAACCACGGGGTTACCCCGTGGATGATTTGCAATCCGCATCACGCCGCAAGAGCCTGGTTGCGCCTTGTGCAAGACAGCTCTCGCACGACCGGCACGTTGAACCTCCCGCCCTGCCCCGTTTATGCGACTTGGTTTCATCCCGACCACCGCTATCATTGCCGAAGCCATGCTTGCGGCCGAACCGTTTCAGGACACCGTCGTCGAAAAAATGACGGCGGTGCTGGGCACATCCGCGCCCTAGATGCCCGACCTGGCCGCTGAAGCCCTGCTGCGCTTCGGCAAACGTTGGGAGGACACTGCAACCGACGAGATTGCGCATTTCCTCGCGGGACACAACGGCTTTCTGGCCGCGTGGAAGAACGCATGGAGGAACGCCCAGCGGCCCGTCGTCGTGCGCATCATCAAGCGCGAGCCGCACCAGAAAGCGCCGCCACCGCGTCTCGCACACACCGGCCTGCCGCATCTGCCAACGCTTGCCGATCTCGCCGACTGGCTCGAACTGCGCCCTGGCGATCTCGACTGGCTCGCGAACCGCACGAAGCCGTCTCGCGCCTGCATCATTATTATTCGTATCGCGCCTGCGAGAAACGCGACGGGCGGCATCGGCTGATCGAGCGGCCCAAGCGCTCCTGCGCGTGGCGCAGCACAAGCTGCTGCACGGTCTCATCGCGCACGTCAGCCCACACGAAGCCGCGCATGGCTTTCGCCGGGGCCGCAACATCGTGTCGTTCGCCACGCCGTACGCAAACCGGCCCATCGTTATGCGTTTCGATCTCGCTGACTTCTTCGCCTCCGTCACCGAAGCACGCGTGCACGCGCTGTTCCGCACGCTGGGTTATCCGGCGGCGGTCACGCCCGCGATGTCAGCGCTCGTGACCAACCGTGTGCCGAACGGCCTGTTTCGCATGCAGGCGTTCGACGGCAAGTTCGACTGGACCGAACGGCAGCGCCTCAACCGGCATCTGCCGCAAGGCGCGGCGACCTCACCCGCGCTCGCCAACTTGTGCGCCTTCAGGCTCGACATGCGGCTCGCGGCGCTCGCGCAATCGCTCAGCGCGACCTACACGCGCTATGCCGACGATCTCGCGTTCTCCGGCGGTGAACGTTTATCGTCGCGCGCGGACAGCTTCGGCATCCAGGTCGCCGCCATCGCGCTGGAAAAGGGCTTCAGCGTGCAGCCGCACAAGACGCGCGTCATGCGTCGCGGCACGCGGCAGCGGCTTGCTGCGGGCGTCGTCGTCAACCGTCATCCGAATCTGTCGCGTAAGCGCTTCGACACGCTCAAGGCCACGCTCACCAATTGCGTGCGGCATGGTCCGGCGTCGCAGAATCGCGACGGTCACCGCGACTTTCGCGCGTCGCTCGCAGGGCAGGTCGCGCATGCGTCCATGTTGAATCGCGCACGCAGTGACAGTCAGATCGCGGTGCTCGCGCAGCATCTGCAAATACAGGCCCTGGAAGCCCAGCCACGCCACGTAGTCCGATGCCAAATGCCTGCGCGTCGCGCGCGCTTCCTCGGCGCTGAGCGGCTCCAGCGGACCGGCGGCCTCGGCGAGCAATTGCACCTGCGCGCACCGCTCCATCACAATGAAGCGATACACCGCCGAATCCACGCTCGATCCCGCCGTCAGCAAGCCGTGGTTGAGAAGGATCGCGGCCTTGCACTCGCCCATCGTTTGCGCGATGCGCGCACCTTCGTCGGTCGCCAGCACGACGATATCGCCGCGAAACACGACATGATTCTCGAAGAACAGACACGCTTCCTGATTGATCGGCGCGAGCAGCCACGCGCGGCGAATGCGCGACCGTAGGCGGTATGCGTATGCACGACCGCCAGCGCCGCATGATTGACGCAATGGATACCGCAATGGATCGCCACCGCCGCCGTATTAACGGGCCCGCTGCCATGATGCACCGCACCCGCATCGTCGATGCACATGAGGTCGTCGGGATGAGTGGTCGAAAAATGCTGCGCGTACTGATTGACCCAGCAGCGGTCGTGATGCTCAGGATCGCGCACCGTCACATGCCCGGCAATGCCCTCAGTCAGCCCGAAACTCGCCAACAGCCGGAACGACGCCGCGAACTTGAGTTTGCGATGCCGCCGTTCCTGCTCGATATCAGCATAGACGCGCGGCACCGGCAGCACGCCGCCGATGGGGGTGGGAATCTGATAATCGTTCGAGTCAGCCCGGCACATGCGTCACCTTCGGAAATGAAAGAGGCGGTACGGCTCCCATTCTGTTGCGCCAGAAGCTCCGGCGCATAGGGCGGGTTTTCAACCTCGTGTGAGCTTTCGTCACCGCTGCGCGCACGAGCGCTTCCGGCAAGGCTTCGTGCGAGGTTATGCCGAAGCGTCACAGGACAGATACTTTTCGTGGATTGTCACGGAAATTCGGCCGATGCTAAATGAGGCTACGACATTCCGGAACCCCGCTCATGCAGACTCTCGAATCACAGAGCGCGTTACCGCCGGATCTGATGAAGCGCATCGTCTGGCGTCTCGCGCCGCTGATGGTGCTCATGTACGTTGCCAATCAGCTCGACCGCGCGAACGGCGGCTATGGCGCTCACCATGAACACCGAACTCGGCATAACCACCGCGCAGTACGGGTTATCGGCAAGTCTGTTTTTTTCTGGGCTATCCTCTGCGAAGTGCCGAGCAATCTGTGCATGCATCGCTTCGGCGCGCGCCGCTGGATGACGCGCATTCTGGTGAGCTGGGGCCTGCTTTCGTCGCTGACGAGCTTCGTCCCCGACGCGCACTGGCTCTATGTCGCCGGTCCGCTGATGGTGTCGGCCGTCACGCTCGCAAGCGCGCTCTATCTTTCGTCGCCGCTCGCGACCGTCGCCGTGCTGGCGATCGGTACGTCCGCGTGCTTTTGCAGCATCAGCACCTTCTGGCAGATGCTGAGCCACATTCTCACCGATCGCGCGGCGGCGGCGGGCATTGCGCTGATCACGAGCATCGGCGTGTCGTCGGGCTTTCTGATGCCCTATTTCATTGGCTGGATTCGCGATACGACCGGCACGTTTCAGCTCGCGTTCATCGCCATTGCGACGGCGATGACCATCGGCTCCGCACTCGCCATCGCGCTCGATCCGGAACGGCGGCGCGTGCCCGCGACGGGCATGGCCTAGAATGAGCGGACATCTCATGGAGGTCCGGCCGTGTCATTGCGTCGAGGAATTCCCAGTCTGACGGCGTTGCAGGCATTCGAAGCGTCAGCGCGTCATCAGAGCTTTCGAGGCCGCCGCCGAATTGCAGCAGACCCACGGCACCATCTGCCAGAAGGTCAACGAACTCGAAGCGAGCCTCAGCGTCAAGTTGTTCCGGCGCGTGAGCCAGCGGCTCGTACTGACCGATGCGGACGCGGACTACGCGCACCGCATTCGCGTGAACCTGGAGCAGATCAGGCAGGACACGCTGCAACTGGTCGCCAATCGCGAATGCTCCACGCTGCGCGTGGCGGTCGGCGTGACCTTCGGCTTGCAATGGCTGGTGCCCCGTCTGCCGGGCTTTCATCGCGCGCATCCGAACATTCAGGTGCGGCTCACGGGACGCGATCAGCCCACCTACTTCCACGACCTCAACTTCGACGCCGCGATCCACTTCGAGCAATCGCCCCTGCCGGGACTCGCGCCTCTGCCGGGACTCACGAACAAGGTGCTGCTCGCCGACGACGAAGTGTGGATGGTGGCCTCGCCCTCCTTCGCCAACGAGATCACCGACGAGGCCGACGAACACGTGATCGCCTCGATGCCATGGATCCACACGCGCGATCTTCCCGCCGCATGGATGACGTGAAGCGAATGCGCGCCGGTCACGTGCCGCGCGAAGCCAGCGACCATTTCTTCGACTTCTTCATCATGGCGATCCGCGCCGACGTCGCGGACCTCGGTCTTGCGCTGCTACCGCGCGTGCCAATCGAACAGGAAGTGGCCTCGGGTCAGTTGATGCGGATCGGCGGCTACGCGGCGATCAACGCGCAGAAGACCTATCTCATTTTTTCCGAGCAACGGCACGACTGGACGCCGTTCGCGCGCTTTGCGTCGTGGCTCGAAGATGACGCGCTATCGCACGCATCGCCCCCAGCGGAACGATGCGTGCGAGGATGACGCGCTGAGCATCAACGACGCCGCGCGGTAAATACCTCCGGCTCCCACTCGCGCAAGGCCAGCAGCAAGCCGGTGCCGTGCTTCTGCCGCAGCGGCACATCCACCGCTTCCGCATGCAGCGCCGCCATGCGCGCCCGCAAGCGCCGCAGCTCGACCTTGAGCGGCACGACCGCTGGCGCGATCAGCATGCGATGTATGAATTCGAGCGATTCGTCCTCCCCCGAAAACCGGCTCGCCAGAAAATCGTGCAGGCCTTGCGCGAGAAAGAACTGCCAGATCAGGCCGCCCGGAAGCCAGTCGAAATCTCGCGCCACGCGCAAGCGGATGCGGTCGCCCGGCAATAGCTCGGCGATATGCATGCGCTCGAGCGCGAGCAGATGCTTGATGCATTGCGCGCGTGAGCTTGTAGACGTTCACGATCTCGTCGACGGTCCAGTGATTGAGCGCGCAGACGGTCACGAGCAGCAGCGTTTCGTCGGCGATCAGCTTGCGCTCCTGGTCGTCGCTCAGCACCTGTACCGCCGGCGTGGAAGCGGCCGCGGCTTGGCTTGCACCAGTTCCGCCAGCGTCAGGCCGAGGGGCTGAAATCGGCGAGCCGTTCGATGGCGAAGCGACCGCTCGAAATGAGCCGCTTCACGCTGGGCTCGGAGATGCCGAGCGCGTTCGCGGCATCGCGATAGGTCATGCCACGCGCCTTCAGTTCGCGCTTGATGGTGGCGCACAGCGAGTCGATCTCTTCCATAAGGACCATTCCACAATACTTTTGGTGGCATTCTACGACGCCTAACTGCAAAACGCAGTGCAAAACGCAGCGAAATTCGATACCTGATGCGATGCTTCGTCTCACACCACTCCAAACGAGGCGAACATCATGCAGGCCATCAACGACATCACCGAGCTCAACCGCATTCTCGTGGCGAGCGTCGCGCGGCCAGCCTGCACGACGGAAGTCGCCACGCTCATGCGCGGCACCGACATGCCGGTCTCGATCGGCGGCGGATATTTCAGCATGGGCAGCCAGACGGCCAGCCCGGGCACGTTGCATCTGGACCTGAGCCGCATGAATCGCGTGCTCAGGCTCGAACCGGTGGCAGCGCGCATGCGCATCCAGGCCGCGGTATCCGCTGGAGCGATGTGCAGCGCGTCATCGATCCGCACGGTCTCGCCGTCAAGGTCATGCAAACGTACGCGAACTTCACGGTGGGTGGCGCACTGTCGGTGAACGCGCATGGGCACTATATCGGTTATGGGCCGCTGGTGTCGTCGGTGCGGGCGATCTTGCTAGTACTCGCGGACGGGCGCATCGCCGAAGCGTCGCGCACAGAAAACGCGGAGTTGTTTCGTGCGGCGATCGGCGGTTATGGCGCGGTGGGCATCGTTACCGAAGTGGAACTCGATCTGGTGCCGAACACGCGCGTCGAGCGTCCTGTCATCAAGATGACGGTCGACGAATACGGCGACTGGTTCGATCAGAACGTTGGCGGCCGTCGCGATGTGGTGTTTCATAACTTCGATCTGTATCCGCCGGACTATGGCAGCGGCCGCGCGGTGAACTGGATCGAAACCGCCCTGCCTGCGAACTCGCCGCGTCTGCGCGGGCGCAACAGCGCACACCGGCTGTCGCGTTACCTGATGTGAGCGATCACCGAAACGCCCGCCGGCAAGACGCGCCGCGAATATCTCTACGATCCACTGATCTACGCGCGCAATGCGGTGCACTGGCGCAATTACGAAGCGGGCTATGACGTCGCCGAACTCGAGCCGGCCGATCACATGCGCAGCACGTATGTGCTGCAGGAATACTTCGTTTCCGTCGCGGCGCTCGAGCGCTTCGCCGCCGCGCTGGGCGCGATCCTGCGCAAGCACGATGTGAATACCGTAAACGTATCGATCCGTCATGCTTCTACGGACCGGGAAACGGTGATGTCGTGGACGCGCGGCGAGACCTTCGCCTTCGTGCTGTACTACAAGCAGGAAACGAGCGACGCCGCGAAAGAAAGCGTCGCGATCTGGACGCGCGAACTGGTCGATGCGGCGCTCGCGGTAGGCAGCACCTACTATCTGCCTTATCAGATGCATGCGACGGACGAGCAGTTTCATCGCGCTTATCCGCGTGCTAAAGAACTTTTCGCACTGAAGCGCGCCATCGACCCGCACTATCGGTTGCGTGGCGTGCTTTGGGACCGCTATTACTTGTCTCGCGCTGCAACTGCGACGCATGCTGTGGATGCCCCGCTGTTCCACGCCATTTATGACGACACGCGCCGCGCCGACCGCTTCCACGCGTTTCTCGGCAACGTGTTCGATATCGTGCCGGCGGACGGCATGCACGCGCTCATCAAACAATGCACGTCGAAGCATGAAGACGACAAAGCGATCTATCGCGCGGTGCAAAACGGCTTGCCCGCCGTCACGCTGCGTCTGGCGATGCTCACTCACGCGTTGCCGTCGCTCGCCAGAAAGACGTGATGGGCCGGCAAAGCGCGCAGCTCATCGGCAAGCGCGCCTTGCGCGATTACGTCGAGATCGGCACGATCGGACGCTATGTCAGCGCACTGCGCCGTCATCTGATGCTCGCGGGCAAGACGACGCTTGCGCACGATACCGAAGCCGGTTATTCGCCGGTCGATATCGTCGAACGCGGCGGCATCCGCAAGATTGGCGCATTCGCCGCGCTCGATCACTACGCGCCGCTCACGCTGGCGGATGCGAGCGCGGACCTCATGTCGTGCTTCATTGGTCTGCATCACATGGCGCCCGGGTGGCGTGTTCCTGCTGCGCGAACATGATGTGCGCGACGAACGCATGCATCGCTTCGTCTCGCTGGCCCATGCGGTGTTCAATGCGGGCCTCGGCGAAAGCTGGCAAAACAATGCGGTGGAAGCGCGCCATTTCACGAGCATCGCCGACTGAATCGCGCGCGTCGAAGCAACGGGCCTGCGCCTCACGGATCCGGCGCTCGCTCAATCGGGCGACCCGACCGACAATCTGCTGATGGCCCTGGTCAAGCCAGGAGCCTCTGCATGAAACGCGTGCTTCGATGTCTGCCGGCCGCGCTCGACGTTCATGCGGGAGAAAGCGCCTCTGAAGCGTCGAGTCTCGTGCCGGTCGCGGATCGTCGCGGTGCCGAGCAGACCCTGCTGACGTATCCCGAATGGTTCCTCATGCATAGCTCTGCTGAGTACGCGCGCATGATGCAGTCGCGGCCATCGCACAAGTTTCCGTTCGTGAGTCACATCGGGCAACTGTGGACGAGTTACGCCGATGTCGCCCGTGAGCAATGGCGCGCGGATTATCCGTTCAATCCCGGCTATCACGTGATAATCGGGGTAATCGCGACGAGCACCACCGTCGAGTACGGCATGCGCGCGGTGTATGGCAACACGGTAGGCCGGATCAGCTGGGCGCTGGGCGGCTCGCGCGCCACCGACGAAGACCGCTTCGATGCGCAGACCGCGCAGCAGTACGTGGATTTCATTCGCCAGGAGCCGTGTTATCTGTTCGACTTCGGCTTACGCCTGAAAACGCTCTGGACCGGCGTGCCGATGCAGGGTCACGGCCTGGTCCGCAAATGGGAGCGGTGCGTGGCACTGACGAGCGAATACGGTGCAAAGGCCGCCTACGCGAAGATCATCGAGGTGGCGACGCATGCAGCCTACAGCGCCTCGCGCATAACGACCGATGTCGTGGTCGACGATCTTCCGGAAGACTGGACTGCGCCCGCCGAAGTCAAGCTGCTGCGACGCTTCGACGATGGCCGCGCGCTGCTTGCCTTGCCGCGTCGCGGCGACAGCGCTTGCGAAGCAAGGTCTGCACATCATCGATACCGCGGGGAATGGTTCGAGCATTCTCGTGTCGTGTGGGTGCCGGAGGGACATACCGTCGATGCGGAAGACTGCCGCATTCTCTTTACGCAACCGGTCGAGACACCGGCGCATACGACGCGCGTGGTGATGCTGGTGCCGATCAAGGGCTTGTCGGCCTTGCTGGCTGGCGCCGAAGACAAACAGTGGACGGTCAAACACGTCTACGACTACTGACGCACGCGCCCCGTGGTGCGGGGCGCGCCGAAAGTTTAGGGCTCGAATTGCCGGTTTAGCAGGCTATTGAAATAGTCTTTTTGAATGTGCGCCTACTCATTCGAAAGAGCCAACGCGACGTTCAGACCCAACTAATTTAACACCGGACTTCGTTGATTCAGGTGCTGCTAATGTCGCATTCTTTTCGGCGGTCGCTCTCATGCCGCCCAAGCGGCCAGCGTTCCCATGCGCGTCAGGTTGTAAGCTGCCTGGGTCAGCAGAAAGAATTGGTCGACGCGCTTCAGTCCTCGATACATCGCCTGCCGAATCCTCCCGACTGTCTTGCTCCAACCAAACAACCTGCTCAATGCATTTGCGTTTGCGCTGACTAATGGCGCCGCCGGGCGCCGCCGCCTACGTGCCCCATGTAGCAAAGCATCGCGCCCGGCTGGATTCATGAGTGTCGTTGCTACGTTTCTCGCCATGCCAGTTCTCTTGAGAACTGCCACCGCCATCGGGCGACGAGTCGTCAGCCGATCTGGTCTTTGGCACGAAGCTCTTGTGCCCAGCCCAAGCCGGGATG
>LFLF01000080.1 GCA_001184395.1 Candidatus Paraburkholderia calva | reverse complement strand
CACCTGAGCCCTGAGTGCGAACCCAGCGATTGACGCGCCCGGTTGCAAGCACGCCTCAATCAGTCGGCGCTTCCCGTCAGGGTCGTACCTTCGTTTGCCGTTGGAGCATTCTCGAATGACTCGGAGTGGCAGAAAGTCAAACTCATCATCGCTTATGGCCTGCGTCCCCAATGTAGGTTGCGGACGCAATCGTCACTCTTAAAAGCCGACAAGATAGGCGGGCTGGTTTTAGCGCTTACGATTCAGGGTATCGTGATAGCGGGCTTCTTCATTCCGCTCGTGTCGATCACGCTGTCGGGTCTGCCGGGGCATCGCATTCCGGCAGCATCGGGTTTGTCGAATTCGTGGGGATCATGTGCGGCGGCATCGGCACGTCGATTTTCTCGATGGCGTGAGAGCATCGCTCGATCGTGCATCACGTGCAACTGGTCGAAGGCGCGAACTCGTTCAATCCGACCTTCAACAACTCGTTGCAGCAGATGCAGTCGCTCGGCATGTCGCAGGATCAGAGCATCGGCCTGTTCAACAGCATGGCGACGCAGCAGGCCGCACAGTTGGGCGTCGATGACATGTTGTATATTTCGGCGGGGATTTTCGTCGCGCTGATCGTGCTGATCTGGATTACGCGGCCCGAGCGCGCGGGCGGCGGAAATTCGGCAGCGGCGGCTTCGGCGGCACATTGATCATCGGATCATAGCGCCTTGAATGTAGAAGAGCCCGGAATTTCCGGGCTCTTCTTTATTGTGCGCTGTCACGATCAGACGTTCCGGTGCCAGCACGCCCTCACCCACTTTCGCTACGCCCCAAAATCGTCCGCCCTCTTGCGCATAGACACGCACGCGGCTATCTTCGAGACGCGTTTTTGCCACATCGGCCAGACGCAAGCGCTGACCGTGCAGGAAACGTTTCGTTGCTTCGTCGTCGAGACGGACGGCCGGGAATGTGGAAAGCAGCGTATCCACAGGCTGAAGCCGCGCATCCCGTTCCGCCTCGTCCAACTCGCCCAGAGCATCCAGCGTCACTGCATGCTCCAGTGTTAACGCGCCGATGCCCGTACGACGCAACGCTGTCAAATGCGCACCGCATCCGAGCGCTTCACCGATGTCCTCGGCCAGCGTCCGCACATACGTTCCCTTGCTGCACGTCACGCGAAACGTCACCAAGGGCAACGCGCACGCGATCAAATGCAATGCGTGAATCGTCACCTGGCGCCCTTCGCGTTCCACGGTTTGCCCCGCGCGGGCGTATTCGTACAACGGTTTGCCGTCGCGTTTGAGCGCGGAGTAAATCGGCGGGATTTGCGTGATCTCGCCGAGAAAGCGCTTCATCGCTTCGACGACCATCGGTTCACCGCAGGTCACATCGCGCGTGCCGATGGCCTCACCCTCCGCATCGCCCGTCGTCGTGCGGATGCCCAAGCGCATCGTCGCCTCGTAGGTCTTGTCGGCTTCGAGCAGGTCTTGCGAAAACTTCGTCGCCTCGCCGAAACATAGCGGCAGCAAGCCCGTCGCCAGCGGATCGAGCGTGCCCGTGTGCCCCGCCTTCTTCGCCAGATAAATCCGCTTCGCACGAGTCAATGCATCGTTGCTCGACAAACCGAGCGGCTTGTCCAGCAGCAGCACCCCATCCAGCGCGCGGCGCGGAATCTTCGGCCGCGCCTGTTTCTCCGAACCGCTCATGAATTACGTGCCTTCCTCATCGTCGGCGTCTTTCGCACGCGTGGCATTCGCTTCGTCGATCAGACGCGACATCTCGACGGCCTTCTCGATTGTCTTGTCGTAATGGAAATGCAGCGTCGACACCGTATGAATATGCAGGCGCTTGAACAGCAGGTTATGCAGATGCCCCGCCGCGTGATTCAGCCCTTCCTGCGTCTGCTGTGGATCGCCGGTCAGCGTCGTGAAATAGACCTTTGCGTGCGCATAGTCGAGCGTGAGCTCGACGCTCTGGATCGTCACCATGCCGATGCGCGGGTCTTTCACTTCGCGCATGAGTTCGGAGAGATCGCGTTGAATCTGGTCCGCAATCTGCACGTTGCGGTTCGTGGATGTCCGTCGTTTTGCCATGGTGTCGTTTCCTATCTTTGTCCGGCCGCTGCAAGCAAAAAAGGGCGGAGCGAGCCATCCGGCCCAACCCGCCCTCATGCGAGCGGCTCAGCACATTACAGCGTACGAGCCACTTCGGTCACTTCGAAAACTTCGAACTGATCGCCTTCGACGATATCGCTGAAGTTCTTGATCGACATACCGCATTCGAAGCCCTGACGCACTTCCTTCACGTCGTCCTTGAAACGCTTGAGCGAATCGAATTCGCCGGTGTGGATCACGACGTTGTTGCGGATCACGCGCACCGAAGAGGAACGCTTGACCACACCGTCCGTGACCATACAACCCGCGATCAGACCGACCTTCGGAACACGGATGACCTGACGCACCTCGACCGTACCCGTCACCGTCTCGCGCTTCTCCGGCGCGAGCATGCCGGACATTGCCGCCTTCACTTCATCCACAGCGTCATAGATGATGTTGTAGTAGCGGATGTCGATGCCGTTCGCCTCGGCCACCTTGCGCGCCTGTGCATCCGCACGCGTGTTGAAGCCGATTATGACCGCCTTTGAGGCCGTCGCGAGGTTGACGTCCGACTCGCTGATCGCGCCAACCGCGCTGTGCACGATCTGCACGCGCACTTCGCTCGTCGACAGCTTGAGCAACGACTGCACCAGTGCCTCCTGCGAGCCCTGCACGTCCGCCTTGACGATGAGCGGCAGGTTCTGCACTTTGCCTTCGCCCATCTGCTCGAGCATGTTTTCGAGCTTGGCGGCCTGCAGCTTGGCCAGCTTCACATCGCGGAACTTGCCCTGACGGAACAGCGCGATTTCGCGCGCCTTGCGCTCGTCCGGCAACACGATGACTTCCTCGCCCGCCGCCGGCACTTCCGACAGCCCCTGGATTTCCACCGGGATCGACGGACCGGCCAACTTGGTCGGCTTGCCGGTTTCGTCCAGCATGGCGCGAACGCGGCCGTACACGCTACCCGCGAGAACCACATCGCCACGATTCAGCGTGCCCGATTGCACAAGGATGGTCGCGACCGCGCCCTTGCCCTTGTCCAGCTTGGCTTCGATGACGAGACCCTTGGCAGCGGCTTCCACCGGTGCGGTGAGTTCCAGCACTTCGGCTTGCAGCGACACGTTTTCCAGCAGGTCGTCGATACCTTTGCCGGTCTTCGCCGACACTTCGATGAACGGCGAATCGCCGCCGTACTCTTCCGGCAACACGCCTTCCGCGACGAGTTCCTGCTTCACGCGGTCCGGGTTGACTTCCGGCTTGTCGATCTTGTTAATCGCGACGACGATCGGTACGCCGCCCGCCTTTGCATGGGCGATCGCTTCCTTCGTCTGCGGCATCACGCCGTCATCCGCTGCCACGACCAGAATGACGATGTCGGTTGCCTTCGCGCCGCGCGCACGCATGGCTGTGAATGCCTCGTGACCCGGCGTATCGAGGAAGGTGATGACGCCGCGCGGCGTATCGACGTGATAGGCGCCGATGTGCTGCGTGATGCCGCCCGCTTCGCCTGCCGCCACTTTCGCGCGACGGATGTAGTCCAGCAGCGAGGTCTTGCCGTGGTCGACGTGACCCATGACAGTGACGACCGGCGGACGCGGCAGCTTCTCCGCCGTGTCTTCGGTGGCTTCGCCTTCAATCAGCAGGGCTTCCGGATCGTCCAGTTTCGCCGCGACCGCGCGATGCCCCAGTTCCTCGACGACGATCATCGCCGTTTCCTGGTCCAGCACCTGGTTGATCGTGACCATCTGGCCGAGCTTCATCATCACCTTGATGACTTCCGAAGCCTTGACCGACATCTTGTTGTGCGCGAGATCCGCCACCGAGATGGTTTCCGGCACGTGGATTTCGCGGACGATCGATTCAGTCGGTGCCTGGAACGACGTCTGTTCCTGATGCTTGCCGCGACCCTTCGGACCGCCGCGCCAACCGCGATCGACACCGCCGCTGGTGTCGCCGCGCGTCTTCATGCCGCGACGCTTCGATGCGTCATCCTGCGACCAGCCGCCCTTGCCGCCAGCCTTCTTCTTGTCGCCCGCGCCTGCCGGTGCAGTCGACGAAGGCACCGCCGCGCCGCCAGCCGCCGGCGCCGGACGCGCGGCCTGCGCGCCTTCCGGCTTCGCGGGCTTGTGCAGCGTACCCTTCGCTTCCGCCGCCTTGGCCGCGGCCGCTTCCGCCGGCTTCGCAGCGGGCGCCGCCGGTTCCGGCACCTTCACTTGCGCCTTGTGCGGCGTGTTCATCATTTCGCGAATGGCGCGTGCTTCGGCCTCGGCCGCCGCGCGACGCTTCGCGATTTGCTCCTGCTCGAGACGCGTCTTCTCGGACGCGGCGCGCGCATCTTCTTCCGCTTTCTTGGCGGCTTCGCGTTGCGCGGCGCGTTCGCTCGCGGCTTTCTCTTCCGCTGCCTTTTCGGCAGCTTCGCGCGCGGCCTTGTCTTCCTTCGGTTCCTGCATGGCTTCTTCGGCCTTCGCGTCGGCCGTCACCTGAGCGCGCGCTTCCTGACGCGCGGCCTGTGCTGCACGCGAGATTTCCGCAGCCTGAACCGCAGTAGCCGCCCGGCGCGCCGCTTCGTCTTCCTGCTTCTTGCGCTCGGCTTCAGCCGCTTCTTCGCGGGCGCGGCGCTTGGCTTCTTCCTGCTCGAGCTTCGCCTGACGCTCCTTCAGCTCACGCTCTTCGCGCTCGAGCTGTTCGGCGGCCAGACGCGCTTCTTCCACGCGACGCTGGAGTTCGGCCTCGTCGACTTTCGGCTCTTCGACGTGATTCGCCGCCACTTCCGGCTGCTTGGCGCCGGTTTCGTCGCGCTTCACGAACACACGCTTCTTGCGCACCTCGACCTGAATGGTGCGAGCTTTACCCGTTGCGTCGGATTGCTTGATTTCCGACGTATGCCGGCAGATCAGAGTGATCTTGCGCTTGTCGGCGTCGGCGGAACCGTGCGACTTACGCAAATGATCGAGCAGACGCGCCTTGTCCGTCTCGGACAGGTCGTCGTTCGCGCTCGCTTTCTGGACGCCAGCCGCCTGCAGTTGCTCCAGCAGCACGCCTGCAGGCATTTTCAGTTCCGCGGCAAATTGGGCTACGTTGTTACTCGCCATTCATTCCTCTTGGTGCAAGGATATTTCCTTGCGGTTAGATCGAAGTCACGCGGCCGAACTGGCCGCCAAATATCAGTGCGGCATGGTCATTTCTCACTGGAACCAGTGTTCACGTGCTTTCATGATCAACGCCTTAGCGGCATCCTCTTGCATTCCGGTCATCTCGACCAATTCATCTACTGCGAGCGCCGCGAGGTCGTCGCGGGTTTGAATCTGATGCTCGGCGAGCTTCGCGAGCAGCTCGTTGTCCATGCCTTTGAGACTCTTCAGATCGAGCGCGACGCCTTCGACCTCCTCTTCGTTGGCGATGGCCTGAATCAGCAATGCGTCGCGAGACCGGTTGCGCAGCTCGTGCACCGTGTCTTCATCGAACGCTTCGATTTCGAGCATCTCGTTGAGCGGTACGTAGGCGATTTCTTCGAGGCTCGTGAAGCCTTCGTCGATCAGGATGTCGGCGACTTCCTCGTCCACATCGAGACGCGCCATGAACAGATCGCGCAACTTGCCACGCTCTTCGTTCTGCTTCATCGCCGATTCGTCCGGTGTCATGATATTGATCTGCCAGCCGGTGAGCTCGCTCGCGAGTCTCACGTTTTGGCCGGCGCGGCCGATGGCGACGGCGAGTTCGTTCTCGTCCACGACGACGTCCATCAAATGCTTTTCTTCATCGACGACGATCGACTGGACCGCTGCCGGCGCGAGGGTGCCAATCACGAACTGCGCGGGATCTTCTGACCATAGCACGATGTCCACGTTCTCGCCACCGAGCTCGTTACGCACCGCCTGGACGCGCGAACCGCGGATGCCCACGCACGTGCCGATCGGGTCGATCCGCTTGTCATAGGCGATCACACCGATTTTCGCACGCACGCCGGGATCGCGCGCGGCCGCCTTGATTTCTAGCAGGCCCTGCTCGATTTCCGGCACTTCGAGTTCGAACAGCTTCATCAGGAACTCGGATGCGGTGCGCGACAATTCGATCTGCGGGCCACGCGCCGTGCGGTCCACCTTGGCGATATACGCGCGCACACGGTCGCCCACGCGCAGGTTTTCCTTCGGGATCAGCTGGTCGCGGCGCAGCAGCGCTTCGACACGGCCCGATTCCACGATGAAATTGCCCTTGTCCAGACGCTTGACCGACCCGGTCATGATCTTCTCGCCGCGCTCGAGGAAGTCGTTCAGGATCTGCTCGCGCTCAGCGTCGCGCACCTTCTGCAGGATCACCTGCTTGGCGGCCTGCGCGCCGATGCGGCCGAATTCGATAGACGGAATCGGCTCTTCGATGAAGTCGTCGACCTCGGCTTCGGGCTTCTGCTCTTTCGCTTCGAACAGCAGGATTTCCTGATCCGGCTCCTGCAGGCCAGCTTCGTCCGGCACCACGCGCCAACGGCGGAAAGTCTCGTGCTCGCCGCTTCCACGGTCGATCGCCACGCGGATATCGACGTCTTCCTCGAACAGCTTCTTCGTTGCCGAAGCCAGCGCGGCTTCGAGTGCTGCGTACACCACGTCCTTGTTGACGTTCTTTTCGCGCGCCAGCGCATCCGCCAGCATCAAAACTTCGCGACTCATTGTTTTGCGGCTCCTAAAGTCAACTTTGGGGACGAGACGAGCTTTATCGAGGTCCGCGAGCGTGAAATCGAGCATCGCGGCGCCGTCCTTCCCTTCAAATTCCAATCCGATGGTGTTGCCCTCGGGGGCGTGCAAAATACCGCGGTACGACTTGCGTCCGTCCAGCGGCTTCTTCTTCAAGGTGATGACGACTTCGCTGCCCGCGAAGCGCTCGAAATCGACCAGCTTCTTGAGCGGACGATCGAGTCCCGGCGACGATACTTCGAGCCGGTCATAGTCGATGTTCTCGACTTCGAGGACATACTGGAGCTGACGCGTGACCTTCTCGCAGTCTTCGATGGCGATGCCGGCCGGCTGGTCGATATAGATACGCAACATGCCGCCTCCCGCACGTTCGAGATCGACAAGCTCGTAGCCCAGGCCCGAGACCGTGGTTTCAATCAGTTCTGTCAGTTGCACAGTAAATCCAAGGTGTTCGCGCGCTCACGCCGAAACACCTGCGGGCGAGCGCCCTCTCCTGCGGGCGCGCACCCCTGCTCCCGAGATGCCGAACCGAAAAGCCCCCGAAAAAATGGGCCAACGCCCATCTTTTTCAACCGAGGTCGCACCCGGGCAGCAGAATAAAACTACGCTACCTGCCCAGCGAGAGAAAACTTTTTAATTTTAGCCATTTTTTGCGATAAACGCAAACATAGCGGCCCTGTTTCAGCCCATTAGCCCCGTTTGCGCGCTATGACATCATTTTTTGGCAAACAAGGTAATGCGGCGCGAGGCCTTTTGAAATGTGGCCGAAGGGAAATGCGGCCGAAGGTCTATCGTGACCTTCGGCTTCGTCCACCCTATAGCGGACCGATCAGTGCCCGTGCGAGCGATTGCGCTGACCACCCCGGCCACCCGCGCCGCCCTGGCGATTGCCGCGCGGTTGGCCATTGCCGCCCGCCGCGCGCTTGCCCGGACCGTTCGAATTCGGCGCGCCGCCGCGCGGATCGCCGCGATCGTTGTTTGCGCGATTACCGTTGGGCTCGCTGACGGCGCGATTGCCGTTGACTTCGCGACCGCGACGGCCCGCGCCGCCGGTGTTGCCGCCGAAGCCGCACATTCCACCCACGCCGCCAAGGCCGAACGAACCCGCCGCACCGCCCGCCGACGCACCGCGCCGAGCATTGCCGCCCGTGCCAGGCGTGCGCTGCGCCATGCGCGAGTGCGAACTGAGCACCGGCTCCCGCGTGAGGAAGCCTATCGAGGTCTGCATCGGATCGGGCTGGGTGCGCGGTGCAGAACTGCGGCGGCCCTTCTCGGCAGTCGGCACCTTCAGCCCGACCAATGCCAACAGGCTGCGCACCTGATTGTCTTCGAGTTCTTTCCAGCGGCCGCGCTTGAGGCTGCGCGGCAGCGCGATCGGGCCATGGCGCGTGCGGATCAGGCGGCTCACCATCAGGCCCGCCGCTTCGAACATGCGGCGCACTTCGCGATTACGGCCCTCGGCAAGCGCCACGTGATACCAGTGGTTCGTGCCTTCGCCGCCACCGTCCTGAATACGCAGGAAGTTGGCGGGGCCATCGTCGAGTTCGACGCCTTTAAGGAGCTTCTGCTTCATGGCCTCGGACAACTGTCCGACCACGCGCACCGCATACTCGCGTTCGACGCTGTAGCGCGGATGCATGAAGCGGTTCGCCAGATCGCCCGACGTCGTCAGCAACAGCAGGCCTTCCGTGTTGAAGTCGAGACGACCGACCGCGAGCCACTTGGCGGTTTTCATCGACGGTAGCTTGTCAAACACCGACGGACGCCCTTCCGGGTCCGCATGGCTGACGATTTCGCCGGTCGGCTTGTGATACAGAAGAATGCGCGGTGGCTTGGACGACGGCTTGCGCTTGATCGGCTTGCCGTTGATGCGCACCTGATCGGTCGGCAGAATGCGCTGCCCGATGTGCGCCGGCTCGCCATTCACGGACACGCGGCCCGCGATGATCAGCTCTTCCATGTCGCGGCGCGAGCCCATGCCCGCATCCGCGAGCACTTTGTGAAGCTTCGGCGCGTCGTCGTCCGGCTCGAGCACGCGTTTTTGCGGCGCGTTGCGGCCACGGCGCAGCATCGGCGCGCGCATGCCGGCGGCGTTGTTGTCGGCATCGAACGCGGGCGAGGCCACGTAGGCAAACAGATCGTCTTCGGCTGCGGCGGGCGCGGCGTCTATGGCTGCCGCGGTCGCATCGTTGCGCTTGCCGCGCTTTTGCTGCTGACCCTGACCCTGGCCTTTGCGACGTCCGCCCTCGCGCGCCAGCGCGGGCTGCGCCGTGATCTCTTCCGTCACGCTCGCGGCTTCGACTGCGCCCTCGGCGGGTGCACGCTCGCGGCGCGGGCTCCTCTTGCGTCCGTCCTGCGGCGCGCCTTCGCCCATTGCCTTCGGCACGCGCGCGCCCTCGGCGCCCTTCGTCTTGGCGACAGCGCGGCGGCGCGCGATCAGGCTGCGCGGACCCCGGCGCAAGCCGCGGCGCGGCCGGTCGTCGCCTTCGTCGCTCTCGTCGATGCGCTCGTCGCGCGTGCGTTCGCCGGCATCGGCTGACTCGGATGCGTCCGCGGCATGCGCGGCGCGCGCGGATTCAGGCGAATCGCTGTCGTGGGAGTGTGTCAAAACAACCTCAAATGTCGAATCGCGCGCCCATCGCGGGTGCGTCAAAAATTTCCGCTGACCGATCCGGCTGATCGTCTCTCGAAATCTTTTTTTGGAGAGCCGGAAGGCCGGTTCAGGGGCCATGCACATGATTCTGGGCGTCAGGCGCGTCGCACCCTTCGGTTCTTCGGAAGCGTCGTCCAAAGCGATGCCTTCAGACCGGGGTTCGGGCGAATCGGTCACATGCTCGTCGCCATTCGCCGGAGGCTCGGCACGGCCGTGCACTGCTTCGGCTTCATGCGCCGGTTGCAGCGGCTGCGGATGATGCCCGGCGGCGGCCGGCGACTCGGCGCCCAATTCCGCTCACGCATGTTCCGTTCCGAGTCCTTCGTTTTGCTGTATTTCGTCCTGCGAGCGCCCCGGTTCGACGAGTTCAGCGGCCGCTTCGTGCACTTCGTGCGATTCTCGCTCTTCATCGTGCGCCGCCGTTTCGACCGCGGCTTCAGCGTTGACCGATGCCGCCGACTCGTGTTCCCCGTTCGCGGCGAGAACGGCTGGCGTTTCGTCGGCCGTGGCGGTCGACGAAACGCCCTCCGGAAAATCGATCGAATGCTGCGCGAGCAGCGCAGCTTCGAATTGCGCGGGCGGACTATCCAGCGCGGGCAGTTCGTCGAGCGCGATCAGGCCGAGATCGTCGAGGAATTGCTTGGTCGTGGCGTACAGCGCGGGACGCCCCGGCACGTCGCGATGACCGATCACTTCGATCCAGCCACGATCTTCCAGCTGTTTGACGACTTGCGTGTTGACCGTCACGCCACGGATTTCTTCGATATCGCCCCGGGTAACCGGCTGCCGATAAGCAATGATTGCCAGCGTTTCGAGCACCGCACGCGAATATTTCGGCGGCTTTTCCGGGTGCAGCCTGTCGAGGTAATTCCACATCGCCGGCTTGCTATGGAAGCGCCAGCCCGTCGCAAGCGCGACCAGTTCGACGCCGCGGCCCGACCAGTCCGCCTGGAGGCTTTCGAGCAAGGTACGAACGGTATCCGCCGAAATGTCGTCGGCAAATAGCTTACGCAAATCACTCAGCCGCAGCGGTTCCTGCGCGCAAATCAATGCAGTCTCGAGGACGATTTTCGCCTCTTGAGTATTCATGCAGCTTGGACCAACCTTTCAATGATCCGATACGAATATAGTCAATGATCCGATACGAATCGAGCTTAAGCAGGTTCGAGCGCCACAATCAAGCGCTGCTGACGTAAAACCTGTACGCGGAGTATCAAGATGCGCTCGCCCGATTTCTGATCGGTCATATTGATTGGGAGCACGCACCGGGGAGAGGCAAACTTGGGCGGTCGGTGAGCGAACCGCCGGGCCATCTTGCCGGACGAGGTGACACTTTCCTGAACGAAAGCGCATAAGTGCGTTCCATATTACGCAAAAAGCATCGGGGCGTAAAGGTGAATCAAATTTCCGCGCCGGGACTCATTTCGGGTGATGCGTCCTGGCGCGGCGCCGTGCCAGTTCAGGCCGCGCCGGATCGCACGCGTAACACCAACGCACGAAACCTTCGCCTTCCGCGCCGAACGCGCTGCCCGGCGCGACGCCCAGGCGCGCCTCGCGCACCAGCCGCTTGCACAGATCGAGACTGCGCGCGACGCCGGGCAGCGAGGAACAGGTACATCGCGCCGTCCGGGGCGCGCACGTCAACGCCTTCGATGCCCTGCAATGCGTGCACGAGGTGATCGCGGCTGGCGCGCAGGTCATCGACGAGCGATTGCGTGAACGTTTCGCCCTCTTCGGCCGCGACGATGCCCGCCTGCTGCACGAAAGACGACGAACCAGTTGCGCGGCCAGTATCAGCGCATTCACGCCCGCGCTCGTCACGGCGAAGTCCGGCCGACGTTGCGCCGTGCAGGCCGCTGACATAGCGGCAGAGCGCCTCACGCAGCGGCGCGATGCCGAGATTGTGCGTATAGAAGGTTGCGCCGTCGGCGAGCGCGCGGCTCGCGGCATCGCGAATGAACGGCGGCGTGCCGCGATCCGATTCGCCGAACCAGAACGGCAGCACGTCCGGCACGCCGAAGCCCGCGTCGCGCGCGTTCGGTGCGCCAGGCGCGCCGTTCGTGGCTGCGCCCATCAATTCGCCCAGTTCCGCGCTCACCGCTCCCGCCGATTCGCTCATCGTCCGCCTCGTCTAAGAAAAGGCAAGTCTAACGCGACGGCCATGTTTTCGAGATATCCGGACGGTCAGCCCAGTTCTTCGGCGCGCGCGGGCAGCGCCGCGAGCGACCAGGCAGAACGAGTCGGTCATCACAGGCTCGCCGAGCAAATCATCGGAGGGAAACGGGCCGATCACCACGCCGAAATCCACTTCGCCCGACTTGACCTTGCGCAGCACGTCGGACTGGACGTCGTCGCGCAGAATCATGGTGACGAGGGGAAATTGCGCGAGGCACGCCGCGATCACGCGCCCGCGTTTCTGCTGCCCGAGATCGCGAACCTCGCGCAGCGCTTCGTCGAGATCCGCCAGCAGGCGCGACACCGTGCCGACCAGATTCACACCGACGTCGGTCAATTGCACGTCGCGGGTGGTGCGGTCGATCAGCTTGAAGCCGATCTCGTCGCCCGTCCGGCTGAAGCTGCGCAGCTTCGAAACCTCGAAAACCTCGATAAAGACCCTTAGCTGCCGTAACGTCACATTCAGTGGCGCGTTCATATCAACTACTCATCAATTGCCTGTTTCATGCGAAATCATATCGCCTGCGACAGCGAATGACGCACCGAACGAGCGTTTCGCTGCAGTACAATAAAGAAAGCCCGCAGACGCACGCTGGATGGGCCTACTGCACTTAATTGATGATTGTCCCGTCTTAATCAATCCAATTCGGGTCTCGTACGGGCCGCGCTGGCATCGCGTCAGCCTACTGCCATGCGGCTCTCCCGGGTTTCATGGGCAACATGGCACGGTTCTCGCTTTTCATTGCGCACAGAGGTTGGGGCTACGCGGTCATTTCGAAAATCGTTTCCGCAGCCGCTTCGACCTCTCCTGGTATTCGTTCATCGGATTCCGGCCAGAGTGCGCGGCGCGGGGCAGCGCACCGAGGTTAACTTCGCTGAGGTGAGATATGGTACTGTTCGACGATTTGAGAGATAACGAGTGGGGCGCTGGTTGAGGCGTTGTTCTGTTCCGAGCCGGCGCGCAGCGAACGGCGCGGTCGGTCGTCAACGCCGTGCTGTGGGTGTTGTCCACGGGTGAAGGCTGGTCGAAGCTGCCGGGCCGTTTCCTTCGCCGCCCACCTGCCGCCGCCGTTTCGACGAATGGCAAGCGACGGCACGCTCGCAGAAATCGGAAGCGGCTGTCGAGCAACGGCCGCGAATTGTCGCTGCGTGGCCGCATCGGTTCGAGTGCGGTCAAGCTGCCCGCGCCGCCAAGCCGCGATAGCCTGCGTGGCGCGTTCTGGAGGACCAACCCGGAATCGTGACGCGCACCGGCCAAGATGGCCTGAGCATCCGCTGCACCGAAGCCGGTCATGGTTGAGTTTCACCGGCTTCGCTTTCGTACTGTTTCGTACTGGATACGCTTGCTTCCGTCACGCCGGGTTCGTCCCGCGCCTTTCGCCCTTCCCTTCGAGTCGAACCGCTTGCGTCCGTGAGATGCGGTTCGGTCGCGCCTGAAGCAATTGAACGGAAGCACGCGAACGAAAGCAATGCGTTTCATTCACCCACGAAACATCTCTTTACCAATGCTTACAGCGGTGAGACGCCGCTCGCCTTACTTTGATCAGTGACCGAACAGGCTTCACGAGAGCTTGAGGACACTCATCATGAAGGTATCGATACTGCTCGTCTCAGGTGTGCTCAGCGCACTTACGAGCGCGACGGCAGCAGCCCAGGCTCAGCCGCCGCCCGCGCCGAATCCGCGATTTGCCGCAAGAGCGTCGGCGGTGCGCCGCAGGACATGACGCGCGCGTGATCTGACGTCGCCCGCGCCGCGCGGTGATCTGCGCGGCAATATTGCCAGCAACGTGTGCGCACGGCCCTATTCCGATCGGGACGAACGCTCGCCACATCCCACATCATTAGTTTCTTGCGATGTTTACTCGCCGAAACAGTGCATACCAGGTTCGATGGAACCACTTCAGCACATCCCGGGCACATACCTTGGCATGAGCACAGCGTGGCAACAGTGGAATCCGGTCTGCCCGTGTCCGCGCGACGCGGGCTTTTTTTCGTCTCTATTCAAATCAAATAGGCGCATAGCGGATCCTCCCGCGCCCACCATGCCGGCTTCGCGTGAATTGCGCGGCAACAACACCCCCTGACCGCGAAAGGTCGGATTACCTACGACGATACATATGAGCACGAAAGGCGCCGAGCGCCAGATCCGCACCGGGCATCGTTAGACGCGCGCCTCCAGAACCGCTTCCTGCCCCCCGAAGGTGTAAGGCTCGGACCGTCTCAGATCCCAGTCGATGGAACGCTCGTCGCGCGAGAGGCGCAAAAATTCGTTCTTGCCGCGGTCGGTCACGACCGCAATGTCGACGGGCGCGTGAAAACCTGGAGCAGGAGCGACGGTGCGTTGGCGCGCGAGTTCGAGCAAGCCGAGCGCGCGTAAGAGAGCGAAGACGTTGGGACGCTTGGCCCAGGGAACCTGACGATACTGCGCGCGGCGAAGTGCTTCGAGTACGGCTTCGTTAGAATAGGTGATCATCTCGTGGTTTCTTCCTGTGCAGCCGTGACGACGCTCGTGACGAGCCGCGTACAGTCAGTCCGCGACGACGTCGACTAAACGCGGCGCGCCGAATTTCGCTCTGATGAATCAGACACACTCAGGTCGAATGTTTGGCCGCCGCTTGCGTTAGGTGCTGCTTTATTACAAGCCCCCGTTGAGTACAAGCCCCTGTTGAGAGCGCACTGATCGCGCGCTTTACTGCGACATCCGCCGATGCGTTCCCGAACACGCGATGACGGAACCGTTTGTTCCGAAACCCATACGTTACCCCAATCAAATTGGTTCTATTCACCTCATTGCTGCTTTTTTTTGCATTGTTTGCGCTTTGGCGACGCCGTCGTACACAAATTGTCATCGTCACCGTGCTGCTCGTATGGGCCTTCGGAGCGGGCTGGTTCGCCTCGCCGCTGCTGGATTGGGCGCAACGCAGTTACGCGCGGGATTCGGTGCCGAGCTTCGCCCGGAACACGACGATCGTGCTGATGGGCAGCGGAACGGTGCGAAACGGCTCGGCGCGCGCCGAAACCGGACGCGGTTCCGCGCATCGCGGCCATGGCGGCGCTCTACAAGCAATCGCGCGTCCGGCGCGACGTGCAAGGTGGATCCTGAGTGGCAGCGATCCACGCAGCACCACGGGCAGGCGGAGGCCGACAACTACGCGCCCTATGTCATCGACGAAGGCGTCAAGCCGGCAGATCTCACGCGCGAAAACAAGAGCCTCGACACCTATCAGAACGCGCGGAACGTGGCGCTATTGTCGGACCTGCAATGACAACGGTTTGATCGTGGTGACATCCGCGTATCACATGCGGCGCTCGCTCGCGGCTTTTCATGCGTTCGGCTACGAGCTGCAGGCTTATCGGACGTGCGTCACAATCGTGTGACCGTGTTGCCCCGCTTCAGAAGCTACGAAAATAGCGAGTCGTCGTGCACGAACTCGTCGGCATGGCGCGCTTCAGGGTATGGCGCTGGCTGCATTTGTACTGGTCGATACCTTACCGACGCGTGCCACGACCCGTCTTCGCAACGTATAATGATTCAATGCTTAGGATACTGAACTAATTCGCCGCTCGAATGATTCGAATCCGGTCATCCGAGCCGGGATGAGAGGACCGACATACCGCTGACCGAATCTGGGCCTATCATAGGGATTACAACCGTTTGGCGTACGAGGTTCGCCGAAATTGTAGTATTTCAGGCGATTATGAGCGAAGCGAACGTTTGCGCAACGGCGGCAGGAGCGTTTTTTGCTTATACATGAAGGTTTTGCAACCGGATCGGACAGGCGATTCCCGGGTGCAACTACTACTAGGAGGTAACAATGAAGAAAGTGTCCCTGGCTGTTCTGTTGTCCCTTGGCGCGATCGCGGGCGCTTATGCGCAGAGCGATCAAAGCGTGACCATCAGCACCGACCCAAGCAAGATTGCTGACGTCGAACAGCGCGCGCAGACTCTGCAGTCGCAGCAAGACAGCATGCATAACATGCACTCGCAGATGCCGTCACACAAGTCGATGCATCACAAGAAGTCGCACAGCAAGCCGATGAGCAGCGGCGCCAACCAATAAGCGTTTCTCTGCGGCATCCGCATTTTCGCGCCGCCGTCCGGTCAGCCGGACGGCGGCGTTCCTCATCCCCCGCCTTCCTTAAATTCACGCTCGCGACACGCGATACTCCACCCAGTCGCCTCCATCGATGCTCGGTAGTCCCCGCACCGCGGCGACAGACACCGGATAGATCAGACAATCGATCTCGGTATGCGCATCCTCCAGTACCACCTGGGTAATCGTCCTTTTCGCGCAAAATCTGGCGGTTTCGTCTCGACGTCTTGTCCCACAAGGCTTTAAGGGCGATTCCGACCATAGTCGGCAGGCTTAGGGCGATCTGCGGTAAGCTACCCGCCCGCGATTTCAGATCGCACCACCCTGACGAGAGGTAAGGGATGCCGGGCCTAGAGTTTCGCTATGTGGGACAAGACCGCCTGCCAACACGGTTGTCGGAATTCAATGTCGAGCGCTATTTTGCGTTGACCGATGACGACATCGCAGTAATCGGCGAGCGGTTTCGACGTGACCGACGCGCCGGTGCTGCCATTCAACTGGTCTTTCTGCGGGCCAGCGGCCACACGCTGGACCATGTTGGCACCCTGCAGCGTCAGTTGCTGCGCTATATCGGCGAGCGGCTTGGTCAGCCCACCCCGACGATGCCTCACTGCGCTCGCTTTATCAGCATTACAAGACACAATATAAGCATCAGGTCTGGGCGTGTAAATATCTTGTCTTGCGCAGATCAGACTGGACAACTGGACGGGCTCGAAGCGTGGATGCGACAGGATGCTGTCGAATCGCTCGCACTCGACGAACTGGTGCAGCATGCTTACTGTTGGCTTTACGAGCGGCGTATCCTGATCCCGGCCGAACGGACAGTACGTGATTTTGCCCGTTCGATCTGGCTGGAGGCCGAGCGCCGCGCGTCCGACCTGGTCAGGCGGGCGGCCTTTGTGCTATGGCGCCCCGTGGACACAGGTTGGTCGTACTCAATCAGGCCGGACTCGAGGTCACGCTGCCTTACCTGAGCGATCTGGCGCAACGCTGGGCAAAAAGCGGCACAGACCAGGACGAGCCCCGCTGGCGTGAGGCGCATACGCTTACGGGGTACATGCTGCGCGACGTAGAACGCGAATCGAGTCGTTGTCATGCTTCAGAGCCTGGCGCAGTTGCGCGACATCGTGCACATTGATGTGTTTATGGCGGACGTGCCGCTCAAGTGGCTCTACCACGGCAGCGAAAATGAAGCGCTGGCGCGTGCTGCCCGGTTACTGCCGCCCGAACGTACAGCCGGACTCATTAAACGGATCATCGCCCCAGAATGCGCAGATGAGAACGGGTGCCTGCGCCGGCCTTCTGTCGCGAATGGCAGCAGACACGTGGTTTGCCGGATCCCCGGATCGTTCGCATCCGTGTGCGGAAATGCTCGTGGAAACACTGACAGGTCAACGCGCCAGTCCTGAGCGGCCCGGTTTCTGCAATGGCCGGATCCTATCGGAGCGGACCTGATCGTTGACCTGGTTACCGCCCTTGAGAAAATCGACGCGCAGCGTCTGGCCGGACGCACGGTTGAGCACGTACTGGGTCCCGCCTCGTTCGACATGGACGCCATCGTGATGCCGGCAGTTTTGACATTGAGCGGACGGACGCGAATGGCCAATACCGAATCGGTTCGACACCTGCGTGCCGCCTCTGTGGCACATCTGCGCAGCCAGCCGTATCGCGCAACCACTGGCGCCGCCCGCTGATTTCGCGCGCGGGAACACAATTGGCTGCCGGTGCGTCCATTGCAGCGAACGCAACGAACTCGGACAATTCCTTGCCGATCCTACGCGCAAGGAATGGGTTTTCAAGGCTGCGGAGGGATCCCGCAGCCACGTCGAGCGATCAATCGGGCAATCCGGATGTGATGACGTGGACTGCACAACGAGCAGGCTCGGACGTCCCTACAGCCTGGTCTGCCGGAAAAATGAGGCAAGCTATCAACGACGTGTGCGGCAGCGCAAGGATGATCTGCACCGTCTCGAACGGTTCGAGGCAGTTGCCGGCCACGGATGACGATCCAGCAAACTATCGAAGCTGAAGCGCAACGGGTAAGATCTGAAGGAAAGGCGATGGACATCAACACCGACGCGATCGCCTATGTCGTGCTCGCATTGCTGCATCTGAACCTGTGGGTCAGAACCGTGCATGGAAAAGTTTCGACTGGGCAGCCATGAACCGGCTGCACGAGAAAGGCTTCATCTTCGATCCCGTCATCCGCGCGAATTCTGTGGCGCTCACCGATGAGGGACTGCAGGTGCGCACGCGTAGATCTTCTTCTCGCCGTGTATCGCCGTACGCGACGCACAGCGGATAGGCTCAGCCATCATCAGCCACACCTGCGCCCGGACCCAGCAGCTCGAACTGACGTCCGATGACCGGCTCTTTCCGAACCAGGACGTGCTGCCCAAAGGCGACTTCGGTAACCTCATTGCCCTGCCGCTGCAAAAGCAGCCACGCGCGCACGGACGCAGCGTGTTTGTCGATGACGGCTTTTAAGGCGCAGCCCCTAGGCGCGAAGCGCACAGCGAGCGAACATGCATTTCTTCCTTGAGCGTTGTGTAATGCGTGACTAGCAGCAGGCTGTTGAAATAGTTTTTTTGAATGTGCGCCTACTCATTCGAAAGAGCCAACGCGACGTTCAGACCCAACTAATTTAACGCCGGACTTCGTTGATTCAGGTGCTGCTAATGTCGCATTCTTTTCGACGTTCGCTCTCATGCCGCCCGAGCG
>LFLF01000008.1 GCA_001184395.1 Candidatus Paraburkholderia calva | reverse complement strand
CGTCCACGGCGCTGCTCGAGGCGAATCTCGATCGTGTTCATCGTGTCAAGCAACTCGTCGCGTCGCGTGCGTTTGCGGCAAGTCTCGAACCCCGCACCTTGATCCGCGGCCATCGCCAGCGTCTGCTGCTTCATGTCTGCTGCTTCATCGTCGTTTGCCTTTCTCCTTGCACGTGCGCTCTATAACACCTGACAAGCACTAGCGGTGGACTTAATCAGCGTTGCCTTAAGCCATTGTTCCAGAACTTTTGCTTCATTTTTGTCCCGGTTACACGCCCGGTCACGTGGTCTTCTTCAGCGAGAAACATCGGTTGGCGTTCGTGGGCGACTTGCTGTTCGCCGGTTCTATCGGCCGCACCGATTTTCCGCGCGGCAATCATGCCGATCTGATCCGATCCATCCGTGACAATCTGTGGTTGCTCGGCGATGACGTCACGTTCGTGCCCGGTCACGGCCCGGCTTCGACGTTCGGCGACGAGCGTCGCACTAATCCTTTCGTCGGCGATGGAGTCCGCGCATGAACGCCATTCCGGAGATTTACGTCAGCACCGACGTCGAAGCCGACGGCCCGATTCCCGGCCCGCACTCCATGCTGAGTTTCGCGTCGGCAGCTTTTACGGCAGACAAACAGCTGATCGCCACGTTTTCCGCCAATCTCGAAACGCTCGAAGACGCGACGGCGCATCCGGTGCAGGCGGCCTGGTGGAAGACGCAGCCGGAGGCCTGGGCCGCCTGCCGCAAGGATTGCAGAAGCCCGAAACCGCGCTGAAGGCCTATGTCGAATGGGTGGAGAAGTTGCGAGCAAGCCGGTGTTCGTCGCCTATCCGGCGGGCTTCGACTTCACCTATATGTTCTGGTACATGATGCGATTCGCCGAGCGCTGCCCGTTTCCTGGTCGGCACTGGACATCAAGACGCTCGCTTTTACCATGACCGGATTGCCTTATCGCAAAGCCATCAAGTCGCGCCTGCCGAAGCATTGGTTCGATGAGTTGCCGCATACGCACGTGGCACTGGATGACGCCATCGAGCAAGGCGCCCTGTTCTGCAACATGCTTGCGGAACTGCGCGCAACGCACGCCGCACAGGCCTCGGCGGCATCTCAAACCGACGATGACAGCGCGTCCGATTCCGGCACTGCACCTGAAGGTAAAACCGCGCTCTGAAGGCTAGGAGTTAGGGAAACTACCTCAGTGTGGCCGGATTGCATTGCGTTCCTTTTTCTGCGCCTCTAACATAGACAAGGATCGCAACCTAACGGAGGCGCAGTTGACACTTGATACGTTCTCACAAAAAATCCTGCGTCTTCTGCAACTGGACGCGCGCCAGTCTGTTCAGGAAATTTCGGATCAGGTCGGCCTGTCCAGCACGCCTTGCTGGCGTCGCATCAAGGACATGGAGCAGTCCGGCGTCATCCAGCGCTACACCGCGCTGCTAGACCGCGAAAAGCTCGGCCTGCACGTATGTGCGCTCGCGCATATCCATCTGACACGGCACACCGAAGGCGGCGTCGAGCAGTTCGAACGTGAAATCGCCACTTGTCCGGAAGTCACCGAGTGCTACAGCACGACCGGCGAATCCGGCTACATTCTTAAAATCGTCGCGCCGGATATCAAGGCCTACGACACGTTTCTCCATGACCGGATTTTCAAAATTCCGGCCGTAGCGCAAGTGCGTACGGGTGTGGTGCTGCGCGAGATCAAGTTCGATACGCAATTGCCGCTTTAATGCGCCGTCGCCAGAAGCCAGCGTGCCTTGAATGGCGGCGTGCGTCACCCGACTTTGCACGCCGAAAGAGCGCGCATCGGGCTCTGCTGGGCAAAAACCAAACAATATTTAAAGAGTTTCTTACTCGTGGTGTTCATTGTCCGCCGAATTAATAACGACGCTTACGCGCAAGTGTTTGCGTTCGCGTTGAATCGGCGTAACTCGCTTTTTCAGCATGAGTGGAAATTGACGGCCTGGTTCCGAGCTCAACCTTGAATATTCCAAGTGACGCGACAGCACTTTCCGTGGCGAATCACTCTGCGCACCGACATACGAGAATGTACGCCGACAACATCGTTCGTTTCTCGATTCGAAACGACAATACGCGACCTGAATCTCGTCAGTGACTCGGCGCCGACTTGCGCCCGGTTCAGGATACGATAATCAGCGGCGATTACCTGCCGGCAAGCGCGCTCTGGCGAGTACGTCGCGGTGGTATCCGCCGCCTGGAGTGCCTGCGACATTCACTTACGCGGTTACGTCAGCCGCCACACATTTTCGAAAGCGATCCGTAAATCGACTTCCATCGACCATGCGCAACGGAAGTTGACGCCAGCGTTTGACGTTCGCCGAAAGCATTTGAAATACAAACCCTGTTGACGGCACGCTCGCTTGGGCACCACGCGCACCGGTCCGCAAAAAACCGCGCTCTAAAAAGCGCGATTTTATTACATCTTATTACGATAATTCAACTTACTTGCCGATCAGGAAGCCATCGCGGTCCTGCCCGGCAATCCACTTCGGCGGCTTGCCGCGGCCTGACCAGGTGCTGCCGCTTTCCGGATCACGGTATTTCGGCGCCACGCCCGAACGGCCGCCGCGCGATGCTTTCGCGACTTTAGCGCCACGGCCGCCAGCCAACTCCTGCAGCGTAATACCGTAGTCAGCCATTTTTTGCTTGATCTCAGTAAGCACTTCGGCGTATTCACGCGCTTTAGCTTCTTCAATCTGACGCTCGAGAGACTCGCGCTGCGCGAGGAGTTCCTTGTATGAAGGCATGGCAATTCCCTAGGTGGTTTGCTGATTGCAAGTCGGTCCGCTCGCTTTATTCAGTTTTGAGTATAACCTCGGATTGGCACGCAGATTAACACAAAAGCTTTTATTGCGGCATGTGCGATTAGACACGTAATTACGGTTAAGTGGTTTCTTCGTAACAATTGCCGAACCATTTGCCGAACTTCTCTTATTTTATAGAGCGATGCGGTCAGACGCCTAATATACAGCGAGAACCGATTTGCAAGCGCGTATTGCCATGCGATGAGAACTTTGTGCACCGATGGAAGGCTCTGCTTATCGGCGGCCAAGGGGCGGCGAAAACGTGCCGGACAAAACATCGTTTTCGCAAAAATTCATACACGCCGCGCAAAACAATCGAGCATCACGGTTTTCAAAGACTCGGCTGTCGTTTTCGCTTCGTCGAATGTAAAACGATTGCGAAGCCCTTTAAGCTTCAAATCGCAACCGTATCGGTCTATCCCCAATAACTCGGGACTGCCGGAGGCGCCGGATTAGCGTCAGCCCATTCAAAAAGTGCCGTTTCCTCGCCGGTGGAAAGTGGTGCGAGTGGATCGATATCGACTGCCGCAATCCAGCCCATCGTACCGAATCCGCCGATATAGCGCATGCGCTCGACCGACATTGCCTAGAACGAGAAATCGCCGAGCGCCAGATAGCGCAGCTTCCGGGTGGTAACGCAAATAGCGCTGCGCGAGCGTTTGGTGCTCTTCAGCCGGCGTGCGCGCGAACGTGCCGAGCAAGGTCACACTCCCCTTCGGGCACGCCGTCGCTCGCAGAATGCGCGGCCAGAAAACTCGCGCGTGGATCGGCCTGCAGGTGCGCGTGTGCTCGGCCAGATTGCTGATGAGCAGCATAGGCGCGTGGCGCGCGGTCACGGCGAACGGCAGCGCGGTCGGATAGGGCTCAAGCGTATGCATGGCGAGCGTGCCTTCCGGCGCGCGATGCAGCAGATGAAGCAGGGCTTGCGATGGAATATGCATGTCGATTCCGCGAGTTCGATGAACGTGCCGAGCGCCCCGTGAATGCCGATGACGCGCTCAATACTAACGCACCCTATGCGCCCTTCGCACTGCCGCCGAGCGTGGCGCCGAGCCGTTCGATTAAATCGAAAGCGTCCGCGTCCGGCGGTAATTTTCTGAAACGGCGTCCCGTGTCCGACTCGACCTCCTCTTCCCCCCCACGCCGCGCGCGAGTCCAACGTCGCGCTCGCGCTGCATCGCAGCCTGCCGCCCGCTACGCGACCATGGCGATTTTCTTCATCGCCGGAATGATGTACGCCTCGTGAGGCGTGCACGTTCCCACCGTGCGCGACAAATTCGCGCTGAGCCCCGGCATGTTGTCGTTAGCGTTGCTGGAGGTCGCGGGCGACTCGATTTTCGCGATGCTTACCAATGCGTCGTGGATCGGCGCTGGCACGCGCAACGCGTGTCTGGCGGGCGGCGACAGCATGATGCTGTCCGGCGCGCTGATCCTGGTCACGCCGTATTACTGGCTGCTGCTGGTGGTGCTCGCGCTATTCGGCTTCGGCATGGCGGCGGGACGCTTCGGCGGCAACGCGGTGCGCGCGCGTTTCCGCGGTGCGCGCGCGTTTCGGCACGCCGCAACTCGTGTTCGCAAGCGCGAGACTCGCGTTCGTGGGCATGGTGATGGGGCTCGTCTTCCCGAATACGCTCGTCACCATGACCGGCTTCACGCTGATGGGTTTGGGCCTCGCCAACATGATGCCCGTGCTGTTCGCGGCAGGCGCGCACGTCGCCGGGCTCGCCTACTTCGGCCTGCTGTTCGGACCGGTGCTGATCAGCGATGTGGCGCAGATCAGCACCTTGCCGATCGGATTGTGCGTGGTCGCAGCGTGCTGCGCGATCATCACCGTGATCGGGCCGCGCATTCTCAAGCGCTGGAAAATCTAGCCGCAAATGAAAAGCGTGCGGACCTTTCGGAGCCGCGCGCTCGGCTCGGACAACCTTCAGACACTCAACCCGATGGTTGCTTACATCTTCACGACGTCGAGCAGGGTCTTCTTACCCTTCTTGTAGTCGTACAGCGAAATCACACCGTGCTTGAGGTCGCCCTTCGAATCGAAAGTCGTCTTGCCGATCACGCCCTTGTAGTCCGTGTTCGGCATCGCAGCCAGAATCTTGGCGGGATCGGTGGAGTTCGCGCGCTTCATCGCGTCGACGATGATATACACGGCGTCATACGTGAACGGCGCGTAGATCTGGATCGGCTGGCCGAAACGCTTCTGATACTTCGCCTGGAACGCCGCGCCGCCGTCCATTTTCTCGAGCGCCATGCCGGCTTCCGAGCACACGACGTTGTCCGCTGCGTCGCCGGCCAGGTCGGCCAGCTTTTCCGTGCAGATGCCGTCGCCCGCCAGAACCTTCGCGCGCAGGCCGAGCTGCTTGGCCTGCTTGGCGAACGGGCTGCCGGTCGCGTCCATGCCGCCGTACATCACGGCGTCGGGATTTTCGCCCTTGATCTTGGTCAGAATCGCGCGGAAGTCCACTGCCTGGTCGTTGGTAGCAACATGCGACACGACTTTGATGCCGAGCGACTTGGCGGTCTTCTCAAACTCGTTCGCGAGACCCTGGCCGTATGCGGTCGAGTCGTCCATCACAGCGACCGACTTCACCTTCATGCCTTTGGCCGCGTAGTTCGCGAGCGCCGGACCTTGCTGCGCATCGGTCGCGACGACGCGGTACGTCGTCTTGAAGCCTTGCTGCGTATAGGTCGGATTCGTTGCCGACGGCGAGATCTGCACGATGCCCCCATCACTATAAATCTTCGATGCCGGGATCGTTGTACCCGAGTTCAGGTGACCGACCACTGCGACGACCTTGTCGTCGACCAGCTTCTGTGCAACCTGCGTCGCGGTACGGGGGTCGCCCGCATCGTCTTGCGAGTCCAGTTGCAGCGTGACCTTCTGACCACCAATCGTGAGACCCCTTGCATTGATCTCTTCGACCGCAAGCCGCGCGCCGTTTTCGTTATCTTTGCCCAGGTGAGCAATACCGCCGGTCAGCGGAGCAACGTGACCGATTTTCACGACTTCATCGGCTGCTGCGGACGTTGCCAACGTAGCGAACAGCACGGCTACGGCGCTGATCGGCAACAATTTGTGAAGCTTGGTGTTCATTCGTAAGTCTCCAGTTTCGGTCCCAAAAACAACATGTTCGCCCTGTGCCCTGTCTTTCATCACGATCGCTCAGTCCCGTGGACGACCACGCCGGATGCATCGTTATGCACTTGGCAAGTCCTTCCGGCCGACCGTTTTTGACGGCCGCCATCCACACTGCGCACAAGTGTAGGGTTGTCAAATTAATTTAGGGAAGTTTTTTTTAAGATACTGGTGTCACTACCAATTAATGACCGGTTGTGTAATGACCGGTTGTGATGTGCGTGCGTTTGTGGTGGCGTTGTTTCCTGCGAAGACGTCCAGTACATGTGGGTTTCCGAGATATCACCTCGCTTCGCTTCACGCGACATCCATCTATACGCGTCGCGATGTCGCGGATAATCGCGCGGCTTGCGCTTCGCCGCTTGCCGGATAAGCTCGTTTTTTAAAGCTTATTTTCAGCTTACATTAGAACCACGTTAGACCAGTGCCTCTAAAAATAAAATGGCCGTCGCGTCAAAGGACGTGCCAGTGTGTGCCGCCGTTGCCGGCGCGGACGCTCAGGCGAGTGAAAGGGAAAGCTGGCAAACTCACTTGGCTAAGATTTTTCTTCGTGTTTTCCGACCAAGGCAAAGGAGTATCGACGTGACCGTTTCTGTGACTTCCCGATGGATCGACATCCCCACCGACACCGACAGCTTCAAGGGCTATCTCGCGTTGCCCAAGTCGGGCAGCGGGCCGGCCGTGATCATCCTGCAGGAGATCTTCGGCGTGAACGGGCATATCCGCAACATCGCGGATCAATATGCGGCGGACGGCTACGTGGCACTCGCGCCGGACGTGTTCTGGCGCGAGCAACCGCGCGTGGAGCTGGGCTATGAAGGCGCGGATCGCGAGAAGGCGATGGAACTGCTGCAGAAGACCAACCTCGATTACGCCGTCGCCGATGTCGGCGCGGCCGCGAAGGCACTGCGCGCGCTGTCCGAAGTGACCGGCAAGGTCGCGGCGATTGGCTATTGCTTCGGCGGACGCCTCGCCTATCTGGCGGCGGCGCAAGGCACGGTGGATGTCACAGTGGCTTACTACGGCGGCGGTATCCAGAACGCGCTCGACAAAGCCGACCAGATCAAGGTGCCGATCCAGTTCCACTACGGCGAACTCGACGCGCACATCCCCGCCGATGCGGTGGACGCCGTGCGCCAACGCTTCTCGGGCCGCAAGGACTCGGCGCTGTATGTGTATCCGCAAGCCGATCACGGCTTCAACTGCGGCGACCGCGCATCGTTCAACGCGAAGGCATCGGCGCTCGCGCACGGCCGCACGCTGACGTTCCTTGGCGAGCACATGTAAACGGATCACACGAAGCGAGCGGTGTCGCTTCGTGTGAGACGGGCTCGAATCTTCGGTGATTCCAGCCGCGATGAACCATACGAAGGGCGCGTAATGCGCCCTTTTCATTGTCCATCGCTAGACGAGCGCGGGCAATCCTTCGACCAGCAGAAACGCGACGAGCACGCCGAGCAGTGCGCCGAAGATTCTCAGCACGTTGTTCTTGAAGTGCGTCGCGCACGGAATGGCCCCGAGAAATAGCGCGCCGGCCAGCGCCATCGGAATGATCAGGATGAAGTCGCCGATCGTGAAATACGTCGTCATGGTGTGTCTCCCATCGTCCTGCTTCTAGCTCTAATCGTCGCGGGCGATGACTGTCGCTCCGACGATTCGAGTATAGGCGTCGCCCAGAAGCCGGAGCGCGGGAGTTCGTGCGACAGGAAACGATTACATCGGCCGTGCCTTACGGCATAAGGCTTTCCGCGAGACGTATTAAGCGAACACGGAAAAAACCTAAGATTCCTCTTATTCCATTTTGCTTTCTAAACGGTCGTGTGAGCTCGGACTATCAGGCACGATCCGCCGCGCTCAGGCAGCCGTCGCACGCTCCCGTCGATTCAGATGAAACGCAGCCGCCAGTCCGATCGCCAGGAGCACGCCGATCAGGCCTGCTACGCCCGGCCGGCCGAAAACCGTCCAGAAGTGTCCGCCATACGAGCCGATGACGCTCGACCCAATGTAATAGGCCAACAGGTAAAGCGCCGCCGCCTGCCCTTTCGCCTGCACCGCGAGCCGCCCGACCCAGCCGCTCGCGACCGCGTGCCTGGCGAAGAAGCCGAACGTCACGCATGCAATGCCCGCGATGATCACCGGTAGCGAGTACGACGCCGTGAGCGCGATGCCGAGCATCAGCAGCAGGCTCGCGATCAGCACGCGGCCGCGCCCAAATGCATCGGCCATCCCCGACCACGGCGACGCGACCACGCCGGTCAGATACACCGTGAAAATCGCGCTGATCTCCGTCTGGTTCAGGCTGAACGGTGCGTTGATGAGCCGATAGCCGACATAGTTATAAAGCGTGACGAAGCTGCCCATCAGCACGAAACCGAGTCCGAACAGAAACGGCAGGCCGCGATGCCGCAGATGCCCCGCCAGCGAGCGCCGATGATGCCGAAAGCCGACGCTGCGTCGCGGCTTGAACCGGCGCGACGGCGGCAGCAGCGCGCGAAACGCGAATGTCGTGAGCAGGCCGAGCAGCCCGATGCCGTCGATCGCCGCGCGCCAGCCGAACAGATCGGCCAGCAAGCCGCTGATCACGCGCCCGGCCATGCCACCGATCGCGGTGCCGCCGACGTACAAGCCCATCGCGAGGCCGAGACCTTCCGGATGCACTTCTTTCGCGAGATACGCCATCGCCACGGCAAGCACGCCCGAGTGCGAAGCCTCCGAGCGCGCGCATGACGAGCAGCGCGTGCCAGTCGGGCAACAGCGGGCGATCACCGTCAGCACGGATGACACGGCGAGCGATAGCGTCATCAGCCGATGCCGGCTCCAGCTTTCGGACACGAATCCGGCGATCAAAATGGCGACGGCCAGCGCCGCTGTGCTCGCCGACACCGCCAGCGCGCTCACCGCCGGATTCACGCCGAACGCCTGAGTGAATTCAGCTAATAGCGGCTGGACACAATACAGTAGGGAAAACGTAGCATAACCGGCGAACAGCAGCGCGAGCGAGGCGTGCTAGCCTCGCTTGAGATACGGCGCTTCGATATTCGGTTCCGATGATGCGTTCACGTATGAAGTTTCCGATGAAAACCGCAAAGTCAGTAACTATACGCCGTTCGCTAGGGTTTGCCTAATGCGAAAGGTGTGTTCGGCAGCCGATCGCCCAGTAAATGCTGCCAATCGTCTGCGATCGGCAACAAATTTGGGTGATTGGCGTTCCAACGGCGCACAACGTTGCGCTAAAGTAAGAACACAATGATTCGGGAGGGCATACCTGCTGCGCGTCGCGCACCATTAACGCGGTCGGGTGTATTGGGTGCACGAGCCGTGAAAAGCCTGTGCTGGTGAAATAAATGACCGGCGTTCGAATCTCAGCCGGCGCTGAAACGGGGATTCATCATGCAAATCGGTTCGATTGTCCGCTCCGTGCATATTGCTGTGCCTCAGGGAGCACGCGGCATCGTCATGCGTATTCTCGGCGACATGGCCATGGTCGCGTGGTACGCGGGCGAACCCGGCGCGACCAAGCAGCTCAATACGGAGCCTTTCTTCCTCGAAGACCTGATCGACACCGGCGACGTCGTGCGTCCGGCCAACATGGTCATGCGTTGAGGAAGCGCCCGCGCGCACTATTGGCTCATCGCCTGGGCCGGTCACACGCGGGCATGCCAGCCGCCCCGAGGCGGAGCACAATGCCGGAATGAACTCCGCTCATTCCGGCCCTTCCGCTGCGCCCTCCGGCGCGCCATCCGACAACGACGCCCTGCCGTTCGCCGGCCTCACGCCGGAACACGTGCTCGATGCGCTCGACAGCGTGCTGATGCCCGCCGGCGCGCGCACCGACGGACGCCTGCTTCCCCCCCAACAGCTACGAGAATCGCGTGTATCAGGTCGACGTCGAAGATGGGCCGCCGTCGTCGCAAAGTTTTACCGGCCCGCGCGCTGGTCCAGCGAGGCGATTCTCGAAGAGCAGCACGCGTTCGTCGCTAGCCTCGCCGCGCGCCGGACCTTGATCGCAGCGACACGCTCGAATGGTTCGGGCGTTTCATCGGGCGCATTCACGCGGTCGGCGCGATCGAGCCGTATCGCGAGCGGCCGACGCTCGATATCCAGACCTTCGGCTACGAACCGCGCGACTTTCTGCTGACGCACGGTGATGTGCAGGAAGCCTGGGAACGCGCCGTCTCGATGGCACTGGAAGGCGTCGCGCAATGCTTCGAACGCGCAGGCGACGTGCGGCATCTGCGCATGCATGGCGATTGCCGTCCGAGCAATGTGCTGTGGACCGACGCCGGCCCGCATTTCGTGGATTTCGACGATAGCCGCATGGGCCCGGCCATTCAGGACCTGTGGCTTTTGCTGCCCGCCGGACGCGCCGACGCATCGCGCGCGCTCGCGGACCTGTTGGCGGGCTACGAAGATTTTGCCGAATTCGATCCGCGCGAGTTGCATCTGATCGAAGCGCTGCGCATTCTGCGGCTCATCCATTACTCGGCATGGCTTGCGCGACGCTGGAACGATCCGGCGTTTCCCGTCACTTTCCCGTGGTTCAACACGCAGTGCTATTGGGAAGACCGCATCCTCGAACTGCGCGAGCAAATCGGCGCGATGCAGGAGGGCCGCTCTGGCCGGTCTGAAATTTTTCGTCACATCTACACATTGTCAGCATTTCGCACAACATTGAAATGCCATTTTGCGCATGCAATGATAACTATTCTCATCTTATCGCCCCCATTCGACCGCTACGCGTGAGCTGACTCCGACCGGTCCGGGGCGAGGCTGGCCGTGCTCAATCCCGAATCTGGAGAGACGCGTTAACGCGCCTGACACCCTGAATCCGCCGTCGGCCACGACGAGCGGTCCGACGCAGTACCGTCCGCACAGACGCCTGATCGACGACGCCGAACAGGCGGTGCGCAAGAACCGCTCGCGCCGCTCCACCTTCCTCAAATGGCTGCGCAAGGTGCACGGCTGGGTCGGTCTGTGGGGCGCGCTGCTCGGCTTGTTGTTCGGCGTGACGGGCTTTCTGCTGAACCATCGCGCGCCGCCGGCCGCCGATGCGCATTTCCACCGGCGAGCCGCAGGTATCGCAGATGCCGCTGCCCGCCGAGGGCCTCAAGTCGCCGCGCGATCTCGGCGCGTGGCTGCAACGCGAACTGAAGCTCGACGGCAAGCTGGCACGCACGTGCAAGGAGGCGTCGCATCCGGTCGGCTGGGGCGACAAGAGCACGGTTCAGCCCGAGCAATGGTCGGTGATGGTCGCGTCGCCCGGTGGCAACGTGCAGGCCGAGTACTGGGTGGGCAACAACTTCGTGTCGGTGAAGCGCACCGACAACACCTTCCTCGCGATGATGACGAACCTGCACAAGGGCGTGGGCCTGAGCGCGGGCTGGGTGCTGCTCATTGATTCGTTCGCTGGCAGCATCGTGTTGCTGTCGCTGACGGGCGTGCTGCTGTGGACGGAGCTGAACAAGCGGCGCACGGCGGGCGTGGTGATCATCAGCGTGTCGCTGATCGCAGCGATCGTTTGCGGCTTGATTTGATTGGGACATCGCCGCCCGAGGCTCGGGCAGCATCGTCTATCGGGACGAAACGGTTCAGACACCGCAGAATTCGCCCTTCCCCGTGACCTCCCGCACGGCCTTCGCGCCTTCCACCTGCAGCAGTTCCGGCAACGAGACGCCGTTTTTCGCCGCGATCACTTCCGCGAGTATCGACACGGCGATCTCCGGCGGCGTCCGGCTGCCGATGTAGATGCCGACCGGCCCGTGCAGGTGCGCCAATTCCGCTTCGCTCAGATCGAACTCCTTCAGGCGTTCGCGCCGCGCCGCGTTGTTGCGCCGGGAGCCGAGCGCGCCGACATAGAACGCGGGCGTCTTCAACGCTTCCATCAAGGCAAGATCGTCGAGCTTCGGGTCGTGCGTTAGTGCGATCACCGCGCAGCGTTCGTCAAGTTTCATGTCTATCACGGTGTCGTCGGGCATGGTGTGCACGATGGTCGTGCCCGCCACGTCCCATTCCTGCGTGTATTCCTCGCGTGGATCGCACACCGTCACCTGATAATCCAGCCCCACCGCGATGCTCCACAGATAGCGCGACAATTGCCCCGCACCGATCACTAGCATGCGGTAACGCGGCCCGTGGATGGTCAGCAGCCGCTCGTCATCGAACAGCATGCCATCGGTTGCGGGCGCGGGTTCGAGTCGCGCCACGCCGGTCGCCATGTCGAGCGTGCGCGCGACGCGCTTTCCCGCTTCGACCGACGCGCACAGTTCGGCGATGCCGCTCGCGAGCGTCAGCGGCTCCAGCACGAGCTGAATGGTGCCGCCGCACGGCAAGCCGAAGTGATGCGCCTCTTCCGCGCTGATTCCGTACTTCACCGCTTCCGGCGTGCGCTGCTCGATACCCGCTGCGGCACGCGTTCGATCAGATCGTCCTCGATGCAACCGCCCGACACAGAGCCGACCACATGGCCGTCGCCGCACACGGCGAGCATCGCACCTTCGGGACGCGGCGACGAACCCCACGTCTTCACCACTGTCACGAACAACACGCGATGCCCTTCGTCGAGCCATCGCGCACTGTGTTTCAGGACTTCGAGATCCACGCTGTCCATGATTTCTTCCCTTGTTCGCTGCTTTCCCCGGCGTCGGCCACCTCCTGCGATTCCGGCGCACCCTGCAATTGCGCGCTGAACCGCTTGAAGAACCCGGCCGCGATCTTGCGCGCCGCGCTGTCCACCAGCCGCGAGCCGATCTGCGCGAGCTTGCCGCCCACCTGCGCGTTCGCGCTGTAACTGAGCTTCGTCGTATCGGCTCCGTCGCCCGGCTCCAGATCATCTTCGTGCCGCCTTTGCTGAAGCCCGCCGCGCCGCCTTGCCCCTCGAATACGATCGTGTAGTTGTGCGGCGCGTCGATGTCGGTCAATCCATGCGTCCCTTGAAGCGCGCCTTTACCGGTCCGACGGCAGCCGTCATCGCGACGTCGTAGACATTCTCCCCGTCCGCGTCGATGCTGTCGCAACCGGGGATGCAGGCCTTCAGGATCGCCGTGTCGTTGAGCGCTTCCCAGGCGCGCGCCTGCGACACCGGTAAGGTATGGTCAACGCAATGCTCCTGCAGTGCTAGGCACGCTGGATGCGTTTCATCGCAGGCACGGCTCGCAGGCGCTGTTCATGACGCTGTGCCGGCATCTGCTGGCCGCGGAAGAGTTGTGTCAACTGGGGCCACCCGCCCGAGTTCGCCGTCGACATCCCACTCGCGCACGAGGCGCTGGTCGGCCTCGATACGCGTCACGCGGGCGACGCCGCTGGGCGCTCGATGCAACCGAATACGGGCAACTGTGCGATGCACTGGCGATCTTTTGCTTGCAGCTCGACGAAGCGTCGCTCGAGCATATCGCGCAGGCCGAAGCGCGCATGGTCACGCAGTCGCTGGTGGCGGCGAGCCTGCGTCCGGCCGCAGTGCACAAGGACCGGGAACTCGCGTCGTCGACGCATTGAGTGTTGTTTTCGCGTTGTCCGCGAAGCGAGTATTGGCGAGCGTACGGTCCGACAATTCGGCCGCCGCGATACTCGCTTCACGCACGGGGGAAGAGCAGCACGAGAGAGACCGAAACAGGAAGGGCGGCATTCGCCGAGCCGAGGGAAAAAGCACAGCGCAGTTCGACACGGATGCGGTTACGCAATGCGGCTCACGTTTTGCCAACGGCCTGGCGGGTAGCAGGCGAAAGAGGCCAGCGCTCCACAAAAAAGACGTTCAAAAGCCGGCATCCTCCGGCTTTTTCTTTTTCGCTTCCACTTTTGATGCCGATGCCGTCGATGGCGACGCCCGCTCAGCGATACGCCGCGAACACGGCGCGCGCGCATTCGGTGCACCAGTGACGCTCGGCATCGAACGCGGGCGAGGACCAGCGATGCCCGTAGGCGCATTGCCATGCGAGCGGCGTCGCGGCATCGACGAAATGGAGAGACTCGAGCACACCGCCGCGCGCCCGCGCGATGTCGCGCATACGCGCCGTCTCGGTCGTGCGCCGATGCGATGCGCAATTCATGCAGCGAACGTTCTGCGCGACGTCGAGCGCGACGTCCCACGCGTGACCGCGCGAACAGTTACAGACCGGCGTGGCGTCGCCACGCCCGCGTTGCGCTGCGCGCTCCCGGTAACACGCGGCTGCGTCCATCAATGTTTCTCTGTTGGGGTACTTCATCTCGCTCCCGGTCACCGACTCGTCAATGGCCGCCGGGGCCGGCATCCGTGTCGGAACGCGACGTCGTCACCACAGTGCCACTCGGATCGAAGTGCACGTTGAACATCGCGTTGCGGTTCGCGCCCTCTTCGAGCCAGTGCCAGCTCCAGACGCGCTCCTTTTTCAGCGGGAATTCGGCGATCTGAGTCGGCTTGCCGGGCAGCCGCCGCACCTGATCCATGGTCATGCCCGGCCGGACTCTAGCGATGTTCTCGGCGGTGAGCATCTGCGTCGCGGAAACGAAGCGCCCGTTGCGGTCGAGATCGACGAACCATGTGGTCGTGCCCGCCGAACCGCGCGGGTATTCGAAGCGCTTCGAGCCGTCGGTGAAGGTGCGCTCGGTCTCCGGCTTGCCCATCTGGTCGAGGATCTGCGCTTCGGTCGTCTCGCCAGGTTTCAGGCCTTTGAGCAGCAATTCGTCCGGCTTCACCGAATTGAAAAACGCCTTGAGCTTGTTCATCGCTCCATCACGTTGCTGCTGGTCGCAGCCTGCAAGCAACGACACCGCGATGCTCGCGGCGAGCACGATCTTTTTCACGTCGGCCTCCTTCTCGTCAGCGTGCGTGGGCGGCAGATCGGCCGCCCACGCCGAGCAGCGGCATCGGATCGACGGCTGCGCCGGCCTTTCTCACCTCGAAGTGCAGCGCCGGCGATCCGCTCGGGCCGGTGCCCATGTCCGCGATCGGCGCGCCCTGCTTGACGTTGTCCCCTTCCTTCACCAGCAGCTTTTCGTTGTAGGCGTAGGCGGTCAGGTAATCGTTCGGATGCTTCACGATGATCATGCGCCCGTAGGAACGCAAGCCGTTGCCCGCGTACACCACCTTGCCGGATGCCGCCGCCTTGACCGGCGTACCCACCTTCCCGGCGATGTCGATACCCTTGTTACCGCTCGAGCCGAACTTGCGCACCACGTCGCCGTGCACGGGCCAGACGAAACTGCCCTTGGGCGCCGACCTGATTTCGCTCGACGATGACTTGTCAACCGGCTTTTCAACTGGCTTGTCGGCGGCGGACTTCTCGGCCGCTGACGCCGCGGCCGACGACGCCGACTTGCCGGCTGTGCCCAGCAACGGCGGCCGTTCCATCTTCGATGATGGCGAAGCCGTCGACGCCACCGCGCTGCCCGGCGGCGCCACGCGCAACACCTGCCCGATGTTCACCTGCTGGCTTTCCGGCAGCGTGTTCCACTTCGTCAGATCGTCGGGCTTCTGCTTGAACTGACGCGCGATGCCGAACAGCGTGTCGCCCGACATCACGCGGTAGAAGCCCGGCTGGACCGGCGCCGACGCGGGCGTCGCCTGCGACGACATCGGTCCGAGCGGCGTCACCTGCGCGGGCGTCACGCTGGGCGCCGTGCCCTGCACGACCGGCGACGCGCTCTGTGCGGAGCTTTCCATGATCGGCGCGGGCGTGCGGGGCGTGAAAGTACATCCCGCCGACGCTGCCGTCATCCCTGCCGCCACTGCCGCGAGCTTCATGCCCGCGCCGGCCACGCCGCGACGCCAGCCGAAAACACCTGTGCGATTCAACACCAACATTCCCATGCTTCCCGTTCTGGTCTTTCTTGTGCCTATCCCGCTCGCGCGATACGTCCGTTCGCGCAGAGATTCTTCGCCACGCCATCCATCGCTGTGCCGTCGCATCGCAGTATGCCGCAAGCCATTGTCTTCGCTGAAAAAAACGTCATCGAAAACGGCTCGGACAACCCGACAGCTACCCGCGGCAAAGTTTGACAGAAGGGCAATCCACACGGCTTGCGCATCGGCCAAAATGTGCGCCGCTCGAAGACGACACGGCTCGCCTTCCGAAGCGTTTCATTTCACCGAGTTCATCCCATGCATATTCTGCAAAACGGCATCATCGTCTGCCTGATCATCGGCGGTGTGGCAGGCTGGCTCGCCGGGCTCATCACGAACGGCGCGAGCTTCGGCGTGCCGGTCGACATTCTCGTCGGCATCGTCGGCGCCGTGGTAGGCAACTGGCTGTTCGGCCTGATCGGCCTCTCGTTCAGCAGCGGCATGTGCGGCTCGCTGCTAACGGCCGTTATCGGCGCGGTCGTCCTGATCTTCGTCATCCGGCTCATTCGCCGAGGCTGAGGCTGCGCCTGCCTTCGACACCGCGCCTGCGCCTCATGCCAATTACGCGCCGCGCCTAGCCCAGACGACGAGGCCGTCATGTGACGACCTCGAATCACATCACCTGAAGCGCGATCACGCCTTCGAACCGCGCCGCGTCATTTTCCACAACGCGCCCAGCGCGATCGGCACCACCGCTGCGCCGATCCCCACCAGCACGATGACGTTCAGATACTGCTTGATGAACGGAATGTTGCCGAAGAAGTAGCCGAGCAAGGTCAACAGCAGCACCCAGATCAGCGCGCCGAGAGTATTGAAGAGCTGAAAGCGTCCGTGATCCATCGCCGATGCACCCGCGACGAACGGCGCGAAGGTCCGCACCACCGGCACGAAACGCGCGATCACGATCGTCTTGCCGCCATGACGCTCGTAGAAGTTATGCGTTTTCTGCAACGCGGCGCGATCCAGAAAACGTTCGAGCACGGGAATATTGGTGTTGAACACCTTCGGCCCGATCTTGCGGCCGATCCAGTAATTCACGGTATTGCCGGTAACCGCCGCGATCAGCAACAGCACGATCAGCGCGCCGAGATTCATCTCGTGACTGGCCGCGAACGCACCGCCGATGAACAGCAGCGAGTCGCCCGGCAGGAACGGCAGCACGACGAGGCCGGTTTCGCAGAACACGATCAGGAACAGCACGGCGTACACCCACGCACCGTAATTCTGAATGAAGACACCGAGCGACTTGTCGATGTGAAGAATGAGTCCCAGGAATTGTAGCAACGTGTCCAAAAGCTTTCCTCGAAGAATTAGGCCGGCCTTTCAGCAAACGGAATTGCCTTCGGCGAAAGAAAAAGAGTCGCGCCATGATACCGAAGTGATGCGCCGCGATCGTTAAAAAGCGGTTAAAAGGCGTGCATCCCGACGTGATCGTGCGGTGCTTTGGCGGACCGGTCACGCGATCAGCACCAGTCCGTGCGGCGGACGAGACGGTGCGAATCGTTATAATTCGACATGGCCGATCTCAATGAATCCTTCGCCGGCATGATGTCCGCTCAAGCGACGACCGCTCAAGCGACGACCGTCTCTTTGACCACCGATGACGCGCGCCGTTCGCACGCCATCGCGCTTTTGCCGGATCAGCTCATCAGCCAGATCGCGGCGGGCGAAGTGGTCGAGCGGCCGGCATCGGTCGTCAAGGAACTGCTGGAAAACGCGCTCGACGCAGGCGCGAAGACACTGCGCATCACGCTCGACGAAGGCGGGGTGAAACGCATCGTAATTGCGGACGACGGCTGCGGCATTCCGCCGAACGAACTTCCCCTAGCGCTCTTGCGTCACGCGACCAGCAAGATCCGTTCGCTCGCCGACCTAGAAGCCGTGGCGACGCTCGGCTTTCGCGGTGAGGCGATCGCATCGATCGCATCGGTAGCCGAATTGTTCATCACGAGCCGCACGGAAAGCTGCCCGCACGCCATGCGCATCGACGCGCAGACCGGTGCGATTTCGCCCGCCGCCGGCACCGTCGGCACAACGATGGAAGTGCGCGAGCTGTACTTCAACACGCCCGCGCGGCGCAAATTTCTCAAGAGCGAGCAGACCGAACTCGGGCATTGCCTCGACGTGATCCGCCGCACGGCGCTCGCGCGCCCGGATGTCGCGATTTCGGTAATGCATAACGGCCGGGCGGTCGAACACTGGAACGCGACCGATCCGCAGACGCGCGTCGCGAAGATTCTCGGCGAGGTATTCGAGACCGCGCATCTGCCGCTCGACGAACGCGCGGGGTCGCTCGCCGTGTACGGGTGCGCTGGCCGGCCGACCGCGAGCCGCGACCGCGCTAACCAGCAGTACTTTTTCGTGAACAGGCGTTTCGTGCGCGACAAGCTGCTGACACACGCCGTGCGCACCGCCTACGAGGACGTGCTGCACGGCAACCGCTATCCGGCGTATGTGCTGTTTCTCGACCTGCCGCCGGAATCGGTCGATGTGAACGTGCATCCGTCGAAGATTGAGGTGCGCTTCCGCGACTCGCGCTCGATCCACCAGTACGTGTTTCACGCCGTACAGCGGGCGCTGGCGCGGCATGCAGGGGCGTCGCCGGAAACGACGTCGGGCGGACACGCGGCGCAATTGCAGCCGACAGGCGCGACCTCGTTCAGCGCGAAGCCGTTCACGAGCACGCCGGAATCGTTGAATCTGAAAAGCGAAAACGGCACGAACTGGATGCGCCAGTCGCGCATGACGCAAGGCACGCTGCCCGTTGCGCAGCCGCTCGCGCTCTACGACGCGCTGTTCGGCCGCAAGGACAGCGGTGCGGGCACGCCGAACGCAACGACAAGGGCGGAAGAACCGGCGATGACGTACGCTGAACAACCCGCACCCGCGTACGAGGCGCCGCCTGCGCCGCTCGGGCACGCCGACGACCAGCCGCTCGGCTTCGCCATCGGGCAGCTTCACGGCATCTACGTGCTCGCGCAGAATACACGCGGACTGGTGCTCGTCGATATGCACGCGGCGCATGAACGCATTCTCTACGAGCAGTTCAAGCATGCGCTGGCCGATCGCGCGATCGCCGTGCAGCCACTTCTGATTCCCGTGTCGATGACGGCGGAACCGGTAGAAATCGGCATCGTCGAGGAAGAGCGCGAGACGCTCGCTGTGCTCGGCTTCGATCTTGCGGTGCTGTCGCCGACGTCGATCGCGATCCGCGCCGTGCCCGCGCTGCTGAAGGACGCCGATCTGCAATCGCTCGCGCGCCTGGTGCTCGCCGATTTGCAGGCGTACGGCGGCTCGCGAGTGTTGACCGAGCGTCAGCACGAACTGCTCGGCACGCTCGCCTGCCATAACGCGGTGCGCGCGAACCGCCGTCTCACGCTCGACGAAATGAACGCGCTGTTGCGCCAGATGGAAGCGACCGAGCGCGCCGACCAGTGCAATCACGGGCGTCCGACGTGGTTCCAGCTCACGCTCGCGGACCTCGACCGGCTTTTCATGCGCGGCCAATGAATGCCTTGTCGGTGACATGCCTGCTCGGGCCGACGGCATCGGGCAAAACGGCGGCGGCACTCGCGTTTGCGGCGACGCGGCCGGTCGAGATCGTGAGCGTCGACTCGGCGCTGGTCTATCGCGAGATGGACATCGGCACGGCCAAGCCGAGCGCGGAAGAGCGCGCGGTCGCGCCGCATCATCTGATCGACGTGATCGATCCCGCGCAGTCGTATTCCGCAGCACAGTTTCGCGTCGATGCACTGCGGCTCGTGGGCGAGATCGTCGCGCGCGGAAACGTGCCGCTGCTGGTCGGCGGCACGATGCTGTACTACAAGGCGCTGACGCAAGGCCTCAACGATCTCCCCGCCGCCGCCGACGTGCGCGCGACGCTCGATGCCGACGCCGCCCGCGATGGTTGGCCCGCGCTACACGCGCGGCTCGCCGAGGTCGACCCGGCGACGGCCGCGCGGCTCGCGCCGAACGATTCGCAGCGGATTCAGCGCGCGCTCGAAATCTATCTGCTGACGGGGCAGCCCATGTCGGCGCTGCTCGCCGCGCCGCGCCCGGTTTCGTCCGATGCCGCACCTTATCGCTTCGTGCCGGTCGCGCTCGAGCCGTCCGATCGTTCGGTGCTGCATGCGCGCATCGCGGCGCGCTTTGATGCGATGCTGGCGAGCGGGTTCATCGACGAGGTCGAGCGGCTGCGCGCGCGCGGCGACCTCGATCTGTCGATGCCGTCGATGCGCTGCGTGGGGTATCGGCAGGCGTGGGAGTATCTGGACAGCGCATACGGCTACGACGAGATGCGCGACAAGGGCGTGTTCGCGACGCGGCAGTTGTGCAAGCGGCAACTGACATGGCTCAGGGCGATGCCGGAGCGGATGGTGGTGGATTGTTGCGCGGGGGATGCGGTGGAGAAGGTAGTGGGGGCGGTGGCGTCGATATCGGCTTGAACTCTCGATCCCCCCAGTAGTACTATACCTTCAATTTGCGGGTTTTTTTGGTTCTATTTCTTTATGCCACGTCGCTCGATCGTCGTTGATATGCTTGCCGCTCCGGCGTGCCGGGCACTGACCGCGCTCGGCACGAATCTGCGCCTTGCGCGCAAAAGGCGGGCGAAACGCTCGCGGCATTCGCCGAACGCATGCAGGTGTCCGTGCCGACGCTTCAGAAGATGGAGAGGCGACCCGACGGTGTCCATCGGTGTGTATGCGTCGGCGCTCTGGCTGATCGGCAGGGTGCAGTTCCTCGCAAGCATCGCCGACCTCGCGACTGACGAAACCGCTCTGATGCTCGAATTGCATAACCTCGCCGGAAAGAAGAGCGGCAAATGAGCGACGCTCTACGTCTGGTTCTATGCGCCCGACGTGCTCGTACCGCGCCTATGCGGAACGCTTCGCCTAATAGGCGGGGGCTGCCTTTTTCCTACGCACCGAGTTGGCTCGACGACAAACACGCGATCGAGCTTTCGCAGAATCTTCCGCTTCGTCCGGGCGAATTCGAGCCCGGGCTCGGGCAGGAGATTAATCCCATTTTCGAAGATGCGGGTCCGGACCGTTGGGGACGCCGCGTCATCGACGTCGCGTTCCGCCCCGTGCGCCGCTCGCCGATCGACTATCTCGCGCTCGCCGGCGAGGACCGCATCGGTGCGCTCGGATTCTCGTGGTCTGCCAAGCGCTACGAGGCGCCCGCCGACCAGGCGTTTCACGCCGCCGATCTCGACGCATTGGCAAAGGCGGCACACGCCATAGAAGTGCACGATCCGATCGACGAACGCCTGCGCCGTCTTCTTCAGCCAGGCCGCAGCGTAGGCGGCGCGCGGCCTAAGGCCATTATCCAGGAGGACGGCCGATACTGGATCGCAAAGTTTCCGGCCGAGGGCACGAAATCGACGTCAGCGCGGTGAAATACACGTCCCTGCGTCCCGCGCAGACGTGTGGCATCGACCTGCCGAATTCGCGACTCGTTTCGATTCGCGGCAAGAACACGCTGCTCGTCGAACGCTTCGATCGCACGCGCGCCGGGCACCGGTGTCAGGGCACCGGTGTCATCTTGCAAGCGGCAGGACGATGCTGATCGCCGAAGGCATAGACGTGAGCGCGGCCGCCTGTGCCGATCTGGCCGAGATCGCGCGGCGCTATTCTAAGCAGCCGCGCGAAGACAGCAGGCAGTTGTTCCGGCGCATGATCTTCAATTTACTCATGGAGAACACCGACGATCACGAGAAGAACCACGCATTCCTGAATGACGATGGCAAATGGAGTTATCGCCCGCGTACAATCTTCAACCACAGATTCAAGGCATCGGCTATCAGCAAATGATTGTCGGCACGCAGGCACATGAGGCATCGATTGCTAATGCGTTATCGGATGCGGGTCGCTTCATGTTGACGCAAAGCGAAGCGAGCGCCGAGGTGGAACGGTTGCTCGATGTCCTGGCGGGCTGACCGGAAACGTTCAGCGCCGCGGGCGTGAGCGAGCGCGACATCGAAACCTGCCGACGCTTTGTGCTGGTTGAACGTGAACGTGACGTGACTTTCGGAAAGGTGCCGGACAATCCGCTCGCTCCGGACACAGTCGAAGGTCGCTATGTCGGGAACGTGATTGCCTTACGCGCCGATACGGTGTTTCAGGATGCCGGCGACGGCGTGATCATCGCTCATCCGCGCGGGCATGGATCTTTCGGACGGTCTTGGCGTTGGATCGCGCGTGAACGTCGTTTACGAGAATGGTAAAGCGCTTATTGCACGCCTCTCGATCTCAACCCACGATAAAGGCAAAATCACGGTCCGGATGACCCGCCCAAAAGCAGCAAAACCCCCGCAAAATGCGAGGGTTTTCCGACTACCGACGAAGCGCCTCGCCTCAAACCACCACCGTCTGCGCCTCCCCAGCCCGCCTCTCGCGCACGACGCCGATCTGCCAGATCTGCTCCCCCGCCGCTGACAACAAACCGATCGCCGCCTGCGCATCTTCCGCCGCGACGATCACCGCCATGCCGATGCCGCAATTGAACACGCGATGCATCTCCGCATCCGCCACGCCGCCGTGCTTCTGCAGCCACGCGAACAAGGGCGGCAGCGGCCACGCGCGATGATCCAGTTCCGCCGTCAGCCCTTCGTGCAGCACGCGCGGAATGTTCTCCACCAGCCCGCCGCCCGTGATGTGCGCCATACCCTTCACGGTCACGCTCTGCATGGCCGACAGCAGCGGCTTCACGTAGATGCGCGCCGGCGCCATCAGCACGTCGGCGAGCAAGCGGCCGTCGAAATCCGCGTTCAGATCAGGATTGGCGCGCTCGATGATCTTGCGCACCAGCGAATAACCGTTCGAATGAATGCCGCTCGACGCCAGCCCGAGCACCACGTCGCCCAGCTTGATGGTCGAACCGTCGATGATTTTGCTCTTCTCCACCGCGCCGACGGCGAAACCCGCGAGATCGTACTCGCCGTCGGGATACATGCCCGGCATTTCCGCCGTCTCGCCGCCGATCAGCGCGCAACCCGCCAGTTCGCAGCCGGTCACGATGCCCTTCACCACGTCCACTGCCGTGTCGACGTCCAGCTTGCCGCAGGCGAAATAGTCGAGGAAAAACAGCGGCTCCGCGCCCTGCACCAGGATGTCGTTGACGCTCATCGCGACCAGATCCTGGCCGACCGTGTCGTGGCGGTTGAGCGTGAACGCGAGACGCAGCTTGGTGCCGACGCCGTCCGTGCCCGACACGAGCACCAGCTCCTTGTACTTTTTCTGCACTTCGAACAGCGCGCCGAATCCGCCGATGCCGCCCAGCACGCCGTCCCGCAACGTCTTTTTGGCAAACGGCTTGATGCGATCGACGAGCGCGTCGCCCGTGTCGATGTCCACGCCCGCGTCGCGATACGACAAACCTTGGGCGTTGGAGGCGTTTTTCGGCTGATTCATGGGGGAGTGCGAGAAGGTCGGTAAAATACAATTTTACCCGATGACAACCGGCCGGCTGCGTTCCCGCATTCTTCAAAACTGCCGAAAGCGCTTTTTTCGAGATCGGATGTAATCCGGCTGGCGCGGTGGCCGGACGCGCGCACGTCCGCCGCACGCGGCCCAGCGCGTTTTCGCGCCGCATCGACGCCTGTTTTAGAGAAACACCCGACGTAACGCTCCGACGACACCTTTTCCGTGCAACGCCAACTGACGCTCGATCTCGGCACGCCGCCGCCTGCCACCTTCGACAATTTCTTCGCAACCGGCAATCACGAACTCGTGACACGCCTGCGCGAGCTCGAAGGCGCCCTCGCGGCCGGTCCGCGCGCGGATCGCACGTTCTATATGTGGGGCGAGCCGGGCAGCGGGCGCAGCCATCTGCTGCACGCGCTGCTGCACGAAGCGAACGGCACGGCGCGCTTTCTGGGCCCGCAAAGCGCGCTGCACACCTTCGGTTTCGATCCGCGCGTGACGCTCTACGCCGTCGACGACTGCGACCGCCTGTCCGCCGCGCAACAGATCGCACTGTTCAATCTTTTCAACGAAGTACGCGCGACGCCCGCCGCCGCGCTGGTCGCGGCCGGCAACGCCGCGCCCATCGCGCTCGGCGTGCGCGACGATCTGCGCACGCGGCTCGGCTGGGGCCTCGTGTTTCATCTGCAGCCGCTATCGGACGAATCGAAGGCCGCAGTGCTCGAGCACGCGGCGCACGGGCGCGGCCTCGTGCTCGCGGAAGACGTGCCGGACTATCTGCTCAGGCGTTATCGCCGTGACATGCTGAGCCTGATGGCGCTGCTCGACGAACTCGACCGCTTTTCGCTCGAAACCAAGCGCGCGGTGAACACGAGCCTGATCCGCGACGTGCTGCACAAAACCCGCAGCCTGCCGTTTTCCGACGACGCTTACGCATCGCCTGCCGACCTCGTGGGCCAATCGCCCGTTCCCGGCAGCAGCTTTGCCGCATCGGATAACGATCCGACCCGCTTCAAGTAAAATCCGTTCCCATGAACCTCGCACTCTTTGATCTCGATCACACGCTCATCTCGACCGACAGCGATCACGAATGGGGCCGCTTCATGGTCAAGCTCGGCATCGTCGATGCGGATCGTTTCGCACGTCAGAACGACGCCTTTTACGCCGACTACAAGGCAGGCGTGCTCGACATCAACGCGTATCTGCACGCCATTCTGGCGCCGCTCGCCAAATACTCGCGCGAACAACTGACGGACTGGCACGCGCAATACATGCGCGAAATCATCAATCCGCGCATCGTGCCGGCGGCCGTCAAGCTGGTGCACAAGCATCAGGACAACGGCGACCTGTGCTGCCTCGTCACCGCGACCAACGCGTTCATCACCGCGCCGATCGCGGAAGCCTTCGGCATCGAAACGCTGATCGCCTGCGAGGTGGAGACCGTCGGCAACGAGCCGATGGGCGCGCTGACTGGCCGGCCCACCGGCCCGCCGAGTTATCGCGAGGGCAAGATCGTGCGCGTGGAGCAATGGCTTGCGTCGCTCGGCAAGCGCATCGACGATTACAAGCACAGCTATTTCTACAGCGATTCCCATAACGACATTCCGCTGCTCGAGCGCGTGACCGATCCCGTCGCGACCAATCCCGACGACCCGCTGCGCGCGCATGCGCAAGCCAAAGGCTGGCGCATTCTGAATCTCTTTGACACACGTGATTAAAAAACTCATCCGCAAGCTGTTCGGACAGGAAAGCGCCGAGTCCTCCGAGGCGCCCACGGCAACGCCCGAAGCCGAAGCAACGCCCGCGCGCAAAAGCACGCGCAAGAAGACGGCGGCCAAGCCCCGGCGCGATCCGAACGTGCCGGTCATCCTCTCGTCGGACGTGCACGGCATCGATCCGTCGCTGATCTCGCGCAACGCGATTCGCGTCACCGAAGGCTTGCAGAACGCGGGACATCGCGCATTCATCGTCGGCGGCGCGGTGCGCGATCTCCTGCTCGGCATTTCGCCGAAGGACTTCGACATCGCGACCGACGCCACGCCCGATCAGGTGCAGAAGCTGTTCCGGCGCGCGCACATCATCGGGCGGCGCTTTCAGATCGTGCACGTGCAGTTCGGGCAGGAGATCATCGAGACCTCGACGTTTCGCGCGCTCGTCGATGCGCCCGCCGAACCGTCGCCGGAACCGCCGCGCCGTCTGAAACGCGGTGAACTCGACGGCCGCACACACGCCGTCGATGCGAGCGGCCGCGTGCTGCGCGACAACGTGTGGGGCGAGCAGCACGAAGACGCCACGCGCCGCGACTTCACCATCAACGCGATGTACTACGATCCGGCCACGCAAACCGTGCTGGATTATCACGACGGCATGGCCGATGTCCGCGCGCGCTTGTTGCGCATGATCGGCGATCCGGCCACGCGTTACCGCGAAGACCCGGTGCGCATGCTGCGCGTCGTGCACTTCGCGGCCAAGCTCGGCTTCGAGATCGACGACGCCACGCGCGCGCCCATCACCGAACTCGCCGATGCGCTCAACAGCGTGCCCGCCGCGCGTCTCTTCGACGAGATACTCAAGCTGCTGTTGTCCGGTCACGCGCTCGCGTGTCTTACGCGGCTGCGCCAGGAAGGCCTGCATCACGGCGTCTTGCCGCTGCTCGATGTCGTACTCGAACAGCCGCACGGCGAAAATTTCATCACGCTCGCCCTGACCAGCACCGACGAACGCGTGCGGGCCGGCAAGGGCGTGTCGCCCGGCTTTCTGTTCGCGACGCTTCTTTGGCACGACGTGCAGACGCGCTGGCAGCAGTACACCGCGAACGGCGAGTATCCGGTGCCCGCCATTCATCGCGCGATGGACGACGTGCTCGACATGCAGACCGAGAAGCTTGCCATCCACAAGCGTTACTCGTCGGATATGCGCGAGATCTGGGGTCTTCAGCAACGCCTCGAAAAACGCGGCCGCACCGCATTCAAGGTGCTGGAACACCAAAGATTCAAAGCGGCGTATAATTTCCTGTTACTGCGCTGCGAATCGGGTGAGCTCGATGTGGAGATCGGCCAGTGGTGGACCGACTTCATCGACAGCGATCACGCGGCGCGTAAAGCGGTGCTCGCGCAAGGCGGCAAGGGTCGCAGCGCACCGAAGAAACGCCGTCGTCGCAGTAACGCAAAGCGCAAGTCGGGCGATGCCGTGTCATCAAGCCAACCCGAAGCAAACGAGTCGCACGATTCGGATGAGCGGCACGATTCCGGCGCATCGCACACACGCGAAGGTGCGGACAACGAGTAACGCGAGTTTTCGATACAGTAGCAGATAGCGGTTTGCTGCTCACCCATGCGCAATTTGATTTGCGCACAAGCAAAGCGCACCGTTTTCCGCCTTCGATTACGCGTAGGACTTCTGCCATGACGATTGCTTATCTGGGACTGGGAGCGAATCTCGGCGATGCGCGCCAGCCCCTGAAAGACGCCGTCGTGTGTCTCGCTCAACAGCACACGATCACGGTGCTGGCGAAATCCAGCGTTTACCGCACCGCACCGATCGACGCCGGTGGCGACGATTATTTCAATTGCGTCGTCAAGCTCGAAACCCCGTTGCCCGCGCGCGCGCTGCTGCGCCTCTGTCACACGATCGAGGAGCAGTTCGGACGCGAGCGGCCGTATCGCAATGCGCCGCGCACGCTCGATCTCGACATCCTGCTGTACGGCATATCGAGCATCGATGAAATGGATTTCATCGTGCCGCATCCGCGCATGACCGAGCGGGCCTTCGTGCTCGTGCCGCTCATCGAACTTGAGCCGGATCTCATCGTGCCGCAACGCGGCCGCGCGGATGCCTTCATCGATGGCGTCGCGGATCAGCGCATCGAGAAGTTCGCCACCTGTCAATGCATGGTGCTCGGCGCACCGAAAGCGCTCGATGCCGGCACCGCCTCAACCAAAAATACTTGCCGATGAGCGTTCCGCCACTCACCGTCACTGCGCCGCAATTGCGGCTGCCGCATCGTTATATCGCCATCGAAGGACCGATCGGAGTCGGCAAGACCACACTCGTGACGCTGCTCGCCGAATGCTGGTCCATGCACACGCTGTTCGAGCGGCCGCAGGACAATCCGTTTAAAGACATCGCGGCACGCATCGGCACGAGCGGGCCAGCGCCGGATCTCGTCGTGTATCTGCAGGCGAGCCTGGAGGTCTTGTTCTCGCGTATCCAGAAGCGCGCGCTGCCGATGAGTGCGCGCTGCCGATGGAACTGCAAATCTCCGACTCGTATCTGCGCGCTTTGACGGATGCTTATAACGACTTCTTCTATCACTACGACGGTGCACCCGTGCTCACCGTGAACGCGGAAAATCTGAATCCGCTCGCATCGGAGGACGATCTCGAACTGCTCGTCGCGCGCATCGAATCGATGCGTGGGCGCAAGGAATCTTTTGTCAAAGGCGTATCGTCAAAGGCGTATCGGTCTGAAAAGGTCTGAGCGCGCTCTTCTTGGTTGAACACGATCATGACGTATCTGCAGGAAACGAATCGCTCGACGATCACCGTCCCGAAACTCCAGGCCATGCGCGAAGCGGGCGAACGCATCGCGATGCTCACCTGCTACGACGCGAGTTTTGCCGCGTTGCTCGATCGCGCGGGCGTCGATGTGATGCTGATCGGCGATTCGCTCGGCAACGTGTTGCAAGGGCACGGCACGACCCTGCCGGTCACGCTCGATGACATCGCGTATCACACGGCATCGGTGGCGCGCGGCAACAAGAGCGCGCTGATCGTCGCCGACATGCCGTTCGGCACCATCGGCTCGAAGGAAGAGACCTACGCGCACGCCGTTCGGCTGATGCGTGCGGGCGCCGCGATGGTGAAGATCGAAGGCGGCGAATGGCTCGCGGAGACGGTGCGCTTTCTCGTGCAGCGCGCGATTCCGGTATGCGGTCACGTGGGGCTGACGCCGCAATCGGTACATGCGTTCGGCGGCTTCAAGGTGCAAGGCAAGTCCGAAGCTGCCGCCGAGCAGATGAAGCGCGATGCCGTCGCGTTGCAGGAGGCGGGCGCGCAGTTGCTGGTTATCGAAGCGGTGCCGACGCTGCTCGCACGCAAGGTCACGGAACAGGTGGCGATTCCGACCATCGGCATTGGCGCGGGTATCGACTGTTCGGGGCAAGTGCTCGTGCTGCACGACATGCTCGGCGTGTTCCACGGCAAGCGGCCGCGCTTCGTGAAGGATTTCATGCAGGAACAGCCGAGCATTTTCGCGGCAGTCGAAGCGTATGTGCGCGCGGTGAAGAAAAGCAGCTTCCCCGGACCGGAGCATACGTTCTGACCGCCTGAGTCATTTGCGTCGATCGTTTGCCTCAATCGTTTGCACGGGCGTCTCGGTGCCCTTTCGCTTCCTTCGGTTTCAGCGGTGAACTGCGTTTTGTCGTACATACTGGCGAGCTTATTGCGCTTACGCTTGCCCACAGTCACCCATATAACCGAGAACAACCATGTGGCATGCCCTTCCCGATGAATATCTTCGCGCCCAGCTGACGTCGCCGTGCTCGTTGCATTCGGGTTAGCGCGCGTGGTCGCGGCGGCAATCGGGGCACAACGCGGCTGGCGCATCGCCACGGTGACGCAATGGTTCCTTGCCCGGCTGCCATCCGACCGGGAAATTGCGCTTGGAAAACATCAGATAAATGATGTCGCCATTGAAGTAGCCGAGCAGCAAGCGCCGGCGCAGTGACAGATACGAGAAATGCGGCGCGAGCCCCGCGATGAAAATCACGAAACGTAGATTGACCATAGCAGCCGTGAGCAGCACGGTCCAGAGCGGCCGCTTGGCGGCGAACAGCGGCAGGACCGCGAGTTGCGACGACCCCGCGTACACCGCGAAGCTCATACCGAGCGCCTGCGGCACGGTGAGCACCGACTTGGTCATGGCGATGCCGGTGACGAGCCCCACGACAGCGTTGCCAGGAACGCAGGTAAGTGGCACGCCTTCGAAAAAAGCTCGGCGATTCGTGTCGGACAACCGGTCGAGCATGGAGGTGACGAAGCGGTGGGAAATCTGGCGCACGCGGACGCGTAACGAAAACCGCGAAACCCGGGCTGAAATCAGGTGAAAAAAACGCAAAGGTGAAATTCGCCGCGATTCGAGCGGCTAAAGGCAAATTATAGCGTCGCGTAAGGCGCGCCAAGATCAGTTTCGCCGCAAAATCACGCTAAAATGACGGTCTTTGACCGTCTTTCAGACGTCTTTCGGACTTTTCCTGCGTCTGCATCGGTTTGCGCGACCCGCGGGAACCCGAAACGGGCGCACGCGCGCCGGCGGCAGAAAAATTCGTCGGCTTGCCCGAAATCACTTGAACGAGACAGCTAGGAGAAGCGTATGTCAATGGCCGCCCGCGACGGCAAGATCTGGATGGATGGCAAGCTGATCGATTGGCGCGACGCCAAGATCCACGTGCTGACCCATACGTTGCACTACGGCATGGGCGTGTTCGAAGGCGTGCGCGCGTACAAGACTGCGCAAGGCACGGCCATTTTCCGCCTGAAAGAGCACACCAAGCGCCTGCTCAACTCGGCAAAGATCTTCCAGATGGACGTCCCCTTCGACGCCACGATTCTCGAAGCCGCGCAACTGGAAGTCGTGAAAGCAAACGCACTGGAATCCTGCTATATCCGCCCGATCATCTGGGTCGGCTCGGAAAAGCTCGGCGTGTCGGTCAAGGGCAATACCATTCACGTGGCCGTCGCGGCGTGGCCGTGGGGCGCGTATCTTGGTGAAGACGGTCTCGCCAAGGGCATCCGCGTGAAGACGTCGTCGTTTACGCGCCATCACGTGAACGTGTCGATGGTGCGCGCGAAGGCATCCGGCTGGTACGTGAACTCGATCCTCGCGAACCAGGAAGCGGTCGCCGACGGTTACGACGAAGCGCTGCTGCTCGACGTAGACGGTTACGTGTCGGAAGGCTCGGGCGAAAACTTCTTCCTCATCAACAACGGCAAAATCTATACGCCAGACCTGGCGTCCTGCCTCGACGGCATCACGCGTGACACGGTCATCACGCTGGCGCACGACTTCGGCATTCCGGTCATCGAGAAACGCATCACGCGCGACGAGGTCTACACCTGCGACGAAGCGTTCTTCACCGGCACCGCCGCCGAAGTCACGCCGATCCGCGAACTCGACAACCGTACCATCGGCGCGGGCAAGCGCGGACCGATCACGGAAAAGCTGCAGAACGCGTTCTTCGACGTCGTCGGCGGCAAGAACGAGAAATACGCGAACTGGCTCGCCAAGGTTTGAAGCCGATGGCGGCGGGCATCGCTCGCCGCCATCCCCGCATGCCCATCACAAAGAGATTGCAATGAGCGACCTGAAGGAAATGCCGCTGGTGGAATTGCCCGCCAAGGACCTGCCCGCTTTCTGCCCGAACCCGAAGATGCAGCGCTGGAGCGCGCATCCGCGCGTGTTTCTGAACGTCACGCACGGCGAGGCGCGATGCCCGTATTGCGGCACGCGCTACAAGCTGAAAGACAGCGAAGTCATCAAGGGCGTGCATTAAGCGCGATGACTCGTCCGGCGCGGCGGGGCGAATATGCGCCAACACGCGCATTCGTCCCGCCGCGCTGCGCCTTTTCGGGCGGCCCGTCCCCGCGCTCCACTGAAACCCCACACACTTGACAACTCCCCGGCGTCCATGCCGGAAGCCGCGTTCATATTTTGAGATCGGATACTGTCAGATGCGTCGTGCGCTGGTAATAGCACCAAACTGGATCGGTGACGCATTGATGGCGCAGCCGCTGTTTTCCCTGCTGAGGAAGCTGCATCCGCGCATCGCGATCGACGCGATCGCGCCGTCGTGGGTCGCGCCCGTGCTGGAGCGCATGCCGGAAATCCGCGATGTCTGCGCGACCGACCTGGCCCACGGCAAGCTGCAACTGCTGCGCCGCTGGCAACTCGCGAGCGATCTGCGCGACGTCGGCTACGACGCCGCCTACGTGCTGCCCAACTCGATGAAATCCGCGCTGATCCCGTGGATGGCGGGCATCAACCTGCGCATCGGCTACAAGGGCGAAAGCCGTTTCGGGCTGCTCAACGTGCGCCATACGAACCTGCCGAAGACCGAGCGCCTGCCGATGACTGCGCACTACGCGGCGCTGGCATACGCGCCCGGCGCGAAACTGCCGTTCGTCGACAGGCACGCCCCGCGCGATACCGCCACCGCGAACGCTCCTGCGGCAAGCGCGCCCGCCACCGACGCCCCCACGCTGCCTGTGCCCTGTCTCGAAGCCGATCCGAACGAAGCCGCGCGCGTCTCAGCACGCTTCAATCTCGACACGCGCACGCCGCTCGTCGTGTTCTGCCCGGGCGCTGAATACGGCCCGGCCAAGCGCTGGCCGCCGGAGCATTTCGTGTCGCTGGCGCAGTTCGTCGCGCAGTCGTTTCCGTATGCCCGCATCGTCGCGCTCGGTTCGAAGAAGGATACGCCCATCGCCCAGGCCATCGCGGAGCGGACACCGAACGTGCGCAATCTGTGCGGTCAAACGTCGCTGGGCGAAGCTTGCGCGCTGATCTCGCGCGCGTCCGCCGTCGTCACCAACGATTCGGGGCTGATGCATGTCGCGGCGGCGCTCAGACGCCCGCTGGTGGCCGTGTACGGCTCGACCGACCCGCGCCATACGCCGCCGCCCTTGTCCGATCTCACAAAGGTACAATGGCTGCATCTTGAATGCAGTCCGTGCTTCGCCCGCGAATGCCCGCTCGGCCATCTGAACTGCCTTCGCGAGCTTTCCGCCGAACAGGTGTTCGCCGATCTGCGCGGCATGCTGCTCGCGCATCGCTAACGTGCGCCGCCACGCGCCCGCACCAGCATCCATCCGACGGCCTCGGGCCGTGTGTGCGGACGCGGAAACGCGAACGTCTCCGAAGGAAGGCATGCTTTGACCCATGACCGCTGCGCAGCGTCACCGTCGGAAGGTCTGGTGACACTGCGCAGCGATAGCCAGAGACCCACGAGCCATGCCACGTTTCGCCCGCCTCTTCGAAGCCGCCGCCGACACCCTGAACGCTTATTATCAGGCGGTCGCGGACCACAGCATCGACGGCATCATGTCGTTGTGGATCGGTGAGGAATTCGCCACCTGCATCTGTGCAGACGGCACGCATCTGCATGGGCTCGAGCATATCCGCACGGGACTGGCCAAACAGCTCGGCGCTGAGACGGTGAGCATCGAGCCGCTGGATATCCGCGTGTACGACAGTCTCGGGACGGTCGTCTACGCGATCGCCGAAGCGCATCAGCCGGCCAATCCGGTCGATGCGCCGCGCATGATCTTCACGACCTACGTGATGGTCCATGAGCGCGGCGAGTGGCGCATCGCGCATATCCATGCTAGCGAAATGCCGATGGAAACCGCCGAGCAGTTCGCGGCCAAGCTGCGTCACGGTCAGGGTCCGTTGCATTGACGCAATGAAGAATTGAAGTGCCAGAACAAGACGTTCGTCGGGGAGGGGCCATGAAGCGCGATTCGTTGTTGGAACACGATTCGTCGTTCGTGGACAAGGCGCCCGCCGTGGCACTCAAAGAGACCGCGCGCGTGGCGAGCAAGGTAGTGAACGAGGCCGCCTCGCAGTGGCGCTACGCCGCGCCGCGCTAGCTGCCGACCGGGCTACGCGCAGACCATCATTCCCGCGCTGTACGGACGCAAGCCCGCCGTGACATACCGGCGCGAGCGCTGGACCACGCCCGACGACGACTTTATCGACCTCGACTGGCTCAAGCACGATTTCGCCGATGCGCCCGCCGCCGACGCCCCACTTTTCGTGTTGTTCCACGGCCTCGAAGGCAACTCCGATTCCTATTACGCCCGCACGCTGATGGCCGCCGCGAAGGCGCGCGGCTGGCATAACGTGGTGCCGCATTTCCGCAGTTGCATCGGGCCGATAAACCTGCTGCCGCGCTTCTACCATCTCGCCGACAGCGCCGAAGCCGACTGGATCCTGCGCCGGCTGGCGAAGGCGCATCGCGGGCCGATCTTCGTCGCGGGCGTGTCGCTCGGCGGCAACGTGCTGCTGCACTGGCTGTGCACGCGCGCATCGAATGCGGCGGATGCGTCGATCGTGAGCGCGGCGGCCATTTCCGCACCGCTCGACGTGCACGCCGGCGGCCGCGCGATTTCGCAGGGCTTCGGCATGGTGTACACGCGCAGCTTCCTGAAATCGCTCAAGACCAAGGCGCTCGCCAAGCTCGGCCAGCTTCCCGGCCTTTACGACTGCGACGCCGTGCTCGCTGCCCGAACGCTCTACGAGTTCGACAATGTCATCACGGCGCCGCTGCACGGCTTTCGAGACACCGACGACTACTGGTCCACCGCGACCATCCGCGCGCATCTTAAGCGCATCCAGTCGCCCACGCTCGTGCTCAACGCGCGCAACGACCCGTTCTTGCCGGCATTCGCGCTGCTGTCGCCGGCTGAAGTGTCGCCGCGCGTGACGCTCGATCGGCCGAACCATGGCGGTCACGTCGTCCGGCTTCATGACGGGACCGTTTCCGGGCGAATCGACTGGCTGTCGATGCGCGTGTTCGGTTACTTCGACACATTTTCCGCACGCGACTGATCATGGACGACATCGTCAAGCAGGCGCTCGCCAAATAGCTCAACGTGCCGCATTGCACCGGCTGGCTGATGCTCGACCGGCGCAGCCAATGGCGCATGCGCGACGAGGCCGCGCAGGCTGCGGGCGCGCCGGGTACCGCGATCCGGCACGACGCGCTGCAGGGGTTCATCAACCGCAATACGAGCGCGATGACGAGGGCCAGTGGTTCTTTCAGAACGGGCCGCAGCGGGTGTATGTCGAACTGGCTTATACGCCGTGGGTCGTGCGGCTCACCGATATGAACGGCACGCTGCGTCGCGCCGGTCAGACCGGCGCGGCTTTCGAGCCTGCGTATGCGTGGATCGACGACGCGGGCGGCATCCTGTTTTCCGATGAGGCCACGCCACCGCGCGTGGCCGCGTTGCACGATCACGACATCGACCTGTTCGCGAATCACGCGACGCTGCTCGACGACGAAGGACGCGACGGCGTGTTTCACTGGCGCGACGGCGTGGATCTGGCTTTGCAGCCAATTCCACGCGATGCGGTCGGCGAGCGCTTCAGCTTTGTCGCGAGTCCTGCGAAACGTGCCGGAACGCAAACGCGCTGAAGACGCATCAGCCGTTCCGTTCTTTTCCTCTTTCCATTCTTCCTTGTAGCGCGACTCGAACTCGCGCAGGCGCGCTGAAATCGTCGAGAGATCGTAAAATCTCGCGGTTTTCACGTCGCGCGCTTCCTTCAACTGGCGAATCGCCGAGGACCACGCGCCGTCGAGCGCCAGTTTTTCCGCCATCGCCTGATGCTGGTGCAGCGTATCGTTCAGCCCCGCGCTCGCCTGCGCGAGATACAGCCACCAGTCACCCAGATTCGGCTCGTTGCGCGTTTCGCGGCGTGCCAGCGTCTGCGCGTCCGCATAGCGATGCGCCGCGATCAGCGCCTGCAGTTGCTCATCCAGTGCCGCGTGCGATTCGGGCCAGCGCTTCTGCGCGATGCCGGCGAGGCGGATCGCATCATCATAGCGGCCCGCGCGACGTGCAATGTTGGCGGCAAGGACGTCGAGACTGGGCGTGCTGCGAGGCGTCTGCGGCCCGGCGGCCGAGGACGACGTCGTGTTCGCGGACAATAGCGCTTTCGCGGCGGCGGATTCGTGGACGAGGATCGGCGGCAGGGTGATGGCGGGTCGTGGCGCGGAATTCGATGCGGGCGTTGCGGCGGATCGAGCCACCGATCGTGTTGCCGAGCGAGCGGCCGCCGCTTGTGCCGCTTGCGCCGCCGCGGCCGGATCGCCGTGTGTCAGCACGCCCTGCGCATCGCTGCCCGGCGGCGCAGATGCACCCACGCCACCCGCGCTGCCACCAGTTCCATTGGTTTGCCGGTCAACGAGCGTCGCCATCGCCGAGCGCAGGACGCTTGTGTAGCGTTCGCCTCGGCTCCAGCTCTTGCGGCAAGCGCGCTGCTTGCACCTCTTGCGCTCTTCCCGTTCGCCGATTGCGCTTTCTGCTCCTGCTTCACCTGTGCCGCGGCCGCCGCCTCGTTCGTCAAACAGCCGGCGCGATTGTGCGAGCGCGTCGTTGGCGGCATCGTAATCGTCCATCAGCGATTGCGCGAGCGTGATGCCGTACCAGTTGGACGCCGGATTGAGCGCGGTCTGATCAGAGATTTCGGACTTTAGCGGGCCCGCGACTTCGCGATAATCGCTCGTGTAGTTCACTTGCAGCACGCGGGCGCGCACGAACGCGTATTCCACCGACTGGCGCGGCTGCCGGTACGGCACGCGCCGCGCGCGATCCTCCATGTCGGCGATACGATCGGTCGTCAGCGGATGTGTGTGGACATAGACCGGCACGCCGTTGTCGCCCATAGTCGAACGATCGAGGCGCTCGAAGAAAGCGGCCATCGCGTACGGATCGTACCCGGCGGCGGTCAGCATCTGGAAACCGACGCGATCCGCCTAGTGCTCGGCGGCACGCGAGAAGCGCAAGGTGTTGTCGACGGCGCGCCTGCCCGTCCATCGCGATGCCCATGCCGAGATCGCCGCTGCGCGCCATTACGCCTGCGAGCATGGCAGCGAGCGCGGCGTAGCTGTTCTTTTCCTGCGTGCCCATCATCCGCGCGATATGACGCTGAAGCACGTGGCCCATCTCGTGACCGATCACCGACGCCAGCTCCGACTCGGTCTGCGTCGTGGCGATCAGGCCCGTGTTTACGCCGATGAAACCGTCCGGCATTGAAAACGCGTTGATTTGCGCATCGCGCACAGCGAACAGATCGAATTCCGGCCGATAGCCGCCGAGATATTGCGTCGCGGCCGCCGTCGAGAGTTTCGATGCGATCGAATTCAAATAGTCGCGGATCAGCCAGTCGTCGCGATAATCCGGATCGGTGCGCACGTCGCGCATCAGACGCTCGCCGAGCCTGCGTTCCGCCTGAGGCGAGAGCGTGCCGCCGGAGCCGTCGCCGAGATCGGGAAGCTGCACAGAGGCGGCGAGCGTGCCGGTTTGCGGGCTGCCCATTCTGGACGCCGGCGCGCTCTTGTCAGATGAAACCGAGGCACTCGCCGCCCGCGGCGCTGGCGCACCGGTCTGCGCCAGCGCCGCGGGCGGCATGGCGAGACTAAGGCACAGCACGGCGATCAGTGCACGGCTCGGACGCTTCGGATGCGTGACGCGGAACCGGCTTGGTGACGCCGGTCGTCTGAAGGACGGAAACGCGCTTATCGTATTAAGTGTCGGGCGTCCGGTGAAGCTTGCGACGGGCTTTCAGCGCGCGCCGTGGCATTTTTTGCTCTTAGGGACGCAACCCGGGACGCGATTCCGCGCTGATAAGATGGGCGCCCATTCGAAGTAGACGCGAAGGAGGCCTTCTTCTGGGGCCTCGCGATGTCGAGCTGAGTCTCGTGGCAGGTATCGTCGGTGGTCGGCATCCTGCTTACCAGCATGATTCCGGACAACTGGGGGCTGGAACTCGCCGGCACGCTCGCGTTGATTCCGATCATCGTGTCCGTCATCGGGACACGCTCCACGCTCGCGGCGGTCGCGATCGCGAGCGTCGTCGCGCTGCTCGCGTTCAATCTGCCGTATCGCTTTGGCCTGCCCATTGCGGTGCTGGCGGCGCTGCTCGCGGGCACCGTCGCCAATCTGATCGTCGAGGGGCGCGGCACGCCCGCGAAGGCCGATCGCGTGACCACGCGCATCGTCGTCGGGGCTGCGCCGCCGGCCGGGAGCGCCGCGCCCGCCGATCGAGCCGATCCGCAAGAAGACACCTCGAGGCCGGTCCGATGAACCCGTTCCTGATCTGGCTCACGATCATCGGCATGGCGTCATCACAGCTTTGACACGCGCATTGACACGCACATTCTTTCGACACGCACATTCTTTCTTATGGGCGGCGAGCGCATGGTGTTACCGCCGCATATTCAGCGCGTGCTGCGTTAAGCGCCCGCGGCGGTGCTGGCGGCGGTGGTGCCCGATCTGCCGGAAACGCCGGCCGGATTTTCGATGTGGCCGTCGAATTATGCGCTGTGGGCGTCGCTGACGGAGCTCGCGTACTACCTGAAGACGCGCAGAATGATCGGCACCATCGTCATCGGCATGGTCGTTTTCACTATTCTGCGGCTCGTGTTCTGAGCCGCATGGGCGATGGCGCACGCCTCAAATACGCGTCATCAAGGATTCACGGCTAAAAGCGGGCGGTCCGATCGGTTAAAATGACGGTCTTTCCTGTCGCAATCTCCATCGAGCGAGGTCGAGAGTGTCTCCGGCAGTTACCGCAGTCACCACGCAAGAGTTCCGATGCTCGCCCGCCGCGGCAGCCTCGCGCTGCGTGCGTTGCTGCATCCGCCGTCTGCGCATGCATTGCCTGAACAGACACGCTCGCCGCCTCACGCTCGATCCGCATCTCCCGCCGTTCTTCCGCGCATTCGGTTCCTTCGCGCGGCCATCGCCTCCAGCTTGATTCGCGCGGTCAGCGCTTCGCTTTTCCCCTGCCGAACCGACCGCGCGCCACACAGTCCCGACCCGGCTGGCCCCATCCGGCCTTTCCTGCCGAACCGCTTAATCTACTCAACGTTGACTCCCATGACTAAAATACTGCGTTTCACCGACCTGATCGCCGAAGGCAAAGTCTCCGGCAAGCGTGTGTTCATCCGCGCGGATCTCAACGTGCCTCAAGACGACGACGGCAACATCACCGAAGACACGCGCGTGCGCGCTTCGGTCCCAGCCATCAAGGACGCGCTCGAAGTGGGCGCCGCCGTGATGGTCACCTCCCATCTCGGCCGTCCGACCGAAGGCCAGTTCAAGCCGAAAGACTCGCTCGCGCCGGTCGCGAAGCGCCTATCGGAACTGCTCGGTTGCGACGTGCCGCTAGTCTCCGACTGGGTGGACGGCGTGAACGTGCAGCCAGGTCACGTCGTGCTGCTCGAAAACTGCCGCGTTAACAAGGGCGAGAAGAAGAACGACGACGCGCTCGCGCAAAAAATGGCGAAGTTCTGCGACATCTACGTCAACGACGCGTTCGGCATTTCGCACCGCGCCGAAGCCACCACGCACGGCATCACGAAGTTCGCGCCGGTCGCGTGCGCGGGCCCGCTTCTGGCCGCCGAACTCGATGCGCTCGGCAAGGCGCTCGGCAACCCTAAGCGGCCGCTGGTCGCTATCATCGCGGGTTCGAAGGTGTCCACCAAGCTCATCATCCTGAAATCGCTCGCCGAGAAGGTCGATCAGTTGATCGTCGGCGGCGGCATCGCCAATACGTTCATGCTCGCGTCGGGCCTGAAGATCGGCAAGTCGCTGGCCGAAGCCGATCTGGTCGGCGAGGCGAAGGAAATCATCGATGCGGCCCGCACGCGCGGCGCATCGGTGCCGATTCCGAGCGACGTCGTGACGGCCAAGGAATTCGCTCCTATCGCGAAGGCGGAAACCAAGCCCGTCGCGGACGTCGCCGACGACGACATGATCCTCGACATCGGTCCGGACACGACCCGCGCGCTCGCCGCGCAACTGGAAACGGCGGGCACCATCGTGTGGAACGGCCCGGTCGGCGTGTTCGAGTTCGACCAGTTCGGCAACGGCACCAAGACGCTCGCGCAGGCCATCGCTAATTCCATGGCATTTTCCATCGCGGGCGGCGGCGATACGCTGGCCGCCATCGCGAAATACGACATCGCCGACAAGGTGAGCTACATCTCCACCGGAGGCGGCACGTTCCTGGAATTCCTGGAAGGCAAGAAGCTGCTCGCGGTCGAAGTGCTCGAATCGCGCGCAGGGGCCTGAGGTTTGGCCGCCCGAAACAATCCGGCGAAAGCAGCGAAGAAGGGGGCGCCCGAGGCCGGCGGCGCGCAAAACGAAGTGACGCAGGATCTGGTCGCGAACGGCGCGCCGCTCGACGCAGCCGCCGAAGCGGCGCTGATCATCGCGGAAGCGGCTCAGCCCGATCAGCCGTTAGCGCAGGAACCGCAAAGAACATGCAGTAGCCGAAGGCGAGGGCGCCATTCCCGCCACGCCTCCGGTCATCATCGGCGGCGTGCCTGCCCATGCCTTGAAAGATATCGATAAAGCGACGCCGGCACGAACCGGCGCGCACGCAACCGGTGAGCAACACCTCACTGCAAGCGCAACGTGCTTGCAGCCTTAATCCGGGCGTTCCTACAGAGACGAGGAAAGACATGCATCGTGCCACCAAGATCGTTGCCACCATCGGACCGGCTTCGAGCAATCCGGACATCCTTCTGCAGATGATGCAGGCCGGGCTCGACGTCGTACGTTTCAACTTCTCCCATGGCTCCGCCGCCGACCATCGCCAGCGCGCCGAATGGGTGCGCGAGGCCGCGCATCAGGTCGGCCGCGAAGTCGCCATCATGGCGGACCTGCAAGGCCCGAAGATTCGGGTCGGCAAGTTCGAGAACAACAAGACGATGCTCGTCGCGGGCAACACGTTCATCCTCGACGCGGGCTGCGAACTGGGCAACAACGATCGCGTCGGCCTTGACTACAAGGATCTGCCGCGCGATCTGCGCGCGGGCGACGTGCTGCTCCTCAACGACGGCCTGATCGTGCTCGACGTGACGCGCGTGATCGGCGAAGAGATTCATACGGTCGTGAAGGTCGATGGCGAGTTGTCGAACAACAAGGGCATCAACCGGCAAGGTGGCGGCCTGACCGCGCCCGCGCTGACCGAGAAGGACATGGAGGACATCAAGACGGCGATGTCCCTCGGCGCGGATTTCGTCGCGGTTTCGTTCCCGAAGAACGCGACCGACATGGAAATGGCGCGCCAGCTCGCGAACATCGCGGGCGCGCCGTACGGCATCAAGCCGAAGATGATCGCGAAGATCGAGCGTGCGGAAGCCATTCCCGCACTGCAGGGCATTCTCGATGCATCTGACGGCATCATGGTCGCGCGCGGCGATATGGCCGTGGAAGTCGGCAACGCGACGGTGCCCGCGCTGCAGAAGCGCATGATCCGCATGGCGCGCGAGTCGAGCAAGCTCGTCATCACCGCTACGCAGATGATGGAATCGATGATCCACACGCCCGTGCCGACCCGCGCGGAAGTGTCGGACGTGGCGAACGCCGTGCTCGACGGCACCGACGCGGTGATGCTCTCCGCCGAAACCGCCGCCGGCAAATATCCGGTGACGACTATCGAAACGATGGCGGCGGTATGCGTGGAAGCGGAGAAATCGGAAGAGTCGCAACTGGACCGCGATTTTCTGGATCGCACCTTCACACGCATCGACCAGTCGATCGCGATGGGCGCGCTGTTTACGGCGTTCCATCTCGGCGCGAAGGCCGTGGTCGCGCTGACCGAATCCGGCTCGACTGCGCTGTGGATGTCGCGTCACTGGACCCATGTGCCGATCTTCGCGCTGACGCCGCGCGTGGCGAGCGAACGCACGATGTCGCTGTATCGCAATGTGACGCCGCTGCATCTCGATACCAATATGGACCGCGATCTCGCGCTGAATCAGGCGCTGGAAGTGGTCGTGTCGAAGGGATATGCGGCGCGCGGCGACATGGTCGTGCTGACGGTCGGCGAGCCGATGGGCGCGGCGGGCGGCACCAACACGCTCAAGATCGTGCGCGTGGGCGACCACTTCTAAGCTTTTCGAGCCTTATTGAGAAAACAGCGGTCAGTGCCGCGCAAACTTCGCTCGATACCGTTTCAGCACGAAGGCGCGTCGTCATTGGCGAGCAGAAATCGCCACCCAAAAGGCCGAGAACCGCCCGAGAGCAGAATCGTGCGCGCGACAAAATTCGTTTCACATCATGGAGTTTCACCACAATGCCTCTCGTATCAATGCCTCAATTGCTGGATCATGCGGCCGAACACGGCTACGGCCTCCCGACATTCAACGTCAACAATCTGGATGGAACAGGTGCAGGCGATCATGCAGGCCACGCATGAAGTGAACGCATGAAGTGAATGCGCCGGTCATCATGCAGGCGTCGGCGGGTGCGCGTAAGTACGCGGGCGAAGCGTTCCTGCGCCATCTGATCGAAGCGGCGGTCGAGTCATATCCGCATATTCCCGTCGTGATGCATCATCACGACCAGTCGCGGGGGTGTGCATGGCCCGATCCGCAGCGGCTTCACCAGCGTCATGATGGACGCCTCGCTCGAAGCCGACGGCAAGAGCCTCGTGTCCTACGAGTACAACGTCGCGGTGTCGAAACAGGTGGTGGAGTTTTAGCATTCGATCGGCGTGACCGTCGAAGCCGAACTGGGCGTGCTCGGCTCGCTCGAAACCATGAAGGGCGACAAGGAAGACGGCCACGGCGCGGACGGTACGATGACGTGCGAGCAGCTTCTGACCGACGTCGAGCAGGCGGCCGACTTCGTCAAGCAGACGCAGTGCGACGCGCTGGCGATCGCCATCGGCACCTCGCACGGCGCGTACAAGTTCTCCAAGAAGCCGACCGGCGACATTCTCGCCATCGACCGCATCAAGGAGATTCACCAGCGCATTCCCAATACGCACCTCGTGATGCACGGCTCGTCCTCGGTGCCGCAGGAATTGCTGGCCGAAATCCGCGCGTTCGGCGGCGACATGAAGGAAACCTACGGCGTGCCGGTCGAGGAAATTCGGGAAGGCATCAAGCACGGCATGCGCAAGGTGAATATCGACACCGACCTGCGTCTCGCGATCATCGGCGCGATCTGCTGCTACATGTTCGAAAATCCGTCGAAGTTCGATCCGCGCGACTACCTGAAGCTCGCGCGCGATGCCGCCAAGGAAATCTGCCGCCAGCGCTACATGCAGTTCGGCGCCGAAGGCATGGCGGGCAAGATCAAGCCGGTTTCGCTCGACAAGATCGCCGAGAAGTACAAGTCCGGCGCACTCGCTCAGATCGTGAAATGAGACTGATCTGAGCCTCGTGGTATTTGTAAAGTAAAATCAACGGGTTCCGGGTTCGGAGCCAGTTCGCTTTTTTTTCTCCCGCGCGTGCAGATCCGACGCGCGGGGTTTGCCATTTCAGCCCTACTTCGGTACACGACGATGTCCACGTTATACAAATCCACGATCAAATCGCTGCCGCTGCTCGGCCGCGGCAAGGTCCGCGACAACTACGCCGTCGGTCAGGGCAAGCTCCTGATCGTCACGACCGACCGCCTTTCCGTATTCGACATCGTCATGGGGGAGCCGATTCCGAACAAGGGCTGCGTGCTGAACACGATGGCCGATTTCTGGTTCGAGAAGCTTGGCCACATCGTGCCGAACCACAACACCGGCATTACCGCGGAGTCCGTCGTCGCCGCCGATGAAACCGAGCAGGTGAAAGGCCGCGCGGTCGTCGTGAAGCGTCTCGAGCCGATTCTGGTCGAAGCGGTCGTGCGCGGTTATCTCGCGGGCAGCGGGTGGAAGGCCTATCAGGCAACGGGTTCCGTGTGCGGCGTTGAATTGCCGCCGGGTCTGCAGAACGCGCAGAAACTGCCCGAGCCGATCTTCACGCCGGCGGCCAAGGCCGAAATGGGCTATCACGACGAAAACATCACCTACGATGAGATGGAGCGCCGCATCGGCACGGAGCTGTCGGCGACCATCAAGCGCATTTCCATCGCGCTGTACAAGGAAGCGGCCGAGTACGCGGCGACGCTCGGCATCATCATCGCGGATACGAAGTTCGAATTCGGTCTGGACAACAAGGGCGAGCTGTATCTGATGGACGAAGTGCTGACCGCCGATTCGTCACGCTTCTGGCCCGCCGACGGTTATCAAGTCGGCACCAATCCGCCGTCCTTCGACAAGCAGTTCGTGCGCGACTGGCTGGAAACGCAGACATGGAAGAAGGAGCCGCCCGCGCCGAAACTGCCGGACGACGTGATCGCGAAGACGTCCGAGAGGTATCAGGAAGCGCTGCAGCGTCTGACCGGCAAAACGCTCGACTAAGCTCGACAGAGTTGAAGAAAGATGACGAACGAAGTTCACACGCATGAAGCGCCGCTGGTCGGCGTGTTGATGGGCTCTAGTTCCGACTGGGACGTGATGAAGCACGCCGTGGCGATGCTTCAGGAATTCGGCGTGCCGTACGAGGCGAAGGTCGTCTCGGCACATCGCATGCCGGACGAGATGTTCGTGTATGCCGAAAGCGCGCGTGCACGCGGTTTGCGAGCGATCATCGCGGGCGCGGGCGGCGCGGCGCATCTGCCGGGCATGCTCGCGGCGAAGACCACGGTGCCAGTGCTCGGCGTGCCGGCGGTCAGCAAGTATCTGAAGGGCGTGGATTCGCTGCATTCGATCGTGCAGATGCCCAAAGGTGTGCCGGTCGCAACCTTCGCGATCGGCGAGGCGGGCGCGGCGAACGCGGCGTTGTTCGCGATCTCGGTGCTGAGCGCGAGGGAACCTCGCTATGTGGACGCGCTTGCAGCGTTCCGCGCGAAGCAGAACCAGGCGGCGCACGACATGACGCTGCCGCCGCTGTAAGAGGCATGGGCATGGGCCGTTGCGAAGCGGCCCTTTCCTACTGCGTCTCACTGTTAAGCCCATGAAAGTGCCCCGGCCCGCGTCGATTGCCCACGCGATGCTCACAGTTCGCTACCCAGCCCCACGATGAACCCACAAAAATCCCCGATCTCTCCCATTTTGCCGTGCGCCTGGCTCGGCATGCTCGGCGGCGGCCAGCTCGGCCGCATGTTCTGCTTCGCCGCGCAGTCGATGGGCTATCGTGTCGCCGTACTCGACCCGGACGCGACGAGCCCGGCCGGCGCAGTCGCCGATCGCCATATCCGTGCCGCCTACGACGATCAGGCCGCGCTGCCCGAACTCGGCCACCTGTGCGCGGCGGTATCGACGGAATTCGAGAACGTGCCTTCCGCGAGCCTCGAATTTCTCGCATCGTACACCTTCGTGAGTCCGGCGGCGAGTTGCGTGGCGATTGCGCAGGATCGCGTGGCGGAGAAGCGCTTCATCACCGAAGCGGGCGTGCCGGTCGCGCCGCACGTGCTGATCGAATCGCCGGAAGCGCTGGAGAAGCTCGACGACGACACGCTCGTTGCCGTGCTGCCCGGCATCCTCAAGACCGCGCGGCTGGGCTACGACGGCAAGGGACAGGTCATCGTGCGCAACGCGCATGAGGTACGCACGGCGTATGCATCGCTGTCGGGCGTGCCGTGCGTGCTCGAAAAGCGCATGCCGCTGAAGTACGAGGTGTCCGTGCTGATCGCGCGCGGTTGTGACGGCAAATCCGCCGTGTTTCCGCTCGCCCAGAACTCCCACGTGAACGGCATTCTGGCGAAGACGGTCGTGCCCGCGCCGGATGCGGCCGATGCGCTGGTCGCGCGGGCGCAGGACGCCGCGCTGACGATCGCCGCCAGGCTCGGGTATGTCGGCGTGTTGTGCGTCGAATTCTTCGTGCTGGAAGACGGCTCGCTGATCGCCAACGAAATGGCGCCGCGTCCGCACAATTCCGGCCACTACACGGTCGATGCCTGCGCCACCAGCCAGTTCGAGCAGCAGGTCCGCGCGATGACCGGCATGCCGCTCGGCGACACGCGCCAGCACTCGCCCGCGGCGATGCTAAACCTGCTTGGCGATATCTGGTTCGACGGCAAGAAGGCGCGCCCGCCCGCGTGGACCGACGTCGCGGCGATGCCGACGGCGCGGCTGCATCTGTACGGCAAGGAAGAGGCGCGTCCCGGCCGCAAGATGGGGCACATCAATTTCACGGCGGCGACGCTGGAAGAAGCGCGCACGGCGGCGCGCGACTGCGCGCGCATGCTGCATATCATGCTCGATTGAGCCTTGACCGGAAGAAGCAGTTCGCAATGACCATCATCCATCCGAGTGCCGCGCAGATCGACGAGGCGGCGGCACTGCTCGACGCCGGCGAACTCGTCGCGTTCCCGACCGAAACGGTCTACGGTCTCGGCGGCGACGCCGAGAACGCGGATGCCATCGCGCGAATCTATGCGGCGAAGGGGCGGCCGGCGAATCATCCGGTGATCGTGCATTTCGCGCCAGAGGCCGATCCCGGTTATTGGGTGCGCGACCTGCCCGCCGATGCGCAAAAACTCATCGATGCGTTCTGGCCCGGCCCGCTGACACTCATTCTGAACCGCGCGGATCACATTTCGGCTGCCGTGAGCGGCGGACAGGATTCGGTGGGCGTGCGCATGCCGTCGCATCCGGTGGCGCAGGCGATGCTGTCGGCGTTTCATCGGCGGCGGCTCGGCACAGGCAAGCAGGGCGGCGTGGCGGGTCCGTCGGCGAACCGCTTCGGACACATCAGTCCGACGACCGCGCAGCATGTGCGCGACGAGTTCGGCAGCGCCGTGCACGTGCTCGACGGCGGCGCGGCGGACGTGGGCATCGAATCGACCATTCTGGATTTGTCGCGCGGATTTCCGGCCTTGCTGCGGCCGGGGCAGGTGAGTCCGCAACAGATCGCGGACGTGATCGGCACTGCACCGCGTCTGCCCGATGGCACGGACGCCACCGCGCCGCGCGTGTCGGGCACGCTGAAAGCGCATTACGCGCCGCGCACGCCGCTGGCACTGCTGCCGTTCGCGGCGATCGAGCCGTGGATCGCCGCGTTCGACAGGTCGAGCGGGAAGAAGATCGCGCTGGTGGCGCGGGCGTCGAGCGCGAAGGAGTGGGCCGATGCCGCGCACGTGCACTTCGTGGCCGCGCCGGAAGATCCGCAAAGCTATGCGCGCGATCTGTACGGCTTGCTGCACGCGCTGGACCGCGCGAATGTTGAGCGGATTCTGATCGAAAAGCTGCCAGAGACGGTGGAGTGGATCGCGGTCAACGACCGGCTGGGGAGGGCGGCGGCGTTCGAAGGGGGCGCGTGATCGAAGCGAGTGCCATGTAAGTTGGGCAAAGAAGTCGCTTCTGTCCGATTTACATGGCATTTTGCATTTCGATTTGGCATAACTGCCTGGCGGCGGGACAAGCGCGGAAACATTCCTGATGTCCGGTTTCGAAGGATGAAAAAAGCCGCCCAGCAAGCCGCCCGGCAATTTCTCGCCGGGCGGCTTTTTCGCGTCGATCGATCACGCGTCCTTACTTACCCAACCCCGATTTCGCCACCGTCTGCTCCGCCGTCTGCGCGTAGAGCGCATGCAGATGCGTCGTCGGATGCACGGTGTCGGCGTACATGTAGGCCTGATCCGCGTTTGCCACCGTGTAGTTCTGCGGCGAGCAGAACAGCGAGGTTGCGAAGTCCTGCAAGTCGGGCTCGCCATACTTGGTGGCGGCTGCGGCCATCGCTTGCAGATTGCACGCGGTGCCCGTGTTCGACACCGCGAACCCGTACTGCGTATAGTTCGCCGTGATGTTGGCCAGCGCCGGCACGATGTCCAGATAGATGACTTTCGACATCAGCCCGCCTTGCATCAGCGCCGCCGCTAGCACTTGATTGAAGCCCGCGACGCCTCGTCAGCAAGGCCTTGGTGGTCGCGCTGCTCATCATCCCCTACGGCGTGGTGCCGATGTCCGGCACGTTCGATACCAGCACGTGCGTCGCGCCGCTCTGCAGAATCTTGCCGATGACCCCCGCCAGATCGATGGCCGCCTGCCCGATCGCCGCCGTCGCCTGAGCCGGTGTGATCGCACCCGTCTGAACGGCCTGCAAGTTGTACAGAATGTCGTTCGCGCCGCCGTTGACGATCACCAGTTGGTTCGCGTTGAAGCTGCCGTGCGCCGTCAGGTAGTTGGTCAATTGTTGGGCGACCGGCACCGTCAGCGCGCCCGTGTAGTTGGCCGGGTCCGTCGTCGCGTATCCGATGCCGATCGGGTTGGCCACGCGCGAACCGCCCTGCGCGTAGCCGAGCCCTGATTGGATCACGGGGCGCTACGCCGAAGCCGCCGGTCATCGCGGGCTTGAGGGTGTCGCTGTAGTACTGCGCGACGTCCTGCACCCAGATTTGTCCCGGACTCGTCGTGAAGCAGCCGCCGCCGAAGTTGGCCGCTGCCACCGGCGCATAGGTGCCGACATCGGACAGGCTGCCGCCGAAAGACACCACTTGCAGCTTGACGCCGCCTGCGGGCAGCGAGTTGTTGTCGTCGCTCCCGCCGCGCAAGCCGCGAGCAGAGCGAATGCGGCGCTCGCCGTGGCGATGCGGGCGCGCACCAGTGCGGTGCGTGGCCTGGCCTCGTGTCGGGCTTCGGTGTGCTTCCCGTGCTTCGGCGGCGCATCCGCTGCATTGCATTGTGCCACATGTGCGGACGATGTTGAGCCGTGCGAACCATGTCGCTTATCCGGTCATACCCAGTGTGGCCGATGCGCCGTGCTCGACAGCGTACACGCCGCGCGCGCCCGGCCGGGCGGGACATCGTAGAAGAAAGCTTCAGTCGGGCGGGCGCGCGGGCGGGTTTGGCTCGATTGCCGAAGCGGCCGAGTCGTGCACCGGGTATGCGCACACCCGGTGCGGGATCACCCGAAGCCGAAGTGAGGTCAGTCGAGCTCGGCGGTCTTGCGCGCGCCTTCGTAGATCCATTCGAGCAGCGCATCGTGGGCGGCGCGTGCCGCTTCCGCGCACGGATCGTTGATGAAGCTCACCACCACGTAACTTTCGCCGTTGGCCGCGCCGAGATAGCCCGTGATCGCGCGCACGTCGTGCAGCGTGCCGGTCTTGATGTGCACGTTGCCGAGCGCGCCCGCGTTGGTGAGGCGGTTGCGCATGGTGCCCGCGATCGGCAGCGATTCGACGAACACCTGTGCCACCGGGCTCGAATTGGCCGCGACCAGCAGATCGGCGAGCGATGCCGCGCTGATGTGCTCCTCGCGCGACAGGCTCGAGCCGTTGTCGAGCACGAGGCCGTTCATCGGCAGAGCGCTTTTGCGCAGGAAGGTCTGGATCGCGGCGGCGGATTTGGCGGTGGTCGCGAGCGACTTGAATTCGGTTGCGCCAATGGTGAGGAAGAGGTTGCGCGCCATCACGTTGTTGCTGAACTTGTTGATGTCGCGCACCACGTCTGACAGCACCGGGCTGCGATGCGTGCCGACCAGCCGCGCCGATGACGACGTCGGGCCTTGCGTGGTGCCGTTGAAGGTGCCGCCCGCCTGCTTCCACAGCGCGAGAAAGCCGCCCGCGAAGAAGATCGAATGATCGAGCGCGGCGACGTTGACAGTACGCGGCCCGCAGCGCAGCGGATAGTCGCAGACGCAGGACGCCTGCACGAAGCCGCCCTGCGTCTGCGCGACGCTCGGCGACGCCGCCTGCAGCGAGCCGGTGCACGCGCCGCGCGTCACGCGCAGTTCGTTGTCGATCTGCAATTGCGCGAGTTGCGGCAGCACATCGATGGACACCTGACCGTCCGTGTTGAGCGTCAACGTGAAGGACAGCAACTTGAACGCATACAGCAGCGGATCGGGACCGACGTTGTAGGGTGCGGATTCGTCCGTGTCGAAGGCAGGCAGATCGCGCGTCGAGGCGTCGAAGTAGCGCTTGTCGAGCACCAGCGCGTCGTCGATACCCGTGATTCCGCTCTTGCGGATCTGTTCGACGAGATCGATCAGTTCTTCTGGCACCAGCTTCGGATCGCCGGTGATCTGGATATACAGATTGCCGTGCAGCACGCCTTGCGCGGCGAGCTGGCCGTTGGCGTACGCGGTCGTCTTCCAGCGATAGTCGGGGCCGAGCAGCGACAGGCCCGAATAGGTCGTGACGAGCTTCATCGTGGAGGCGGGCAGCATCGGCTCGTTTGCGTTGAGCGCGGCCAGCGGCGCCGCCGCGCCGATGCGCTCCACGACCACGCTCATCGACGAGAGCGGGACGTGCACCTTCGCCAGCGCGGCCATCACGGTGACGGGAAGCCGACCGGCCGGTACGTGCGCTTTAGCGCTCTTGGCCTTCGCACCGCGCGCGGCGCGTTCGGGCGCATGCCGCTGCGATTTGGCCTTGGAGCTGCCGCCACGCGCATAGGCTGCGGGCATCGGCCCGAGCATGGCGCAAGCGAGCGTCGCGGCGAGCGCGGCCGATGCCCGGCGTGTGGACGGAAGACGGAATGCGGAAAAGGCATGCGGCATGGAAAAGGCGTGCGGCATGGAGGCTTGTCGTTGGCTTGTTTTCGCGGACCACGCTACCCGGATCGGCACGATCCGGGCAGGCAAAGCGCTCATTGTAGACAAGCTCGCTTGCGGAACTCATACGAATAGCGAACGCGCGTGCCGGGTGGCGCGCGGTTAAGTCCGGCTTAAGTGCCGCGCGGCTAAAATGAGTCACATCTGAAAGGACCGTATCACCCCCACAATAGGCTAGAGCCATGCGAATTCTGCTTGTCGAAGATGACCGGATGATCACCGAAGGCGTGCGCAAGGCGCTGCGCGCGGACGGTTTCGCGGTCAACTGGGTGCAGGACGGCGAGGCGGCGCTGACAGCCGTTAGCGGCGAGCCGTGCGACATGATGCTGCTCGACCTGGGCCTTCCCAAACGCGACGGCCTCGAAGTAATGAAAACCCTCGTGCGCGCGGCAACGCGCTGCCGGTGTTGGTCGTCAACGCGCGCGATGCGATCGCGGATCGCGTCAAGGGCCTCGCCGCCGGCGCGGACGATTACCTCGTCAAGCCCTTCGATCTCGATGAACTCGGCGCGCGCATGCGTGCGCTGATCCGCCATCGCGCGGGCCGCGGCGAATCGCTCGTGCGGTACGGCGAACTGACGCTCGATCCGGTCGGCCATCAGGTCACGCTGGCGGCGCGCGCGTTCGCGCTCCTTGAAGCGTTGATGGCGCGCCTCGGCGCCGTGCTCTCCAAGAGCCAGCTCGACGAGAAGATTTACGGCTGGAGCGAGGAGATCGGCAGCAACACGGTCGAGGTGTATATCCACTCGCTGCGCAAGAAGCTCGGTGCGGATCTTATCCGCACCGTGCGCGGCCTGGGCTACATGGTCGCGAAGGACGCCTGATGCGTTCGATTCGCCGGCAACTGCTCATCTGGCTGCTCGCGCTCGTGATCGTCGGCGTGGGCTTTGCGGGTTGGCTCATCTACCGGCCGGCGCTCGCCGAAGCCAACGAACTGTTCGATTACCAGCTTCAGCAGATCGCGGCGGCGCTGCCGTCCGAACCGTTTTCATCCGTGCTCAGTTCGCGCAGCGAGAGCGACGAAGGCGTCGTCATCCAGATCTGGAACCGCAACGGCGTGCTGATGTACTACTCGCATCCGCGCGTGCCGTTCGCGCCACATGCCGAACTCGGCTTCTCCACGGAATCCACGCCGCGCGGCGAATGGCGCGTGTACGACGCGATCGTCGGCGACAATGTTGTGCAACTGGCGCAGCCGCTGTTGATCCGCAATCGCGTCGCGTCGCGTCGCGTCGCGGCGGGCGTCGCGTGGCGCATGTTGTGGCCGCTCGTGGTGCTGCCGCCGCTCCTGGGCGTCGCCATCTGGGTGATCGTCGGACGCGGCCTCATGCCTCTGCAACGCGTCACGCGCGCGCTCGACACGCGTCATCCCGAAGCGCTCGATCCGCGCTCTCCGATCAACGCCTGCCGCAGGAAGTACGGCCCGTGGTGCGCGCGCTCAATGCGCTGCTGGCGCGCTTGTCCACCGCGCTCGATACGCAAAAGGCCTTCGTCGCCGATGCCGCGCACGAATTGCGCACGCCGCTCGCCGCCGTGCAGATTCAGGCGCAACTCGTCGCGCGCGCAGGACGACGAGACGCGGCGCGAGGCGCTCGCGGACCTGCACGAAGGAAGGCATCGCGCGGGCGACACGACTCGCCGAGCAATTGCTCGCATTGGTGCGTTCGGAACCGGACGGCAAGGCGGTCGAGACGCGCGTCGATCTGAGCGCGCTGCTCGACGAATGCGTGCGCAATTACGTGCTGGTCGCGCAGGAGCGCGGCGTCGATTTCGGCATCGAAACGAGCGAGCCGGCGACGGTGACGGGCGACTCGGATTCGCTGCGCGTGATGTTCAACAATCTCGTCGATAACGCGACGAAATACACGCCGCCCGGCGGACGCGTGGACGTTGCGCTGAAGGTGCGCGACGGCCGGCCGACCGTGGAGATTTCGGACTCGGGTCCGGGCATTCCCAAGGAAGAGCGCGAGCGTGTGTTCGACCGTTTTTATCGCATGGGAGAGCATGCGGACCGTGCGCGGACCGACGTGTCGGGCACCGGACTGGGACCCGCGATCGTGCGGCGCATCGCCGATCAGCACAAGGCGGCGGTCGCGCGCGGCGAATCGCCCGCAGGCGGGTTGAAGGCGACCATCACGTTCTAAAGCCGCATGCGGTCACCGCCTTGCATTACGGTGCCGTAATACAATCCGAATCAAATCAGTAAGCATCGTGCAGGGCGGCCATCCGCAAGGATGGGCCGCCCTTTTTCATGGAAGTTCCCGTCGAATCCTCAATTTTTAAGAAAGCTTTAAGGCAACGCTGAAGCAGCCGGTTGTATTCATCGATTTAGGCGCAAACAGCGGCAGATTCATCGTGAGTGAGGCTTTGCACCTGGATTTCCGGTCCACCAGGGTGTTGCGCCTGGGCCTGCGGCCCGCTTTCCCCCATTACGGGCGAACCTGTGCCATCAATCGCTTGCGCGAAAGATAAACGTTGGTCAACGCCAGCGCAACGAAAGCCCGATTGGCGTTCTTCGCCAGACCCCGATAGCGCACCTTCGTGAAGCCCCACAGGCGTTTGACAACAGCAAACCCCTGCTCAACGCGAGCACCGATCTTCGACTTGTTGCGATTCTTGCCGCGCGCTACCTTGTCAATTTCGCCCGCCCGACGCGTACGCTGATTGGTGAAGTCGCGTGCCTTGGCGGCCTTGCCACGCATCAGCGCTTTCTGGCTCGCATAGGCGCTATCTCCATAGACGCCTTGCTC
>LFLF01000079.1 GCA_001184395.1 Candidatus Paraburkholderia calva | reverse complement strand
CGCTCGGGCGGCATGAGAGCGAACGCCGAAAAGAATGCGACATTAGCAGCACCTGAATCAACGAAGTCCGGCGTCAAATTAGTTGGGTCTGAACGTCGCGTTGGCTCTTTCGAATGAGTAGGCGCACGTTCAAAAAAACTATTTCAAAAAGACTATTTCAATAGCCTGCTAGATCCGCCAGCATTCGTTCGACGCGATCCGCGAGCTTTCCAGTGCTGACTTTCTCTCGCAATTGCCGACGGTCAGCGGAAACGCGAACGGCGTCGGTTTCTTCGGATACGTGAGGGCGCGCCGGCTTTCGCTCATGCATTCGAGCGCCGTGCGAATGCGGCCGAGTTCCAGTTCCTGCAACATGACCTCCTGATCCGCCTGCGCAAGCAGCAGGTTGCCGCTGTCGTGCTTGTGAAAGACTTCGTAGAACAGCCCGCTCGACGCCTGCAATTGCCGCGCACTCTTCTGCTGCCCCGGATGGCCCTGATAGATCAGCCCCGACACGCGCGCGATTTCCCGAAAGCGCCGCGCCGATAGTTCCGACGCATTCAGGCTCGCGAGGATATCGTGCTCGACATCCTCGGGCGAAAACAGCCCGTCGGCGATCAGCATTTCCCAGTCGAACGGCCGTGCCGATAGCAGCTCGAAGCCGTAGTCGTTCATCGAGATGGAAAACGTGCTCGGTTGGTCGCGCGCGACGCGTCAGCCGATCAGCGAGCCGAGGCCGATATGCGCCATGCGCCCCGCGAACGGATAGCAGAAGAAATGGTGCCCCTCGCGCGAACGCATGCTTTCTAAGACGAGCACGCCTGGCCCCGGCAGCACGGACCACTTCGTCTGCAGGTCGAGCAGCGGTTTCAAGGCGCGCATTTCGGGCTCGTCGTAGCGGCCGTCGCTGGCGCGTGCGAGCATTACGAGCGCCGCGTCGGCGAGTTCGGACGAGAGCGGCATCTTGTTGCCGGCCCATTGCGGCATCGCGCCGCGCGAGGACGTGGCGCGTTTCACGTAGGCGGTCATGTCGCGCACGCGGATCAGTTCCAGCGTGCGTCCGCCGAAGGTGAACACGTCGCCCGGCTTGAGTCGCGAGATGAACAATTCCTCCATCGTGCCGATGCGTCCGCCCGTCATGTACGATGTACGCGACGTTGATGGTCGCATTGGAGCGATGGTCCCGACATTACATTATTACGGTGCCTGTGCACGAGATCTTCGCGCGGTACGCGGTACACGCCGTCATCGCCGGCCATCGCCGGCAATCACACGATGATAGTCCGGATATGCTGCAAGCGACGTGCCGCCGCGCTCGACGAACGCCAGCGCCCAGTCGAATTCGGCCTGCGTCAGATCACGATACGCATACGCGGTGCGGACTTCCGCGAGCATGTCGCCGGGCGCGAAGCCGCCGCCTATCGCCACCGTGACCAGATGCTGCACCAGCACGTCGAGCGGCTTGAGTGGCATGTCGCGCCACTCGATGCGACGTTCGCCGATGGCCCAGCGCGCCGCCGCCGTCTCGACCAGTTCAAGCGCATGCGTCGGCACGATGGTCACGCGCGACACGCGTCCCGGCGCGTGGCCCGAGCGCCCGGCGCGTTGCATCAGCCGCGCGATGCCCTTCGGCGAGCCGATCTGAAACACGCGCCCCACCGGCAGAAAATCGACGCCCAGATCGAAACTCGACGTGCAGACAACTGCTTTCAGTTGTCCGTTTTTCAGGCCGAGTTCGACCCAGTCGCGCACTTCCTTGTCGAGCGAGCCGTGATGCAGCGCGATCAGACCCGCCCATTCGGGACGCCGCTCCAGGAGCGCGCGATACCAGATCTCCGCCTGCGAACGCGTGTTGGTGAATATGAGCGAGCTTTGCGCATGCTCGATCTCCTCGGCGACCGGGCCGACCTGCCGCACGCCGAGATGCCCGCCCTACGGAAAGCGTTTGATGGTCTCGGGAATCAGCGTATCGACCACCAGCGTCTTCGGCTGCGCGCCTTGAATCACGACGCGCGGCGTTTGCACCGGATGCAGCAGTGCATCGTGCGCAAGCGCGAGATTGCCGAGCGTCGCGGACAAGCCCCATATCTGCCTCGGGACGCCAGCGCGCGAGCCGCGCGATGGCCAGTTGCGTCTGCGTGCCGCGTTTGTTGCCGAGCAGTTCGTGCCATTCGTCGACGACCACCATCCGCACGTGAGCCAACTCGTCGCGTGCGTTGGCGCGCGTGAGCATCAGCGTCAGACTTTCGGGCGTGGTGGCGAGCGTGGACAGCATGCGCCGGCTCTGCCGCGCACGCTCGGCCGACGAGGTATCGCCCGTGCGCAGCCCGACGCTCCACGGCACCGACAACGCGGTGACCGCGGCTTGCAGCGCGCGGGCCGTATCCGCGGCGAGCGCGCGCATCGGCGTGATCCACAGGACGGTGAGCGGGGCGGGAAGCGGCGTTTTGCCTGCGGCTTCATCGCCCGCGTCTGGCTGCTTGCCGCGTCTGGCCGTGCGCCGCGCGGCCCGCGCCGGTCCCGCGAACGCCGCCAGTGTGCCGAGCCACACCGCCCAGGTCTTGCCCGCGCCCGTGGTCGCGTGCAGCAGGCCGCTAGCGCCGCGCCTGACTTCGCGCCACACCTTGCGCTGGAAGTCGAACGGCGTCCAGCCGCGTTTGCGCGAACCAGCGTGCGATGCGTTCGTCGATCGGTTTGGCCGCTTCCGACGTGTCGTAGACGAAGGGCGTCGGTTTGCACTTCAGCGGCGGCATCGAGTTTAGCCTGCGCCGCCTGCGTGCGTGGAATGCGGCGCGGACGCGGTGCGCGGCGCTTTTCCCTCGATGCGGCCGATGACGCTGCCTGCGCGCCGTCGAGGTCGTCGTCGGCGTTTATGCCACCGCCTCGCGAGAAAGCCCTTCAGCATGGCGAGCATGTCGGCATCTTTGATCGATTTGTCGGTGCGCCGGCGCAGCATGCGCGGAAACCGCACCGCGATGCCCAATTTGTGACGCGGGCTCGCCTGAATGCCTTGAAGCCGATTTCGAACACTAGCGTCGGCGTGACGCTGCGCACCGGGCCGAACTTCTCGACGGTCGTCTTCCGCACGATGGCGTCGACCTTGCGCATCTCTTCGTCGGTGAGACCGGAGTTCGCTTTTGCGAAGGGCACGAGCGTACGCACGCCGTCGGCTTCGTCCTACACCGCGAAGGTGAAATCGATGTAGAGGTTCGCGCGCCTGCCGTGGCCGCGTTGCGCATAGAGCAGCACGGCGTCGATCGAATACGGATCGATCTTCCATTTCCACCACGTGCCCGACGCCTTGGTGCGGCCGACGCCGTACATCGACGCGCGCTCCTTGAGTATCAACCCTCGACGCCGCGCGCGCGGCTCTCGTCGCGCAGCACGCCGAGCGCTTGCCAGTCCGGTGCGTCGACCAGCAGCGACACGGGCGTAGCACGTCGACCGTGAGCGACGCCGCTAGCGTATCGAGTTTCGCGCGGCGCTCGTGCAGCGCTTCGGTGTGCAGATCGCGGCCGTGTGTCCTTGCGTTGTTGTCGGTCATCGCGCCGAGGCTCCAGCCGGTCATTGCGCGTGCGAATTCGGTGACGTTGTCCTGCGAGTAGCCGTTGCGCACGCCGAGCGTATGCAGTTCCATAATCTCGCGCACGAGATTCTCGTTGAGACCGCGCTTGTGCACGGGATCGCGCGTCGTGGCGCGTTCGGCAGCGGGACTGTCGGCGCCGACCGAGCGCGGCTGATCGAGGAAGATCTGCATCGCCGGATGCTGCTCGGCGGCGATCAACATGTCTTCGAAACGGCCCAGCACGTGCGGGCGGATCGCTTCGTTTTCAAAGGAGCTGGCGAGCATCGCGACCGGCGGCTTTTCGATCGACACCGCGAAGTGATTCGCCCAGAAATGCACGAGGCGTTCGACGAACGGCGTGCTCGTGGTCAGCGCGCTGACCACGAGCACATCGACCGCGTTGCGGTAGTCGTCGCGAATTTCCTGCGCGTATTGCTTGCGGATCGCGGCCTTGTCGGATTTGTCGTCGCCGCCGTCTTTCGCTTCGCGCAGCGCACGCTGAAGTTCGGCGAACTGTGCGGCGAGCGTTGTGCTCGATGGCTGGTTCGCGAGCGCGGGCGGCACCGGCTGATAGGTGCTGGTCTGCGGCTGGGCCTACTCGATCAGCCAGCCGCGCGGATCGGCGGGCAGCGCTTCGCCGGGACGCACACCGAGACCGAAACGATTCACCGCGATGGCGGTGGACGAGAGTTGCGGCGCGATGGCCATGTTGGGCTCCGGTGTGCTTGCCTCGATGCTAGGTTAAACGCGGTATGGCCTGCGAATCCGTCGCTGTGTCGCGTGCGGAGTCGTAACCGCGCATTACGAGGCAGGCGCGCAGACGTGAACGGCGCGCCTCGGAATTAACGGCAGGCAGGCCGCGTCACTTGAGGCATGACCCGCCGCGCGTCACGGCTCCTGCCGGTCCGGCCGCTGCTTCGGGGGCACTGCGCGTAGTGGGCCGTAGCGCTCCATCGCGCCGACCAGTTTCATGCGCTCGTCGGGCGTGAGCGTGGCCGCGAACTCCGCGACCGCACTTTCCCCGCGCGCGTACCGCCATGTCCGCTTGACGCGTGCGGGTGAGGGCGTCGTCGAGCGCGGCGCGATCGAGCGTCGGCGCGGCCAGCACGTGCGCGAGATCGATGCACGCGTCGCGTGTCTGACGGATCAGAGGCAGGCTTTCGCGGCGCGTCACGCGCAGGGCGTCGCGCAATTGCTGTTGCCGCTCGGGCGACAGATCGGCGGCGGCGAAGCGGATGCCGCGCTGCTGCTCGGCGTCAGCGCGTTGATGCGCGAACAGGCCTGACACGCGATACGCACCGCCTACGATCGAGCCGATCAGAAAGACGTTGAGCACGAGCGACACCGCGACGAGTGTCTTCAGAAAACGCTGACTCAAACGTGGACTCATTGATCGCTCCAGCCATCCGGCGCACCGCCGAATGCCGATCCCGAATTCGATTGATCGAACCAGCTATGCACGGCATGCGGCGCCTGCGCGGGCGCGAGCAGCGACACGACCAGCGCGCCCGCCACGATGCCCGCCGCATCCGCCCCGATGAAGCTTGCGCCCGAAAACCAGATGTGCGGACGCCGCCAGAACGGCCGTTCCGCGCGTTGCGGCGACGGCGTGCGTGTCGAGAGGCCGTCGAGGACGCCGCCAGCAGCGCGAGCGCCGCCGCGCGCTCGGAGGCCGGCCAGCGCTCGGGCGACGCCCCGTAAGCCTCGGTGATGCAGCGGAATCGTTCGGGTGTCGTCGACTTTCCTTGGCGTCGTCGTCGAGATCGGCCAGCGCGATCTTCAGATTGAGGCGCGCGCGGGCGAGCAGGCTTTCGAGCGCATCGCCGCTCACGCCCATCAACGCGGTGGCCCCGGCGTTCGGCAGGTCCTGATAGTAATGAAGCACGAGCGCTTCGCGCTGCCGCGCGGGCAGGCGTTCGAGTGCCTGTGCGATGCGGCTGTAGGTGCCCGCGGCAGCGAGCCGTTCGTCGGGCAGGGGTGCGTTGTCGACTTCCTCAGGCATGTCGTCGGTGAGACTCGTCTCGCGCGTCTTGCGCAGACGGTCATAGCAAAGATTGAGCGTCACGCGGTGCAGCCAGGTGTCGAAGCGCGCCTCGCCGTGGCGCCAGCGCGGCGCGATCTTCCAGATGCGAAGGAGTGCTTCCTGAGCCACGTCGTCGGCCTCGTCACGGTCGCCCAGCATGCTGCGGGCCGCAAGCGCGACGATCTCGCGCACCGCTCCCGGTTCCCGATTGCCCACGCGGGCAATGAGCGCGGTATCCGGATCTTCTTCGTTCAATGTCTTGTGATGTCTGGTTGTGCTCGCCGGGTGGCGCGCCGTCCGCACGCATGGCCGAACTCGCCATCGTCGATCAGCCTCGATAGACGACGACCGGTCCGCGGTAATACGCCGGATGTGCCGGATAGACGACGCAACCTGCCAGCGGCGCCGCGACCAGCGCAAGCGCGAGGATCGTCTTTAGCATGAGTGACCTCGACTCGATTGTGAATGCGCTGCTGCTGCCGTCTCATGCGGGCAAGCGGCGCGGGTCTCCTGCGTGAAACCTCAGCGAAACTGTCATGAAACCCCGTTGAAAGCGCTTGTGCCGCTCATGTCCAGTGTCCGCCGATCCAGCGCCAGTTCGGGCCGTGCGTGACCCAATGACCCGGCACCCAGCGATAGCCCGCGCGCACCGGCCGCCAGTGGCCCGGGGCCCACACTTAGCGGCCGCTGACCCAACGCCAGTGACCCGGGTCCCAGAGGGCGCCGGCGCGCTCGGCGCGATGATCACGGTTTGCGCGTCAGCAGCGCCGCTGTGCAGCAGGACGATGGAACCCGCGCCGAGCGGGGCGAGCAGGGCCGCGAAGGCGGCGGAACGGAGCGTCCGGCGCAAGCTTGCCGCTGGTTGCGGAGAACGTTCTGTCTTCATGTTGTTTTCCCGTCGATGATGGTTGCGACATGAATTTGAACATCGCGGCGGCGGGAAATCCGTCGCTCGCAGGTGGCGGAATTTGTAACGAGGTTTTACGATGCGTCGAGTCCGTCGACCAGGCGTTGCGCCAGGCGCGGCTGCCGCAACTGCTCGATCCACCATTGCAGCGCGCGGCCTTCGTCGTAATTGCCGCGCCAGGCGACATAGAGCGTGTTTGGTTCGCGCGGATCGGCGGTGGCTTTCTCGACGAGTTCGCCAGGCGCGAGCAGCGGACTCACGCGCTGCCTCGGCAGCCAGCCGATGCCGAGCCCTTGCCGCTGCGGAAGGATTTTCGCGCGCATGCTCGGCACCGCGAGTGCGCTTTGTCCGCCGAGCATGCCATAGGCGTGTCCCGCCGAGCCGCGCGACGAATCGGTGACGACGACCGCGCGATGCGCCGAAATGTCTTCGCGCCGCAGCGGCCGGTCGAGCGCCGCGAGCGGATGACGTGCCGCCACCAACACCCAGTCCATCACGCCGAGTTCGAACTAGCGCAGGCCGGGAATGACGGGCGGCTCGTTGGCCGCGCCGACGATGAGATCGGCGCGGCCGTCGCGCAGTGCTTCCCAGATGCCGCTCAGTACTTCATGCGTCAGGCGCAGCGTGACGCCGTAGCCGAGCGCGTCGAACGCTTGCACAACAGGCAGAAAGGTGTCGAATTCGAGGATTTCATCGAAGACGATCCACAGCCGGTCTTCCCAGCCGCTCGCGATCTGCTTGACGCGCCGCGTCAAGCGATCGACGTCGAGCATCAGACGCGCGGCTTCGGCGGCGAGCAGATGGCCGGTGAGCGTGAGTTGCAGGCGATAGCGCCTGCGATCGAACAGCAGCGCGTTTCGAGCTGACGCGCCGCGTGCGACACGGTGGAGGGCGCACGGCCGAGCCGCGCCGCCGCGTGGGACGGGCTGCCGGTCGTGCGGATCGCATCGAGCAGCGCGAGTTCTTCTCCGACAACATGTTAGACTCCATCGAACGAGGGACGGAGTCGATCCTAAGCCATGCGGTGCCGCTTGCGTGGTTTTCAGTCATACTTGTAAACGCAGTGCTTCGTCTTGCGGCCCAGGCGTCCGGCCGCGACGAGTTCGCGCATCAGCGGGCAGGCGCGATATTTCGAGTCGCCGAAGTCATTGAGGAACACGTCCATCACCGACAGGCACACGTCGATGCCAATCAGATCCGCGAGCGCGAGCGGCCCGATCGGATGATTCGCGCCGAGCTTCATGCCCGCGTCGATCTCTTCCGCGCTCGCCACGCCTTCGTACAGCACATAGAACGCTTCGTTGATCATCGGCACGAGAATGCAGTTGACGACGAAGCCCGGCGAATTGAGCACGCCGATCTCGGCGACTTGTCGAGCTTTTCGGTGAGCGCGCGCACGGCGTCGAAGGTGGCGTCGCTGGTCTGAATGCCGCGGATTACTTCTACCAGTTGCAAGAGCGGCACCGGATTGAAGAAGTGCATGCCGATGAAACGTTCCGGCGTGCCGAGCGTCGCGGCGAGCGCGGTGATCGAGATCGACAAGGTGTTCGACGCGATGATCGCATCAGGCCGCGCGGAGGCTTCGATCTGCTTGAGGATGCGATGCTTGAGTTCGACGTTTTCGGTGGCTGCTTCAATCACAATATCGGCGGGCGAGCTTTGCGTAGTCTGTCGAGGTCTCGATGCGCGCCGCGGCCTGCAGCTTTTCCTTCGACACCAGGCTCCAGGCTGTTGGTCAGCGTGGCGACGCCGTGGGCGAGCGCGGCGTCGTTGACGTCGATCACGATGACCTTGAGTCCCGCGAGGGCCGCAACCTGCGCGATGCCGTTGCCCATGGTTCCCGCGCCGATGATGCCGACGGTCTGAATGCTCATGCTGTACGCTTCCTGATGTGTGGTCCATGCCGAGCGTGCCCGGCAAGCAGATGGATGGTCCGGCGAGGGCGCGATGGCCTTCGCCTGCATTCGTTCAGTAAGCGATTCTACCCAGCGAAAAAGTCCGGTTCGTGATCCGCGCGTGGCCGGGGCGCGCGGGCCGACTCGTCGGACGATTCAGCCGAACGCGGTGAGGTCTTTCGGCGCGATGCCGTGCGCGCTGTAGTAGGCTTCGTAACGCCGCCAGCCGCTGCGCCAGTTTTCCGCCGCGAGCACTGCGCCGCGTTCGTCGACGAACAGCAGTTCGCCCTGAATGATGTTGAGCGTGACGATCTCGTCCGCGCCGTGGTCCGAGTGAAGCGGCGCGATGGCTTCAGGCGTGTGGCTCGACCCGGCCGTTTCGTACAAGATGCTGCCTTGCTCGGCGATCCACTCGTGCTCGCGATACTTTCCAGCGCCCGCGCACCGTGTAGACGATCACTGTCCCCGTATGACGATGCCGGGGCATCTCGCCTTTAGCGGGCGCCTTGAGCAGCGCGATGGTCTTGCCGCGAATCGGATCGAGCTTGAAGTATTTGACCAGCACGTGCTCGCTCTAGGGCGTAAAGGACACCCACGGCAGATTGGCGTCGTTGAGGCAGGCGGTTTGGATGTGTTCGAACAGCATGTCGTCGGCTCCTTGCGTCAGACCGGCATTGTAGGCATTGTGGCGCACAACATATGTCTTTGTACAGCCACGAGCGCCCAGTTCGTCGGTCCAAGCCGAATCGTGCGCGATCTGCTATCGTTCGCGCCATGTCAGCCATCATCGATGTTTCCAATCTGTCCAAGACTTACGGGTCGGGCTTTCGCGCGCTCTCCAATATCAATCTGGCGATCCGGCGCGGCGAAATTTTCGCGCTGCTCGGCCCGAACGGGGCAGGCAAGACGACGCTCATCAGTACCATCTGCGGCATCGTGAATCCGAGCGAAGGCCGCGTCACCGTGGACAGTCACGATATCGTTACGGACTATCGCGCCGCACGCGCGATGATCGGCCTCGTGCCACAGGAACTCACCACCGACGCGTTCGAATCCGTCTGGGCGACCGTGTCGTTTAGCCGCGGCCTCTTCGGGCGGCCGAAGAATCCCGCGCACATCGAGAAGGTGCTCAAGTCGCTGTCCCTCTGGAACAAAAAGGACAACAAGATCATGACGCTCTCGGGCGGCATGAAGCGCCGCGTGCTGATCGCCAAGGCGCTCGCGCACGAGCCGGAGATCCTCTTTCTCGACGAACCCACCGCGGGCGTCGACGTCGAACTGCGTCGCGACATGTGGAACCTCGTGCGCGATCTGAAGGCGAACGGCGTGACCATCATCCTGACGACGCATTACATCGAGGAAGCGGAGAAGATGGCCGACCGCATCGGCGTGATCAATCGCGGCGAAATCAAGCTGGCCGAGGAAAAGCACGAACTGATGCGCAAACTCGGTCAGAAGAAACTCACGCTGCAACTGGAGCAGACGCTCACGGCGGTGCCGCAAGCGCTCGCGGGATACGGTCTCGCGCTCTCCGCCGACGGCCACGAACTCACCTATACCTACGACGCGCATGACGAATCGGGCCGCATCATTGTGCTGCTGCGCCAGGTGGATGAAGCCGGCGTGCGCTTTAAGGATTTGCAAACGACGCAAAGCTCGCTCGAAGACATCTTCGTGAACCTCGTCAGGGAAGCAAAATGAATCTATACGCAGTCCGCGCGATCTACCGTTTCGAAATGGCGCGCGCCGGCCGCACGCTGATGCAGACCATCGTGTCGCCGGTGATTTCTACCTCGCTTTACTTCGTCGTGTTCGGCGCGGCCATCGGCTCGCGCATTCCGCAGGTGGACGGCATCAGCTACGGCGCGTTTATCGTGCCGGGTCTCGTCATGCTGTCGCTGCTCACGCAGAGCATCGCGAACGCGTCTTTCAGCATCTACTTTCCGAAGTTCACCGGCACCATTTACGAACTGCTGTCGGCGCCGGTGTCGTACTTCGAACTTACGCTGAGTTACGTCGGCGCGGCGGCCACTAAGTCGGTCATTCTCGGGCTGATCATTCTCGCGACGGCGGGGCTGTTTGTGCCGCTGTGCGTCGATCATCCGGTGATGATGATCGTGTTTCTGCTGCTGACGTCGGTGACATTCAGCCTGCTCGGGTTCATTATCGGCATTTGGGCGGACGGCTTCGAGAAACTGCAGATCATTCCGCTGCTGATCGTCACGCCGCTGACCTTCGTGGGCGGCAGCTTTTATTCGATCAATATCTTGCCGCCGTTCTGGAAGGCCGTGGCGCTATTCAACCCGGTCGTCTACCTGATCAGCGGATTTCGCTGGAGCTTTTACGGGCTCGCGGATGTCGAAGTGGGCGTGAGCCTCGGCATGACCGTGGTATTCCTCGCAGTGTTCATCGCGATCGTCGCATGGATCTTCAAAACGGGATACCGGCTCAAGGCTTGAAGTCGCGGACGCGCCGGACACGGCCGGCCGCGTGATCTGGCGCCGGAGAGCGCCGACCTGTGAAGAGGCGTTCTTCGGATGAAAACCATGAAACGCACGAAACGAAATTTCTTCGGCACAGTGGCGGCCAGTTTTACGGGGGATCGGCATCATGGCGCGGCGATGAACGCGGCGCGCCGCCGCTGCCGTACGAAATCCATCATAGCGACGCGGGCTGGTGACGCCGTCTTTCTTCCGAGCAATTCCGCGTATTGCGGCGCGGCGCGACCGAACCGCCGTTCGCGAGTCCGCTGCTCAACGAACGGCGCAGCGGCATATTCGAATGCGCGGGCTGCGGGTTGCCGGTGTTTTCATCGGCGGCGAAGTTCGACAGCGGCACGGGCTGGCCGAGCTTCTTCAAGCCGCTCGCCGACGCCGACATCCCGATGCCTCGCATCGAAGTGCATTGCAGACGTTGCGGCGGCTATCTCGGGATGTCTTCGACGACGGCCCCAAACCCACCGGCTTGCGTTATTGCCTGAACGGCGCGGGGCTGGTGTTCCGGCAGGCCGATTCCTGATTTTTCTCACTCACTTCATGAACGCACCCGAACTCAAGCTGGACCCGAAGAAGACCGCACTCGTGCTGATCGACCTGCAAGCGGGTATCGCCGCACTGCCGGTGAAAGGGCACACGTCCGCCGATGTGCTGTGGCAGTCGGGCGCGCTCGCCGAGCGCTTTCGCGCCGCCGGCGCGCCGGTCGTGCTGGCGAAGGTCGCGTTTCCGGGCGCGTCGGATACGCTCAAACCGGTCACCGACGCCGCGCCGTCCGCGCCGATGGCCGAGCTCGCCGGATGGACCGAGTCCTCACCCGAACTGAACGTGCAGCCGTCGGATATCGTCGTGCTCAAGAGGCAATGGGGCGCGTTCTACGGCACCGACCTCGATCTTCAATTGCGCTGGCGCGGCGTCGAGACCATCGTGATCGCCGGCATCGCGACGTCGATCGGCGTCGATTCGACTGCACGCGGCGCATTCGAGCGCGGCTATCAGCAGATCTTCGTCGAGGATGCGAGGGCCGACCTGCACGCCGAGATGCACGAGGCGACCTGCCGCTTCATCTTCCCGCGCATGGGCCGCGTGCGTTCGACGGCGCAGGTGCTGGGCGCGCTCGCTTGACTTGCTCACTGGCGTAAGCGCGCGCGTCGCCTATGCTGTGTAGGTTCCTACGGCTCGGCGAGGTGCGGGAATGGCGACGAAACCCAAGGTGGCGATCGCGTGTCAGGGCGGCGGCGCCGTGTTCGCGGCGGGTGTGCTGCAATGGCTGTTCGGTGACGAGTCCGATCGCTTCGATCTGGTCGGGCTGTCCGGCACCTCGGGCGGCACGATGTGCAGCGCGCCCGCGTGGGCCGGTCTCGTTACCGTCGGCCTCCACGACGCCGTCGAGCGTCTCGCCGGCTTCTGGCGCGACCTGGAAGCGCGCGCCGCGCCCGATATCGTCGCGAATGCGCTGGGCGTGTGGTACACGCGGCTGCCGGTCAACGCCGAGATCAGCCCGTATCTGTATCCGCCTATCGCCGAAGATCGCCTGCGCGAGTTGCTCAACGCGCATCTGCCGTTCGACGCATTGCCTCAGGACGCTGCACGGCGCAGCCATCCCACGCTGCTGATCGGCGCGACCGACCTGCAATCCGGCGACCGCCTGATCTTCACGGGCGAACATCTGACGCAGGATCAACTCCTGGCGTCCGCCGCCGTGCCGCCGCTGTATCGCGCGGTCGAAGTGGAAGGGCGCATGTGCTGGGACAGCCTGTTCAGCAGCAATCCGCCGGTGCGTGAATTCACCGATTTCGACTTCGACAGACGGCCGGCCCGATGAAATCTGGGTCGTGCAGATCAACCCGCAGGCCCGGCGCGCGTTGCCGGAGACGAGCAACGAGATCATCGATCGACGCAACGAATTGTCGGGCAATCTTGCGCTCGGGCAGGAGTTGTACTTCACCGAGCGCATCAACGCACTGCTCGCGGAGAACAAGGCGCTCGCCAAACGCTATAAGCCGATCAAGTTGCGCGTCGTGCAGTTGCATGTCGATTTGCGCGATTATCCGGGCACGCTCGACTACGCGTCCAAATTCGACCGCAATCCCACGCTGATTCATGCGCTGATGCGAAGCGGGAGAGACCGCGCCGAATGGTTCTTCGACGCACGTTCGGAATGGCCGCGCGAAGGCACGGCGCTACGGCGCAGCGTCTATGTGACACGGCTGCATGCGATGTCAGATGCGGAATGACCAGAGTCTACTGCGGAAATGCTTCGCCATGCAGACCAATCTGCGCGATCTGGTTCATGCTGCTGGTCAGCTAAAACTCGGATTCTTCTACTGGATCGAACCTGTGCGTACCGGCTAACTTTGCATGGCTCGTTGGCAGTGCCCTGCTGGCGACGAGTGGTGTCCGGGCGTGTCCCTGCCCGGACCTCGCGCTTGAACCCCGAGCGCAGGACGCGCGCCCGTGCGCGCGTCCACTTCTCCATTTCCTTGTAATCGCTTTCCGGCCGAACTCAGACGCCGCTCGCCGCGACGAGCCGCACGCGCGTGATTTCCGACGGCGCGCCCAGACATTTCGGCGGTCCCCAGTAGCCCGTGCCGCGGCTCGTGTACACTCAAAGACCGTTGAACTTGGTCAATCCCGCGACGAACGGCTGCTGCAGTTTCACGAAGAAGTTCCACGGAAAGAACTGCCCGCCGTGCGTGTGTCCCGATAACTGCAAAGTGAAGCCCGCATCGGCGGTGGCCGTCGCGCTGCGCGGTTGATGCGCGAGCAGCACGCGCACGTTGGCATCGGCGGTTGCGCCGTCGATGGCTTTCGCCGGGTCGCTGCAATACGCGGGATCGAAACTGCCCGCGCCGTAGTCCGTCACGCCCGCGATCACGGCGCGCGCCGTCGTGATCCAGCACGACGTGCTGATTGAGCAGCACGGTGAGTCCGAGACGCCGGAACTCCGCGATCCACTTCTTCGCGCCCGAGTAATACTCGTGATTGCCCGTGACGAGAAACGCGCCGTGCCGCGCGCTCAAGTCCGCGAGCGGACGCGTGTGATCGACCAGATGCGGCACCGAGCTGTCGACGACGTCGCCCGTCACGGCGATCAGATCCGGCCGCAAGCCGTTGACGGCTGCGACGATGTGCTCGACGTAATGCCGCTTGATCGTCGGGCCGACATGGATGTCGCTGATCTGCACGATGGTGAAGCCTTGCAACGCGGCGGGCAGCCCGGCGATGGGGACATCGACGCTGACTACGGGCGCGCGCCGCCGTGCATTATAGAAGCCGATGGCGGACAGCAGCACGGCCAGCGCGCTATTGGCGACCAGTTCTGGCGAACCGACCGGCGTGCCGTGCAACCAGTTGGCGAGATGCACGATGAGCAGCATCACATCGCGCGCGAAGGTGAGCAGCAGCGACGAAAAAAACTATTGCGGTGAGGCCGAGCCAGGCGAGTCTATCGGCGAGCGGCTGGCCTTCGATATTGCGCGCCGACATGCCGATAGGAATCAGCACGACGGAGGCGACCAGCAGTAGCGCCGCGAGTACTTTCCAGGGCATGCCGCCCGGCGCATCGGAGATGAGGCGGACGCTGACATAGAGATGAAACAGAACGCCGATGCCGATGAATCGGATGAAGAACGCGGAACGTCGCATGTGGGTCCTGGGAGGAGAGGGCTGGTGTTCCGAGGTGCGCTTCGGCAGGCTCTCGTGCCCGCGCCGACTGTGGAACCAATTCTACCGGTTCGACAAAATACGCACTTTTCGCGTGGTGCCTGGTTGACTGGACATCGGCGCGGCGCGATAGCGCGGCGCGATAGTATTGGTGAGACGAACCATCTCGAAAGCGGAGGCCGCCATGAACATGAAACGATGCGCTCTTTCGATGTTGTTTCTCACCACAATCTCCGCGCTGTTCGCGGTAGCGCTCGCGCAGGACCCACAGGACGACTCGGATCTCTTGAAGCAGGCACAACAGGTGTTGGCCGCCGCGCCGCCGGTGCATATCGAGGCGACAATTCTTTCGATCGACCGCGCCACCCGCACGGTGACCGTGCACGGTCCGCATCGCGATGCGATGCTCGTCGTCAGCAAGGACGTGCCGAACTTCGATAGCCTGCGCGTTGGCAACAAGGTCGATGTCATTACAATAAAGCGATCTTGGCGGGCGCCTGGCATGGCGCGCGGGCGTTAATTTTTTCCGCGAGCGAGACATACGACTCGTACGGTACGATCTGATACGCGGTGTGCGTGAAGCAGTCGAGCTGCGCGCGAATGGCGTCGACGATCTTCGGATGCCGGTGCCCCGTGTTGCAAACCGCAATGCCCGCCGCGAAGTCGATGAAGCGCCGCCCCTCGACGTCCCACAATTTCGCGTTCTCGGCGCGCGCGCCGTAGAAGTCGCATATCACGCCCATACCGCGCGGCGTCGCGGCATTCTTGCGGGCTTGCAGGGAAGCGTTGTTCAGAGGGGCGTTCACGGCGGTATCTCCTTGGTTTTGCCGAAGTCGGTTCATCGAATCGGCGCATCGGCCGATGCAGGTCACGGACGAATATAGAGAGATTTGGCTCCGGATATCAGAGCCATTCGGATGAAAGCGATGGAACCACTTCCCGGCCAGCCCGGGTCGGAGTCTGGAATCCTCCCGCTCGCGAGGGTCGAACGGTTTGGCGAGCGGCTATGATGTGCGCCGTTTTCCGTCTCCGGTTTTCTCAAGAAAAGGTTTCCCGATGCCACGCTTCACCGAATTCGCCGATTTCGCCGACGACGCGCCCGCGCTGCGCGAAATCCGTCACGACATCCACCGTCATCCCGAACTCTCGTACGAAGAGACGCGCCCCGCCACGCTGGTCGCCGATCTGCTCGAACAGTGGGGCTGGGCCGTCACGCGCGGCATCGCGGGTACGGGTGTCGTCGGCACGTTGAAGGCTGGCACGGATACCAGGCACATCGGCCTGCGCGTGGACATGGATGCGCTGCCCATTCTCGAGCAGACCGGCAAGCCGTATGCGAGTGTGGCGCCGGGCAAGATGCACTCGTTCGGCCACGACGGCCACACCACCATGCTGTTCGGCGCGGCGCGTCATCTCGCCGCACGAAGCGTTTCGACGGCACCGTGCATCTGTACTTTCAGCTCGCCGAGGAGCACGGCAAGCCGAGCGGCGCGGAGCGCATGATCATGGAAGGCCTGTTCGACCGCTTTCCCTGCGATGCTGTGTTTGGCGTGCACAATCAATCATCCGGGCGTGCAACCGGGCACCTTCCTGTTTCGCCACGACCCGTTCATGACGGCGTGCGATCAGGTGTCCATCGAAATCACCGGCGGCGGACATGCGGCGCGCCCGCACATGAGCGTCGATCCGGTCGCCGTCACGGCCAGTGTCGTGATGGCGCTGCAGACCATCGGCGCGCGCAATGTGGATCCCGCGCAGGCGGCCGTCGTCACCGTTGGCTCGATGCACGCGTGCATCGTCAACAACGTGATTCCGCAGCGCGCGCTGCTGGAATTGTCGGTGCGTTCGTTCAATCCGCAAGTGCGCGATCTGCTCAAACGGCGCATCCGTGAACTCGTGGAGACGCAGGCCGCGAGCTATGGTGCGATCGCGAAGGTGGATTATCAGGAAGGCTATCCGGTCGTCGTGAATTCGGATGCGGAAACCGATTTCGCGATACAGGTCGCGCGCGAACTCGTCGGCGACGACAAGGTCGTGCCGCAGACCGATCTGCTGATGGGCAGCGAAGACTTCGCGTTCATGTTGCAGCATCGGCTGGGCACGCTCTTGCGCATCGGCAACGGCGCGGGCGAGGACGGCTGCAGATCCACAACCCGCGCTATGATTTCAACGACAAGAACCTGCCGGTGGGCGCGGCTCGTCGAGCGGTATCTGGCGCAATGAAAAAAAGCTCGCATGACGGCGAGTCATGCGCGCTTCTCATCCGGTCGGGCGACTAAATGGAATCTCAGGCCGGCAACTTGAAACTTGCCGATCGCCTCGCGCAGCACGTCCACCTGATCTTTCAGCGAATGCGCTGCCGCCGCGGCTTCTTCGACCAGCGCGGCGTTCTGCTGCGTGACCTGATCCATCTCGACCACCGCGCGATTCACCTGCTCGATCTCGCACTCTGCTCGTTCGACGCGTGGCTGATCTCGTCGAGAATCTCGTTGACACGGCGCACCGACTGCACGATCTCCGTCATTGTCGCACCCGCGTTGGTCACGAGCGATGCACCTTCCTGCCCCGTCTGCATCGAGGTCTCGATCAGCGCCTTAATTTCCTTCGCCGCCGTGGCCGAACGTTGCGCGAGGCTGCGCACTTCCGCTGCCACGACTGCGAAACCGCGACCTTGCTCGCCTGCGCGGGCCGCTTCGACGGCCGCGTTCAGCGCGAGGATGTTGGTCTGGCACGCGATGCCGTCGATCACGCTGATGATGTCGCCGATCTGATTCGAGCTCGCGGTGATGCGCGTCATCGTGTCGATTACCTCATCGACCACGCCGCTGCCGCGCGTCGCGACGTCTGCCGCCTGGTTCGCCAGACGCGCGGCTTGCGCTGTGCTATCGGCGTTGCTCTTCACGTTGGTGGTCATCTGATCCATGCTCGATGCCGTTTGCACGAGCGCCGCCGCCTGCTCCTCGGTGCGCTGCGACAGACCAGTGTTGCCCGCCGCGATCTCCGATGCGCCGACGTTGATGTTGTCGGTGCCGGCGCACATGCGTGCGACTGTTTCGGCGAGGCCGTGCTGCATCGTCGCGAGTGCGTGCAGAAGGCTGGTCTGGTCGTCCGGACGCACGCGCACATGGGCGGTCAGGTCGCCGTTCGCGATGCGATGTGCTCACTGCCAGTTCCAGTTCGCCGTCGAGATGACGGCGGATGCTGCGCAACACGACCAGCATCGCCGCCGTCGCCGTCGCCGTCGCCGCCGCCGCGCCGAGCACGGCCGTGATCGCGAGCCAGCGCTGCGCGCTCGCCCAGAACACGGCCTACATGCTGGTGACGAGATACCAGTCCCACAGCGCGAATTTCTGCGAGTACGAAAGCTTCGCGACCGGTTTGTCGCTGCCCGGCTTCGACCAACAGATAACTGATGAAGCCGCCGCCGGTCAGATCGCCCGCCTTGACGATATCGACGAACAGGTGATTACCCGCTGGGTTGGTATAGCTCGACAGATCCTGCCCTACCAGCGCGGGCTTGATCGGATGCATCACCATGGTCGGATACGAATCGTTGACAGATAGCCGTCCGTGCCGTAGCGGATCGCGCCGATCACCTGCAGCGCCTGCTTCTTCGCTTTCTTTTGGGTGAGGGTCTTGTTGTCGGCGAGCGCCGCGTAATGCGCGGTGATCACGTAGGCCTCGTTGACGAGGGTCTTCAGTTGCTCCTTGCGGTCGTCGATCATCAACGTACGGTTTTGCCATGCGCCGATGATGCCGATGGCGATCAGGCCGATCCACAGCACGGCGATCATAGAGCAGAGCTTTCTGTCCAACGTCATTTTGTTCACGAGTGCGCCGCTTGCCTTTTTGGGGATGTGTCATGACGCGACGGCGCGATGCCGTCGCATGCCCGAATTACGGCAGGCGGCAGCACGAATGAAGGGTGAATGCGGGAATACCCGTGCTATGGGAAGGATATGTACGAGTTAAGGCAACGCTGAAGCAGCTGGTTGTATTCATCGATTCAGGCGCAAACAGCGGCAGATTCATCGTGAGTGAGGCTTTGCGCCTGGATTTCCGGTCCACCAGGGTGTTGCGCCTGGGCCTGCGGCCCGCTTTCCCCCA
>LFLF01000078.1 GCA_001184395.1 Candidatus Paraburkholderia calva | reverse complement strand
CTGGCGAAGAACGCCAATCGGGCTTTCGTCGCGCTGGCGTTGACCAACGTTTATCTTTCGCGCAAGCGATTGATGGCACAGGTTCGCCCGTAATGGGGGAAAGCGGGCCGCAGGCCCAGGCGCAACACCCTGGTGGACCGGAAATCCAGGCGCAAAGCCTCACTTACGATGAATCTGCCGCTGTTTGCGCCTGAATCGATGAATACAACCGGCTGGTTCAACATTGCCTTAAGCCTTCCACACCCCTTTTTCCGTATGATGTCGTGCAATAAAAACGCAAGCTCCACGCCCCTCATGCCGATGTCCACGGTCAAATTAATCGCCACGCGGCGTCACGCGCCGCGATGCCGCGCGCGGCGCGATCCTTTTGCATCCCATCGACTTCGTGCTAAACGAAGGCGAGCGCGCGACCATCACCGGGCCGTCGGGCTCCGGCAAAAGCGTGTTTCTGCGCACGCTGGCGCTGCTCGATGCGTGCGACGCTTGTTACGTGACGTGGCGCGGCGAGCGCATCGCGCGGGCGGCGATTTCGGCGTACCGGCGGCGCGTCGCGTATATCGCGCAGCGGCCCGCGATACTCGACGGTAGCGTCGAGGACAATCTGCGTTATCCGTACTCGCTGAAAACCTATCGCGACGCACATTTCGATCGCGCCAACGCGATGCGTCTCACGCAAGCCGCCGGACGCGGCGCGGATTTTCTCGACAAGTTCGCAAGCGACCTGTCCGGCGGCAAGGCGCAGATCGCCGCGCTCGTGCGCGTGCTGCAACTCGCGCCCGACGTGCTGCTGGACGAGCCAACGGCGTCGCTCGACCCGGCGTCCGCGCGCGCCATCGAAGCGCTCGTCGATGCATGGTTCGATGCTCACGCGGACCGCGCTTTCATCTGGGTCGCACGATCCGGCGCAGGCCGGGCGCGTCGCCACGCGTCATCTGACGATGAACGGCGGCGTACTGAGCGCTTCAGAGGCGTCGTCATGAACGGCTATCAACCGCTCAGTCCTTTCGATCTCGCGCTCGCCGCGATGCTTGTCGTCGTGAACGGCGCGCTGTCCGTCGCGCTCAATCTCGGCCTCGAACGCAAGCTGCTGATCGCGGCAGTACGCACCGTCGTCCAGTTGCTGCTGATCGGCTATGTGCTCGGCTGGGTTTTCGGCTTCGCGCGCTGGTATGTCGTGCTGCCGCTCATGGCACTGATGACAGTGATTGCCGGTCTCGCCGCATCGGATCGCGGACGGCGCACCTACGCGGGACAGCGCATCAACAGCATCGTGTAGATCTGGGTAAGCGCGTGGCTCGTCGGCGCGTTCGGGCTGTTCGCGGTGATCCGCATCCATCCGTGGTACGAGTCGCAATACGCGATCCCGATTCTCGGCATGATCCTCGACAACACGTTGACGGGCGTGTCGCTCGGCACCGAACGGATGACGGAAAAACTGACCTCGAGACGCGGCGTGGTCCAGATGTCACTCGCGCTGGGCGCGACACGCTGGGAAGCGGCGCTGCGGCCCGCGCGTCAGGCCGGGCGCGCGGGCATGATTCCGACGCTCAACCAGATGGCGGTGTTGGGCCTCGTGAGCCTGCCCGGGATGATGACCGGTCAGGTGCTCGCGGGACAATCGCCTTTGCAGGCGGTGCGGTACCAGATAGTGATCATGTTCCTGATCGCGGCGGCTTCCGCGCTTGGGGTGGTCGGCGCGGTAGTGCTGACTTACCGGCGGCTGTTCTCGCTGGATCATCGGTTCATGGCATCGAGACTGTTGGAACGGGCCGAGAAGAAGCGGAGCGCGTGAGGCTCCCGCCTCCCGCTCTTCCCTCACATGCCGTTATAGACGCGGTCCAGTTTGTCGATGTCGATCTTGACCATGCCCATCATCGACTTCAGGCGGCGCGGCGCAACCTACCAGGTCACGCCGAAGCGGTCCGTGAGCTAGCCGCACCCCATCGATTCGCCGCCGTCCATCAATCAGCTTTGCCCAGTAGTGGTCGATCTCTTCCTGGTTTTCGCATTTGATGAACATCGACACGGCAGCGTGAACTTGAACTCCGAACCGCTCGCCATGAAGTCCTCGCCCTCCAGTTCGAAGAGGATCGCCAGCAACGAGCCTTCCGTGCCCGGACTCGATTTGGTATGCCGCATGATCTCCTTGATGCGCGCGCTTCTAAAGATGCCGAGATAGAAGTTCACTGCCCTTCGGCATTGCCGTTGAACCACAGACAAGGGGAAATCTTTTGCATGAGCTGCTCCGTTCGTGCGAGAGAAGACGTAGACGCCGGCGCCGTGTCACGCGCCCGGCTGGGACATGCTCGCCATGGCCTTCTTCATGTCTTCGGGCGAGCAATCGCGCTGGTGCGTCGCGATCGACTACTGATGTCCGAACGGATCTTCGATGCGCCCGTAGCGGTCGCCCCAGAACATGTTGGCGACCGGCATGGTGACCTTCGCGCCCGCGGCTTCGGCCTGACATACGGTGGCATCGACGTCGGGCACGTACATATGGATGGTGACCGGAGAACCCTTCAGCGCGTTCACGCCGAGCATGCCGAAGGCGGGAATTTTATCGACCAGCATGAGCATGGAGTCGCCGATCTTGACCATTGCGTGCATGAGCTTGCCGTCCGGACCCGGCAGGTGGCCAAGTTCGACGGCGTCGAAGGCACGCTTGTAGAACTCGATGGCATCGGCCGTGCCCGCGCACACAAGTGCAGGATCAGCGTGTGCATGTTGTCGAGGACCGGCTTCACGGCGGGTGTGGACATGTTGGCTCTGTTGATATGTGAACGAGGCCGCGCCGAATGGCGCCGCTCTCATACCCTACAATGTGCAAGCATGCCGTCAATCGACATCGATCCCGCCGGAAAGCGCAAATTTTTTCGAAATCCGCCGTGCCCCTTTTGCTTACAGCACGGCCGGCATGGCGCGCCTTATTCGGCCGTGCCTTCCGCCAGTTTTTCGATCAGCGCTTCGAGACGCGAGAAATTCACCGGTTTGGTCAGATGATCGCGAAACCCGGCCTCGCGGCAGCGGCGAATATCCTCGTCCATCCCGTAACCGGTAATGGCGATCGACGGCTTTTCGGGCTGAAGCCTGGTCCACGCCCGGGCAATATCCAGCCCGCTGCCGTCCGGCAAGCCGATGTCGCTCACCAGTAAGTCGAACGGCGCGCCGTTGGCGAATTCGAGTGCGCTGGCGACGGTCGTCGCGACATCGACATGATGGCCGAGCATTTCGAGCACTTCGGACATGGCCGACGACGTCTGCTCGTTGTCTTCCACCAGTAGCACGCGCAGCGAACTGGCGTGGCGGTCACGCGCGGCTTCGGGCAGCGGCGCATCTTCGTGCGCGGGCTGGATGGGTGCGAGCGGCAGCGTCAGCGTGAAGCTGGCGCCGATGTCGCGGCCTTCACTGTACGCCGACAAGGTGCCGCCGTGCTTCTGCGCTAGCGTGCTCGCGATGGCGAGCCCAAGGCCCAGTCCGCCGAACGAACGCGTGATGGAATCGTCGGCCTGCTCGAACGCCGAAAAGATCCGCGGCAAGGCTTCCGCGCTGATGCCAATGCCGCTGTCCGTCACCGAAACGGCAATGGTCGTCTCGTCCGGATTCCACGTCCGCACCTCGATACGGCCGTTCGCGGGCGTGAACTTCACCGCGTTCTTCATCAGGTTCCAAACGATCTGCTGCAGCCGCGCGGCGTCGCCCAGCACGACGAAGCGCGCCGCGTCGAAATGCGTTTCCAGCGTCAGCGTCTTGGCGCGCAGATCGGCCTCCGACATGTCGAGCGCGCTGGTCAAGAGCGTATCGAGTGCGACGCTCGCGAAATTCAGGCTCAGCTTGCCCCGCGCGATGCTGGTCAGATCGAGCAGATCGTCGATCAGACGCGCCTCGAGTTCGACATTGCGGCGAATAAGATCGAGCGTCGGACGCGCCTCGGCGGACAGCGAATGCTTCATCTCCAGCAGCCGCACGGCCGCAAGAATCGGCGTGAGTGGCGTGCGCAGCTCGTGCGACAGCACCGCCAGAAAGTGGTCCTTGGCGCGGTTCGCGGATTCCGCCTGATCCTTGGCGAGCCGCAAGGCGTCGGCAGCCATGTGGGCCTCGGTCGCGTCGCGCACGATCTTCGAAAAGCCAATCAGCTCGTTCTGCTCGCTGCGGATGGCCGTCGTCACGCCCGAGGCGAAGAACGAATGGCCGTCCTTGCGCCACAGCCAGCGGTCGTCGCTCGCGCTGCCTTCGCAGCGCGCGGTCTCAAGTTCCGCGTCGAACACGCCGGCTTCGCGGTCTTCCTGGTTGTAGAAGATGCTCGCGCTCGTGCCCAGCACATCCTGCGCGGGAAAGCCCAGAATGCGCTCGGACGCCGCGTTCCACGTGCGGATGCGCCCTTCCGGGTCCAGCGTGATGACGGCGTAATCCTTGAGCGCGTCGATCAGCAGGCGGAAGTGCGTCTCCGTCTCACGCAGCGCGCGCTCCACAGCAATGCGCTGCGCGCGCTCGGCGGCCTCGCGTAACGCGCGGCGCACCACGGCGGGCAGGCGTTGCAGGCGCTGCTTGAGCACGTAGTCGGTGGCGCCGAGCTTGAGCATGTCCACCGCGTGCTCCTCGCCCAGCAAGCCCGACACGAAGATGAACGGCGTATCGGCCGACCGCTCGCTCGCGATCGACAACGCCTCGATACCCGAGAACGTCGGCATCACGAAGTCGGCGAGGATCACGTCGAAATGTTTCTTCGCGAGCGAGTCGATGAAGCTCGCGGAGTCGTACACGATGGTCGCGTCCACCGCGTAATCGGCGCGCTCGAGCTGGGCGATCGTCAACTCCGCATCGAGTGCGTTGTCTTCGACGAGAAGCAGATGCAGCGGCTGCATGGTCTAGGCGGCCTCGTTCGGAAACAGGCGCGCTCGCGCAGGGGACGTGTGGTTCGAAGACGCGTACATGAGCGCTGCCGTCATTGCGTCGGCGGCATGCGAAAGCGCGTCGAACCCGGTGGCGGCTCGTTGAGCACGGCCCAGAACACGCCGAGATCGCTGATCGCCTCAACGAATTCGGCGAACTCGGCCGGCTTCACCACATAGGCGTTGACGCCCAGTTCGTAGCTGCGCACGAGGTCCTGTTCCTCGCGCGAGGAGGTCAGCATCACCACGGGGATGCTCTTGAGCGCCGCGTTCGCGCAGATCATGCCGAGCACTTCCAGACCATCGATCTTCGGCAGCTTGAGGTCGAGCAGGATCACCGCCGGATTACCGGGCGTGCGCTCCCGCCATTCGCCCTCGCCGGTCAGATAGTCGATGGCTTCCTGCCCGTCGTGCGCCACGATCACTTTGTTGGCGAGCTGGCTCTTGTCGAGTGCGACCAGCGTCAGTTCGAGGTCGTTGGGATTGTCTTCGACGAGCAATATCGGTTTAAGCATGGTCTGGTCTTGATGTTTTAGCTGAAGCACCCGTGGATCCGTCGGACGATGCACGGTCGCCCGTGCCGACCACCGCGCCTTTCACGTCGCGAAACACGATGGGCAGGGAGAAATAGAACGTCGCGCCTTCTCCCAGCCGCCCTTCGGCCCAGGTACGGCCTTCGTGCCTTTCCACGATGCGCCGCACATTGGCAAGACCGATGCCCGTGCCTTCGAATTCTTCCGCGCGATGCAGCCGCTGGAACACGCCGAACAGTTTGGCCCCGTATTTCATGTCGAAGCCGACGCCGTTGTCCTGCAAGCCAATCACGTATTCGTCGTCGCTGCGGGTGGTAAATACCTCGATTTTCACCGATTCCCGCCTTCTCGTATATTTCACCGCATCCGAAATCAGGTTGCGCACCGCCAGTTCAGGTTGCGCACCGCCAGTTGCAGGAATGCGGCGTCGCCGGTCACCCACTCGATATGGTGCGTGGGCGTGTCGTTCTCGCACTCCTGCACGATCACGCGGAGGATCTGCCCGAGGTCCACCGGCGCGGGACGCAGCGCGGCGCGACACATCTGCGAAAAGGTCAGCAGATCGTCCACCAGCGTACCCGCGAAGCGCGCCGAATCGAGCATGTTGTTCAGGAAGCGCTTGCTCTTTTCCGCCATGCGATCGCCTTCCAGCTCGCGAGCAGACCGCCGTAGCCGCGATATGGCGCAGCGGCGCGCGCAGATCGTGGGACACCGAGTACGAGAACGTCTCCAGTTCCTTGTTGGCGCGCGAGTTCGTTGGCCAGCTCTGCACGCTCCTCGGCACGGCGCAGCACGATTTCAGCAACGCGCCTCGCAACTCGCCGGCGATTTCCAGTTCCCCCTGCCCCACAGCGCCGAATGGCCGCGCACCGTCTCCAGCCAAGGCGAAAAGCTGGTGCGCGGCGCGCTCGCGCCGTCCGCGCCTGTCACCTTGACCGGCTCGCCTGCCCACTTGATGGTTTGCATCAGCTCGGGCCGGAACCATAACAGATAGTTGCGAAAAATCTGCGACACCGGCACCGCCAGCATGCCGCACGCACGATCCTCATGCGCTTTCGCAGGCGGCCATTCGCGCAGCGAATCAGTCGCCCAGATGCCGGTGGTGTTTTCCGCGAGCCATTGCACGAGGGCCCGCACGGTGGCTTCGTCCGGCGTGGAGCCCATCAGGATGATCTGGTCGTTCAGCACGATCGCGGCGCCCGCCGAGCGCGCGAAAGCTCAGTACGTCCTCCGGCACCGCGCGCAGGCCCGCGACGAAGTTCTCGTGCTCGCCCATCGCGCCGATCAGCCGGCCCATGGTGCGGCGCAGCCCGGTGAGATATTAACCCTCGGCGCGCTCCTCCTTCGCCTCGATCTGCAGGGACAGCATGTGCCCTAGATGCTCGACTGCGAGCTGCGTATTGAACGGCACGAAGCGCGCGTCGTGGTCGTGGTAGGAAACGAGTCCCCACAAATGCCCGCGCACGATGATCGACACCGACATCGACGCATGCGTGTTCATGTTGCGCATGTACTCGAAGTGCACGGGCGAGAAGCTGCGCAGCGTCGCGTAGGTGAGATCGGTGGGACGGCCGGTCAGCGGATTGAGCGGCGGCACCAGCGGCGCAGGCGTGTAGTTTACGTCGGCGACCAGCCGGATGCGATTGCGCAGATACAGCGCGCGCGCCTGCCGCAGAATGTCCGAGGCGGGAAAGAACTGATGCAGGAACGACGCGTAATCGGGATCGCGGTCTTCGGCGAGCACATGGCTGCGGCCTTCGTCGTCGAAGCTGTAGAGCATCACGCGGCCGAAGCGCTTGATGGCGCGCACTTCGCGCACCGCGAGATCGGCCAGTTCCTGCACGGTGGAGGCGTTCTGCAGTCCGCGGGCGAAGGTGCGCGTGAGCGGATAGATGGAGTCGAACGCATCGCCGGATGCGGCCGCCGCTTCCATCTCGACGATCAGCGTGCCGTCGTGGCGGTGCGTCGTCAGATCGAAGCGCATGCGCTTCGAGGGGAGGACACAGTCGATCGCGCTGACGTAGAGCGCCGCATCTTCGAGTTCGACGTGGCTCGCCGCATGTGCGACGCGCTCCGCGCCGTCCTCGCCCAGCACCCCATCGAGCGTGTGGCCAAGCAGTGCTTCGGGCGGCTCGCCGGTCAAGGCTGACACGTTCGCGCTCACTGGACGATGCGCAGATCGTCCGACAACGCGATCAGATAACCATGCGGCTGAATGCCGCCGGGAACGTGGATTGGCTAGGCGGCGCAGTCCTTGCTCATAATGCCTGAGTCGAGCGTGCGCCGCGGCGCCTCGGCGTCGGGCGGTCCGTGGGAAGTGTGCGCGTCGTTCGCGCCGTCGCTCGGACCGCTCATGCGCCCGCTCCGGTCGCCGCTTCGGCGTCGAGCGGTTCGCGGCATAGCCATGCTTCCAGGCTTTCGAACGTGGCGACGGCGGCGCGTACCGCGTCGTCGTACTGTGCGCTTCGGGCACCGTGGCGGGCGACGGTCTCGCGGAACGCGTTCCACATGCTGCCGGTATGCGCGCCATAGCCGTCGAAATGCCGGTTGTCCTCGCTCGGCGCGAGATCGAGCAGCCGCGCGACATGCGGGGCGATGAAGCGGCCGCCGAGCGTGGAACCTTCCATCACGTACATCGAACCGAACGCGGTGCCGATATTGGGCAAGGCAGGCAGGTCGTCCGGCGGCGTCACGTCGATAGCGGCGCAATGGCCGGCGAGCAGCGCGATATCGGCCGCGAGCATCGGCGCCTTGCGGCGGGCATCGAAAAACGCCGCGAGCGACGCGGGCATGGATGCGCCGACGACATTCTCCCACGGTGCGACGTAGCCCAGAAAACGCTTGAGCAACGCGATGTATTCGTTGCGTTGCAGGTCGTCCCGCATCAGGTCGAACGCGTTCTCGAGTCGCGTATGCGACGCGGCGGTTTCGTGCTTGAGACGGGACAGGAGAATGGGGTACATGTTTCCTTGGATGTGCTTTGAGCGCTCGGGTCGACACGCGTGACGTAAATTCGGCAGGGCTTACCGGAGACGCGTGCAAATGATGGAGCCGAGCCGGGATAAACCACACGGCAGCAATACCGCCCGGCTGCTATGACGACTGACAGCGATCCATTCTACGCAATGGCTCCACGCGGTGTCATGCATGAACCACAATTATGCAAGGTCATTGAAGGCTCGCGCCACGCTCGCCGCGTCAGCACCGGCCCGTTTTGCCGCTGTTTATGTTGGCGTGTTCGTCGCGCTGCGTATCGCGCTGATAATCGTCGCCGCCGCGCCGGTCCGTATCGACCACACCGCGTTCGACATCCTCATGCGCTTGCTTGCCGACATCGCGCGGTTCGTGATCGTTCTTGCGACTCGAGGTTCTGATCCGCTTCGTGCGGCAGCGGCGCATTCGATGCACTCTTTCGTGCGCGGTCTTCCGGACGTTCGCCTTGCCGCTCGTCCAGCATTTCGCGGCCGTGCTCGGGCTCGCTTTCCGGGGCAGTGCTCGCCTGTTTCATGATTCCCTCCAAGCGTGGGTTTTATGTCGTATCCGTGACTGGAAAGCATTGCTGAAAGCATTGTTCGTGCCGCGAGCATCACTCGCTCTCTTCCCTGGCCGATGCCTTGCGCGCACCGGTCAGGCCGAGCCGCTTCTTCATGTCCGCCGTCATGCGCTGACGCAGTTTCGCATAGCCCTTCCATGGGTCCTCGCGCAGTGTGTCCATCCGTTCCTGCACATTGCAAATGTTCCACTGATCGCCGCTCGTCGTGTCGTCGAGTTCGTCCCAGGCAATCGGCATGGACGCGCCGAGCCCCGGACGCGCGCGCAGCGAAAACGCCGCCACCGTGCTCGAGCCGCGGTTGTTGCGCAGATAGTCGATGAAGATCTTCCCCTTGCGATTCTGCATGCCCATCTTCGCGGAGAAGAGCTTGGGCAGCGTGCTTGCCATGTGTTGCGCAACAGCTTGTGAGAAGTCCTTCATGTCGTCCCAGCCGGCCTGCTTCGCGAGCGGCACGATCATATGCAGCCCTTTGCCGCCGCTCGTCTTGCAGAACGACTGGAGCCCGAGTTCGGTGAGCAGATCGCGCGTGAGTTTCGCGGCTTCGACCATGTGCTTCCAGCCGGCGCCCTCGCCGGGATCGAGGTCGAACACCATGCGGTCCGGCTTCTCGATGTTCGATACCAGGGCATTCCACGTATGCAGTTCGATGCTGCCCATCTGCGCGGTACCGACCAGCGCCTGCGGCGATTCGATGGTGAGCAGCGGCGGATGTCCGGGACCGATATCCGCATGTTGCGTGATATGCGGAATCGCGAGCTTCGCGTTGTGCTTCTGAAAGAACAGCTCGCCGCCGATGTCCTCCGGCGACCGCACGAGCGACACAGGCCGGTCCTTCAGATGCGGCAGCATCCATTCGGCGACCGCTGCGTAATACTCGACCACGTCGATCTTTTTGTGGCCCGACGATTTGTCAATCACGCGATTCGGATGACTGATCTTCACGCCATCGACTTCGGCTTTATCGATGGTCTTCTTTGCCGCTGCCTTCTTTGCAGCGGTTTTTTGGGCGGCGCTTTTCGACACCTTCGGCTCTTCCTTCACGATCTGCCGCGCGGGTTTGTCGTCGCGCAGGCTGACGAATGATGCTTGACGCACGATGCGCTCCTTGGTCCATTCCGCGAAATTGCATTCGGCGACGAGTTGCGGCTTCACCCAATGCACCTTTGTGCGGCTGCGTTCTTGCGGCTCGCTCGCGAAGGGCATGGGCGCGGTCTCGCGCTTGTCGAGTTCCCGCTTGACGGCGACGAGCGTCGCGTGGTCGAAGCCGCTGCCGACGCGCCCCGCATAGTTGAGCTTGCCGTGCGTGTCGTACACGCCGAGCAGCAACGCGCCGAATTGCGCGCGGCTGCCGGACGGTTCCGAATAGCCGCCGATCACGAACTCCTGCCGGCGCCGGCATTTGAGCTTGATCCACGCATTGCTGCGTCCCGATACATAGCCGCTGTCGCTGCGTTTGCCGATGATGTCTTCGAGCAACATGTCGCAGGCGCTCTTGAGCAGATCATCGGCATGAAAGGCGAAGTCCTGCGAAAAGCGCAGCACGGGATCGTCGATGGGGTTCGATCAGCGCCTTCAGCAACGCGCGCCGTTGCACCAGCGGCACATGACGCAGGTCGTAGCCGTTCAGGAAAGGCAGATCAAAGAAGTACACGACGATATCCTGCACACGCCCGGCATCGAACGCATTTTCAGCGCCTGAAAATCCGGCAGATCGCGCTCGTCGAACACGACGGCTTCGCCATCGAGCCAGCCTTCGTCGATATCGAGTTGCTCCAGGGCCTCCACCTGCTTCGAGAACTTCGCGGTCCAGTCGTTGCCGTTGCGCGTGAAGATGCGGATATCGCGGCGGCCTTTCACGGTCTGGATGCGCGCGAGCACGCGATAACCGTCGAACTTGATTTCATAGGTCCAGTCGTCGCCGGGCGGCGCGGTATTGACCAGCGTCGCGAGTTGCAGCTTGAAGGTCGCGGGAAGCTTCGCCCGGCGCGCGCCTTCAACGCCCGGATCGTGCGCCAAGGTGCGCAGCGATTCGGCGCTGCGCGTCGCGACGATATCCGGATGATCGTGGTCGTTGGCGCGCTCGCGCGTGGCATTTTTCGCTGCCGCTTGCTTTGCTGCCGGTTTGCCCGGCGCTTGAACACCGCGCCGTTCTTGCCGCGCGCGCCCATCGAATCGGACAGCACGCTGCCGGGTTGCTTCAGCAGCACGTCGTATTCGGCTCCGGGACGCGCATCGTCGTCGTGTTCCTTGATGAGCAGCCATTGCTCCTTGTCGCCGCTGCCGCACATGTGGCTTTTCACGAGCGTCCAGCCGCCGTGCAGTTTTTCGCCATCGAGCGTGAATTTGAGCTTGCTCTTTTCGTAATCGCGCAGCCTCGGCAATACTGCCCGCCTGCGGCGCCCACGTGCCGCGATCCCACACGATCACGCTGCCGGCACCGTAATTACCCTCGATTATGTCGCCTTCGAAGGAACCGTAATCGAGCGGATATCCTCGGCTTGACCGATGGATCGAGACTCGGTCCTTTCGGCACGGCCCACGACTTGAGCGGACCGTCGAGTTCGAGGCGAAAGTCGTAATGCAGACGGCGCGCATCGTGTTCCTGGATCACGAAGGACAACGCGCGCGACTTGGCCGCACGCTTGGCAGCGGACTTGCGTGCGGTTTTTCTTAGCCGCCCGTCGGTTCGGGCGTCTGATGAAAGCGCCACTTGCTCCGATACGTGCCGAGTTTGCCGGCCATCGCGGTTTACGCCTACGCGCGCTTGCGACGCGTCGCCGTCTTGCGGGCCGGACGTGCGGTCTCCTCGCCGTCGTCATCCGATGCCGCGGCGCCTCGCTTCGACGTGCCGCCGCCTTTCTTCAGGCTGCGCTTGAGCAGTTCCGACAGATCGAGAATATCCGCCGAAGCCTTGCGCTCGCCGCCACCTTCCTCGACCTTCATCACCTCGGCGACCTTGCCCTGCTTCACCTTCTTTTCCACCATCGCCATGATGTCGTCACGGAAGGTGTCGTGATACTTCGCCGGGTCCCACGTGTCGCTCATGTCCTCGTTATGTCCTCGATCAGGCGCTTGGCCATGTCGAGTTCTTTCGGCGTGACGCCGGCCTTCTTCGTGTCTTCGTCAGAGAATTTGAACTCGCTGAAGTCGCGCACTTCGTCGCCCCAGCGCAGCGTATTGAGCGCGAGTGCCGGGCCGACTGGAATCAGCGCCGCCAGATGCTGCTTGTTGTGGAAATACAACGCTCGCGATGCCGACCTTGCCTGTGTCCTTCAACGCGTCGCGCAGCAGCGCGTAGACCTTTTCGCCCTTGCGGTCGGGCGCGAGATAGTAAGGCGTATCGAGCGAGAGAAACGAGATGTCGGGGCATCGACAAAAGCGAGGATATCGACCGTCTGCGTCTGGTCGGGATTGGCCGCGCGAATCTCTTCGTCGGTCATCACGACATACTTGCCCTTCTCATATTCGAATCCGCGCACGGTATTGTCGCGCGCTACGTCCTTGCCGGTGTTCTACGTCCTTGCCGGTGTTCTTGTTGATCTGCTTATAGCCGATGGAGTCCATCGAGCGCTTGTCGAGCAGATTGAAGCCGACCTTCTCCGAGTGCGTGGCCGAATACAGTTGCACGGGTACGTGGACCAGCCCGAAACTGATCGCGCCTTTCCAGATCATGTGCGGCATCGCGATTACCTCGCTGCGGAACGGGTCAATGGAGTGTGGCGGCGCGACGGCGCGACGGTGCATTGGGAGGTGCCGCAGGAAACATGCCATCGTGCGCAAACACTTGGCGCAAAGCGGACCGAAGTGCGCGTGTGAAAATCGGCGGTGCCGCGCTGCAAGCTTTACTGAGGAACACTACGCGCCGCCATCGTTCGCAGGTGGTGACGAGATCAACAGTTAGTTGCGGCTCAAGCCGCAGACACACAAGAACGCACGCCCGCACCATGGCCGGCGTCGCAGGGTAAGTCTTACTTGCGGCTCGCGGTGACGGTCAGCTGCGTGCCGTCGTCGAGCATGACGGTCTTCTTCGACCCGGTGGCCGTCGCTATGGTGAAGCGTACGATCTGGCTCAGGCGGTTATCCGTCGGACATTGCAGGCTTCGGCCATTGACCGTGACCTTGCTCATGCCCTTCGGCGCATAGGCGGGAAAGCTGATCTGCATGCTGGCCGCGCCGTTATCGCCGATCACCGGCGCGAAGCGGATCTGCACCTGCCGCACCGCCGCACCGTCCGCGCTCTTGGGCACCGAGGCCGAATCGGGACATGCGTCAGCAACCGCCTTGCGCGCCACTCGGTGCGCTGCCCTGCCAGGTGAAGTCGTCGGTCTGACCTGAGCGGATGGTGCGTGTCTCCTGCTCGTTGCCAAACGTCTTCGACTCCATTTTCACGGTGTACTTGATCGGGCCGGCGTTGGGTGCTTTGGACAGCACCTTGATGCCGGGTATCACATAAGCCGTGGCGAGCGCGCACAGCGAGAGTGCGACGACCGGAACGATGCGATAAACGTTCGAACGACGACTCATACCGACACCTCCGTTGTATGCGCTTGTGGGAGACTCATACGACACAAACATCGCGCCGCTTCCTGTCCGAAACGCGCTGAGCGGAGCCAGTCTAGCGCCGCGCATTCGAGGCCATCGTAGTGGAATACCCGAGTGTGCGGCTTGCCGAAGATCAATCGCCGGATCGTTTCACGGATGCGTCAAAAACCGGTCAGAACGAGCTTGCCGATCGCACGGCCTTCTTCCAGCAGGCGATGCGCCTCGCGCAGATTCGCCGCGTCGATCTTGCCGAGATTCTTGCCGAGCGTCGTGCGAATCGTGCCTGCGTCGATCAGCCGCGCCGCTTCGGACAGCGGCTTGTGTCGCTCGATCATGTCCGGCGTCTTGAACATCGAGCGCGTGTACATCCATTCCCAATGGAATGCGCCGCTCTTCTGTTTCAGCAGTTCGAGCGGAAGCGGCCACGTATTTTCCACGATCGAACAGATGCCGCCCTGCGGCTTGATGACCTCCGCCACCGGGAAATGCTTGTCAGTTTCGTTGAAGATCAGCACGTAATCGACCTGCTCGAAGCCGATCGCCTTCATCTGCTTCGGGATGTCCTCGAAGTGATTGACGATATGATCCGCGCCCAGCTCTTCGGCCACTGCGCCGATTCGGGCCGCGACGCGGTCGCGATCACCTGCAGTTTCGCGACGCGCTTGGCGAGCTGGATGGCGATCGAGCCGACCCCGCCCGCCCCGCCGATGATCAGCACCGACTTGCCCGTGTCCTTGCCTTCAGCGGACATGTTCAGGCGATCGAACATCGCCTCCCACGCGGTGATGGCCGTAAGCGGCAGCGCAGCGGCGCAGGTGAAATTAAGCGTCCTGTGCTTCGCGCCGACGATGCGCTCGTCCACCAGATGAAACTCGCTGTTCGCGCCGGGGCAGGTGATATCGCCCGCGTAGTAGACTGGATCGCCCACCTTGAACAGCGTCACGTCTGGGCCGACCACTTCGACCACGCTCGCGGCGTCCCAGCCGAGCACGCGCGGCGTTTCTTCGACTTTGTCCTTCGGCGCGCGCACCTTGGTGTCGACGGGATTGACGGCGATCGCCTCGACCTTCACGAGCAGGTCGCGGCCGAACGGCGCGGGTTTGTCGAGTTTGATGTCGACGAGCGATTCGGGTTCGAGATCGGCAAATAACGGGTGAGTCCGATGGCTTTCATGTTGACTCCTGGGTGGGAAATTCAGATGCGTGGAGCTATGTTAGCCTGCGCACGGCATCTCGAAAAGCGCCATAATCACTGAAACATTTTTCGGGAGATCCATCAAATGGCGACAGATACATCGGCGGACGCCGCGCCGCGCGAGCTGGTCGACTTGCTCGACGTAGAGGTTTGTTCGTGCGCGCGGCGGCACTGGCGAACCTGTCGTCGGCGGCGCGCGAGTTCGGCTTGTCGCCGGCGGTGGCGAGCGCACGCATCGCGGCGTTGGGAAAGATGCTCGGCGCGCGCCTCGGTCGGGCATGAGAGCGCCCACACGGCAGGCTGCGCGTGACCATGCCTTCGTCGCTCGGGCGGCAGCATACTTCGCCGCTGATTCCGGCGTTTCTGCGCGAATACCCGGGCGTGCCCATCGATCTGCGCATGACGAATCAGATCGTCGATCTGGTCGATGACGGGATCGATCTCGCCATTCGCATCGGCGCGCTGAAGGACTCGACGCTCGTCGCGAGGAAGCTCGCGACCAACCGGCGCGTGTTGTGCGCGTCGCCGGCCTATCTCGCGGAGCACGGCACGCCGCGGCATCCTGCCGACCTCGCGCAACACGAATGCGTGATCCTCGCCAATCAGTGCGATTGGGCTTTCGTCATGCTCACCGGCGTCATCGACATGCGCGTGTCGGGGCGGCTCGTCACCGACAATGGCGAAGTGATCCGCGACGCGCTCGCGCGGGCATCGGCATCGGGCTGAAATCGACGTGGAGCGTCGCGCCGCTGCTCGCGAGCGGCGAACTTGTGACCGTGCTGGACGACTACCCGTTCGCGCAGACGGTCGCGATCTGGGCGGTCTATCCGAGCCCGCGTTCGTGCCGCCGAAGACGCTCACGCTCGCATTCGTCGAATTTCTGACCCCGTACAATAGCGACTTCCCACCTCTTTGCCCGCCAGTCGATGAACCTCGTCATTCAAAGTCTCACGCCGATCGCTGGACCGCATCTGCGTCCGCTCACCGCCCTCGCCCGCTCGCGCGACACGCAACAGGTCGACGACACGCTCGTCCGCCTGCTCGACGCCGATCCGCTCCAGCGTCCTGACATCGACACCTATTGCGTCACCCACGCGCTCGATTACGCGTACACGATGCCGGGCGCGAAGCTGGCCGATTTCGGCCTCGTCGCGATGGATATGGATTCGACGCTCATCACGATCGAATGCATCGACGAAACCGCAGACTTCTGCGGATTGAAGGCGGAAGTGGCGGCGATCACCGAAGCGTCGATGCGCGGCGAAATCAAGGACTTCAGAGAGAGCCTGACGCACCGTGTCGCGCTGCTGAAGGGACTCGATGCGAGCGCGCTGGAACGCGTCTACGAAGAGCGCCTGCAACTGTCGCCGGGCGCGGAAGCAATGCTCGCGGGCGCGCGCGCCGCCGGTCTCAAGACGCTACTGGTGTCGGGCGGCTTCACATTTTTCACGGAGCGGCTCAAGGTGCGTCTCGGCCTCGACTTCACTTACGCGAACACGCTCGAAATCGTCGATGGCAAGCTGACCGGCAAGGTGCCCGGCGAAATCGTCAATGCCGAGGTGAAAGCGCGCAGGCTGCGCGAAACCTGCGCGACGCTGGGCATCGAGCCCAGGCGCGCCATCGCGATGGGCGACGGCTCCAACGACCTGAAGATGATGGCCGAAGCGGGTCTGTCGGTCGCGTTTTGCGCAAAGCCGGTCGTGCGGCAGGCGGCGAGCGTCGCGTTCAACTTTGTCGGACTGGACGGATTGTTGCGGCTGTTCTGACCGCTTCGATGTAAAAGCGGCACCGTGAAGCGAACGTCACACGGCACCGTTTTTTTCGCTTACGCGAAAGCCTCGCTCATCGCCGCTTCGATATCGGCGCGCAAATCCGCATCCTCTTCCAGCCCGATGTAGAAGCGCACCAGCACGCCGTCGTGCGGCCATGCCGATGCCGTGCGCATCGAACGGATGGTGTACGGCATCGCGAGGCTATGCGATCCGCCCCAACTCCAGCCGATCGAGAACAGCTCGAGCGCTTCGACAAACGCGTCGATCTGCGCCGCGCTGTACCGTCGATCGAACACGATCGAGAACAGGCCGCCCGCGCCGCCCTTGAAATCGCGCTCGTAGAACGCGTGGCCGGGGCAATCCGCGATGGCCGGATGCAGCACCACCGCCACTTCCAGTCGCGTCTTCAGCCACTGCGCCAGCGCGAGCGCCGCGCGGTCGTGCGCCTCGTAACGCAGCTTCATCGACGGCAGGCTGCGCAACACAAGCGATGCATCGTCCGAGGAAACGCCCACGCCCAGCCGCATGCGCGCGCGCTTGAGCTTCTTGTGGAGTTCCTCGTCGCGCGTGATGGTCGCGCCCATCAGAATGTCGCTGCCGCCCGACTGATACTTCGTCAGTGCCTGCACCGAAATATCCACGCCGTGCTCGAACGGCTTGAACGCGAGGCCGGCAGAATAGGTGTTGTCGATCGCCGTCACGATGCCGCGCCCGCGCACCGCCGCGACGATGGCCGGCACGTCCTGCACTTCCATCGTCACCGAGCCGGGCGCTTCGAGCCACACGAGCTTTGTGTTCGGGCGTAGCAGCGCGGCAATGCCCGCGCCGATCATCGGGTCGTAATACGTCACCTCCAGACCGAAATCCGCGGCGAGCCAGTCGGCGTGATCGCGGTTCGGACCGTAGACGTTGTCCGGAATCAGCACGTGATAGCCCAACTTCACCAGCCCGAAATACACGTTGGAGATAGCCGCGAGCCCGGACGGCTGCAACAGCGCGTAATCGCCGCCTTCGATGACGGCGAGCCGCTGCGCGAGCGTCATCGTGGTGGGTGTGCCGTGCAGGCCATAGCGCCACTTGGAATCGTCGCTCCAGACCATATCGCGCATGGCCTTGAGATTGGGAAACACCACGGTCGAGCCGCGCACCACCGGCACCGCGAACGACTCGAAGCCAGGCGTGATGCGGTCGTCAGGCTGCACGATGCGGGTTTGCGGATCGCGTGAGGAGGCGTGCTTGTTGGAGTCAGTCATGACGGTCTGGCTGCTGGCTTCGATGCTGAAAATGAAAACGCCGCCGTACGGGCCAGCGGCGTGCGGGGAAACGGCGCGCTATTCGCCGATGATCACATTGCTCGTGCCGCTCACGGCGTTGTTCGGTGCGGACAGTGGCGCGGGTTCGAGCGACGACGCAGCGGGCGCTGGCCTGGGCTTCGCCTGGCTGACCAGCGGCAAGGTCTTGCCCGGCACCGCAGGACGCAGATCGAAAAGCGGCACATTCGAATCGTCTGGATCCATGCGTTCGCCGGACACGCTGCCGTCCGCCGCGAATTTGCCGATCCAGTTGCCCGTGATATGCGTGCCGTCATTCGATTCCTCGACTTCCAGCGTGTCGCCATCACGGTCGCCCGCGACCAGATACACGGCGGGATTGCCAACGAACTGATACTCGCCGTGCACGCCGGAGGGATCGTCGTCGGGACCGGTCTTCGCACCGAGCTTCATCTCGACCTGCTTGCCGCCGAGCGTGCCGATATAGCGCGGGAAACGCGCGTACTCCGGATTCGGCGTAAGCGTTTTTTGGGGCAGCAGCGCGAGTTCCCGAATGGCTTCCTGCACGCCGTGCGCGTCCGCGCCGGCGGGTTCGCGCTGGTTGGCGGAAATCACGCCTTGCGAAGCTTTCGGCATCGGCAAATTGCAGCCCGCCAATGCCAACAGCACCGCCAACGCCACCGAAAGAATCGACGCCGCACATGCACGCGGCGTCTCGTTGCTTCGAATCATCCTTCGTTTCCTTCTAACAGGCTGTTGAAATAGTTTTTTTGAATATGCGCCTACTCATTCGAAAGAGCCAACGCGACGTTCAGACCCAACTAATTTAACGCCGGACTTCGTTGATTCAGGTGCTGCTAATGTCGCATTCTTTTCGACGTTCGCTCTCATGCCGCCCGAGCGGCCAGCGTTCCCATGCGCGTCAGGTTGTAAGCTGCCTGGATCAGCAGAAAGAATTGGTCGACGCGCTTCAGTCCTCGATACATCGCCTGCCGAATCCTCCCGACT
>LFLF01000077.1 GCA_001184395.1 Candidatus Paraburkholderia calva | reverse complement strand
CCCGCACCTTGATCCGCGGCCATCGCCAGCGTCTGCTGCTTCATCGTCGTTTGCCTTTCTCCTTGCACGTGCGCTCTATAACACCTGACAAGCACAAGCGGTGGACTTAATCAGCATTGCCTTAAGCGACGCCTCGTAACCTTCATTCATCCATTAAGCGCATTCCACCAGGCGCACCCGTTCCAGGAGCACACGATGAATTCGAAGATCCTCACCCGAATCACCGCTGCAGTGGCCATCGTCGTTGCCTTGTCGGCGGGCTACGTGGCCGGTCATAACAATGTTCCTGTGCCGCAAGTCATTTCTCCCGCGCAAGCAGCGATGATGCCCGCCGAAGACGCGGCCAAGACCGGCATTCCCGACTTCTCCGGCCTCGTGGAGACCTATGGCCCGGCGGTGGTGAACATCAGCGCGAAGCATGTCGTGAAGGAAACGGCGGCGCATAGCGGCAACGCGAATCAGGTGCCGATGGACCCGGACGATCCGTTCTATCAGGTCTTCAAGCGCTTCTACGGCAACGTGCCGGGCTTTGGCGGCGGTAACGGCGGCCCCAACGCGGACCGTCCGAGCGAAGGCCTGGGCTCGGGCTTCATCGTGAGCAACGACGGCTACATCCTCACCAACGCGCATGTGGTCAATGGCGCGAACGTCGTCACCGTCAAGCTGACGGACAAGCGCGAGTTCCGCGCGAAGGTCATCGGTTCGGACAAGCAGTCGGACGTCGCGGTGCTGAAGATCGATGCGAAGAACCTGCCGACCGTGAAGATCGGCGATCCTAACGGTAGCAAGGTCGGTCAGTGGGTGGTCGCGATCGGCTCGCCCTACCTACGGCTTTGACAACACGGTGACCTCGGGCATCATCAGCGCGAAGTCGCGCGCGCTGCCCAACGAGAACTACACGCCGTTCATCCAGACCGACGTGCCGGTGAATCCGGGCAACTCGGGCGGCCCGCTGTTCAATCTGCAAGGCGAAGTGATCGGCATCAACCCGATGATCTATTCGCAGACCGGTGGCTTCCAGGGCCTTTCGTTCGCCATCCCGATCAACGAGGCGATCAAGGTGAAGGATACGCTCATCAAGACCGGTCACGTCGATCGCGGCCGTCTCGGCGTGACGGTGCAGGGTATGAACCAGACGCTCGCCAATTCGTTCGGCATGAAGTCGCCAGCGGGTGCGCTCGTCAGTTCGGTCGAGCCGGGCGGACCGGCCGCGAAGGCGGGCCTGCAGCCGGGCGACGTGATCACCGCACTCAACGGCCAGCCGGTGGCGGATTCGACCTCGCTGCCTTCGCAGGTCGCGGGTCTGGTGCCGGGCACGTCCGCGAAGGTGATGGTGTGGCGCGACAAGAGCTCGAAGGACCTCGACGTCACCATCGGCGCGATCAAGGATGCCAAGGTCGCGAGCGCGAAGGGCGGCGACGAGATCGATTCGGCGTCGCAGGATGCACGTCTGGGCGTCGCGGTGCGGCCGCTCACGCCGGACGAGAAGCAGCAGGCCTCGGTGTCGCGTGGTCTGCTCGTGCAGCAGAGCAATGGCGCGGCGGCGAGCGCGGGCAGCCAGCTGGACGACGTGATCCTCGCGGTGAACAGCCAGCCAGTCACCACGCCGTAGCAACTGAAGACGGTGATCTCGCACGCCGGCGACAGCATCGCGCTCCTGATCCAGCGCGACAACGCGCAGATCTTCGTGCCGGTCGATCTGGGCTGATCCGGGCTCGTGTCGGCTGACCGGCCACACGGACGCTCGCCGATGCGGGTACGAAGCATGCTTTTCTTTCATGCTTCGGCGCCCCATCGCGCGATCGTCGCGCATCGGGCTTGGAGCAACGATTAGTCGCAACGGCGCTGCGAAGCGCGGCGGCATCGGAAAAAAGGAGCACACAACATGAAACGACCGACCACGGGAAAAATCGTGATTGCAACGCTTGTGGCCGCGCTCACGGCTAGCATGGCGGGCGTCGCGTACGCGCAGGCGTCCGGCACCACGGGCGGCAGCACCAGCGACATGAGCAGCGCGGGCAACGACAACGGCAGTGGCCTGCCGCAGATCCAGCAGCAGGGCGATGTGTCGTACACGTCGGGCGGCGTCGGACTGTACGAATCGCAGGCGTTGCAGCGGGAAAAAGCCCACTGGCCGTTGTCGATGCGCTTCACCGGTCCGACGGCGGATTATCTGTCGAACGTGCACGTGCGGATCGTCGGCAAGAGCGGCGAAGTGCTGAACGCGGAAGCCATGGGTCCGTATATGCTCGTCAAGCTGCCGGCGGGCAGCTACACGGTGTATGCGAAGTACAAGGATCAGGAAAAGAAACAGGTGGTGACGGTATCCAGTCCGGGCAAGGCGAACGCGCAGTTCCACTGGAGCATCCAGTAAAGCCGCGGACAATGATGCGGCGCATCGCCGGGACGGGCGAATAGGGCTCGAACCGGTGGCCGAAAGTTGTCTCATAATGAGAAGCCACGGGCATCGAGCCCGTGGCTTTTTGGTTGTTCTGTGCATGCCGGAGGGTACCACGATGAGCACTGAACTGAACGACGGTCACGAAGCGGCGCACCGCCTCGCGATCACGCCGAACGCGAGGCGCTGCCGCGTGATTCACCAGGGCGTCACCTACGCCGACACGCATACGGCGCTGACGCTCGCCGAAACGGGCGCGCCGAGCGTGCAGTACTTCCCGCGCGCCGACGTGAACATGACGCGCCTCGAGCGTTCGATTCACACCTCGCACTGTCCGTACAAGGGGCAGGCCACGCACTACCATTTGCTGACCGAGGACGGCACGGTCGAAAACGCCGCGTGGAGTTACGAGTTGCCGCTGGACGGCGCGGCGCAGATCAAGGGCTACCTCGCGTTTTATCCCTCGCGGGTCGATCGTATCGACGAGACTTCTTAGCGAGCCGCCGCAACAGACGCATTCCGTTGCATACGCGATAACGCATGCATGCAGTCTCGGCCCGGAGGCTCGGATGGAAGTCACCGAAGCGTTGCGTGTTCCGCTCGCACCGGCGCGTGTGTGGCCGGCGCTGTCTGACCTCGCGCTGCTGCGCGCCAGCCTAGACAATTGCGAATCGTTTACACGCACGCCGAACGGCGAATATGCATTGACGCTGGTGGTACCGCTCGGCGCGCTAAGGGCGCGCTACGACACATCCGCGCGCATCTGGCCGGGCGCACTCGCCACGAATCCCCTGCCGGCGACACCGATCCCGATCCGGAACAGGGCACGCAGACCTTGAGCTTCAAGGCGCGCGGCGAAAGTGTAGGCCCGCTGCGCGGGCAGATCGCGGTGGCGCTCAGTCCCGAGGACGAGGGCGCGGCGACGTGCATCGAATACACCGTGTGGGCGACGGCGCGGGACCGCTCGCCGCGCTGTCGCCGCGTCAGATCGAAAACGCGCTGCGCGAAGGCGCCGACGATTTCTTTGCCGAGTTCTGCGAAGTGGTGCGCACCAAGCACGGCTTGCCGGCGGATCGCGGGGCGGAGGAGTGGCGGCACTTGTTCTTGCGTCCCGGCGGGATGTCGGCGGCTTTTTCGCGCCGCTCCGGCGCGGCGGCGCGCGACGCGCGGCGACATCGGCTGCTGAGCTGGGCGTAGACCGCCATGCTCGTGTGCATTGCGCTGTTCGCGTTCTTCGCGCCGCGCATCGGCTTGCAATGACCGTTCAAAACACTTCCGGCGCGCGCCGAGACGCGGACTCAGGCCACGTCCGCCTGCAGCAGGGCGGGGCTGCAGCGTAACGCGTCGAAGCATGCGTCGATGAGCGCTTCGGCGTCGCGTTTGGGCACGACGCGATCGGGCAGCATCAGCGAATCGTGCAAGATGCCGGTGAACATGCAGTGGAGCATGACCATCGCGCGGCGCGTGTCGAGCCGGGCGGGCAACTGGCTCTTCTCGACCGCGTTGCGCAGCGCGCGCTCGATGCGCTCCATGCCATCGCGCATGTTGTTCTGATGCCGCTCGCGCACCGGGCCCATCTCCTCGACGAACTCGCACTTCATGAACAGGATGTCGAAGATACGCCGCCGCTGTTCGTCCGACGTGATGTTGCACATGCAATAGATGAACAGCTCCCGCAGCTTGGCGAGCGGATCGGCTTCCTTGCCGTCGAGCGTGGTTTCGATGAGTTCGTCGAGCGGCAGCCGGCTGCGGTCGAACATCACGTTGAAGAGATCGCTCTTGTTGGTGAAGTGCCAGTAAATGGCGCCGCGCGTGACGCCCGCCGCGTGCGCGATATCCGCGAGCGTCGTGCGAGACACGCCTTTCTCGTAAAAGACGCGCTCAGCCGTGTCCAGCACCTTGTTGCGGGTCTCCTGAGCTTCTTCCTTGGTTCGTCTGACCATGATGTACGTCCCGCCGGACGGCTACTCTCCCGATTTGTCTATGTTTTGTTTGATTGAACGCATCTTTAAGCAAATTTCACCTAACGCGCAGTAAGATTGGGTTACGCCAGTTTTTCACATTCATTCGCGAATGTATATACAATACCACCCACCGATCAGTAGCCCAAGTACCAGCGGTGAAGTGGTCTGATACGCGCCTTATTTTGAGATGGTCCGTTCTGGCCGTCCTTGCGCCATAGGCGGCGTGCTGTAACGCCGCCCGGATCCGAGAAGAGCCGGCCGATGGCCTGCGTTTGCGCTACTGGTTTCAACTGCTTTTAGTCAGCGTCAGTGTCTTGCGACGCACGTGTACGGCATTGTCCGGGGAAGGCCGCCGTGCACTCACTTCAGTCTTAGACAGAGGTCGCTCCATGCGCGTCGAACAGGTTCTATTCCGCTTAATTACTGCTGCGACGGCTGCCGTGTTCCTGGCCGCCTGCGGACAAAAACAGTCAGCACCTCCGCCGCAAACACCCGAAGTGGGCATCGTTACAGTCCAGCCGACCTCCGTGCCAGTCGTTGCCGAATTGCCGGGCCGCACCAGTGCGTTCCTCGTCGCGCAAGTGCGCGCGCGGGTGGACGGCATTGTGCTGCGCCGTGAGTTCACCGAAGGCGACGACGTCAAGCAGGGCCAGCGTCTCTACAAGATCGATCCGGCGCCCTACATCGCGCAGTTGAACAACGCCAAGGCGTCGCTCGCCAAGGCGCAAGCCAACGTCGCGACGCAGAACGCGCTGGTCCAGCGCTACAAGGTGCTGGTCGCCGCCAACGCCGTGTCGAAGCAGGACTACGACAACGCCGTGGCCGCGCAAGGCCAGGCCGTCGCCGATGTGGCGGCGGGCAAGGCCGCCGTCGATACTGCGCAGATCAACCTGGGCTACACCGACGTGGTCGCGCCGATCACGGGCCGCATCGGCCTGTCGCAGGTCACGCCGGGCGCGTATGTGCAGGCCAGCGCCGCGACGCTGCTCTCGACCATCCAGCAGCTCGACCCGATCTACGTCGATCTGACGCAATCGAGCGTCGACGGTCTCAAGCTGCGTCGCCAGATTCAGGAAGGGCGTCTGCAGACCGAAGGCATCCATGCCGCCAAGGTGAGCCTCGTGCTGGAAGACGGCCGTACCTATCCGGAAGAGGGCAAGTTCCAGTTTTCCGACGTGAGCGTCGATCAGAGCACGGGTTCCGTGACGGTCCGCGCGATCATCAAGAACAAGGACCGCGTACTGCTGCCGGGCATGTTCGTGCGCGCGCGCATCCAGGAAGGCACCAACGACCGCGCGCTGGTCGTGCCGCAGATCGGCGTGACGCATGACCAGAAGGGTCAGCCGACCGCGCTCGTGGTCGACAAGGACAACAAGGTGGAACTGCGTCAGCTCGTCACGAGCGGCACGTACGGCCAGAACTGGGTGGTCGATACCGGCCTGAATGCGGGCGACCGCGTGATCGTGAACGGCGTGGAAAAAGCCAAGCCCGGCATGCAGGTGAAGCCGGTCGACGCGAAGCTGCCGTATCCGGTCGCGGGTGCCGAGGGCGCATCGGGCACGCAGGCAGCGTCCACGCCGGCGCCCGGCACGCAAGGCCAAAACGGCACCGCGAACGGCACGACCAGCGCCGCGCCGGCGTCCAAGACGGCCGCCTCCGCCGCGCAATAAAAAGGGAGCCTGTTCAATGGCCAAGTTTTTTATCGATCGCCCGATTTTTGCGTGGGTGATCGCCATCATTCTGATGCTGGCGGGTCTTGCGTCGATCTTCACGCTGCCGGTCGCGCAGTATCCGACGATCGCGCCGCCTGCCATCCAGATCAGCGCGACGTATCCGGGCGCATCGGCGAGCACGGTGGAAAACACGGTGACTCAGGTGATCGAGCCGCAGATGAGCGGTCTCGACCACTTGCTGTATCTCTCGTCCACCTCCGATGACTCGGGCACGGCGACCATCACGCTGACCTTCGCGGCGGGCACCAACCCTGACATCGCACAGGTGCAGGTGCAGAATAAGCTGCAGCTCGCCATGCCGCTGCTTCCGCAGGTCGTGCAGCAGCTGGGCACGAAGGTCACGAAGTCGAGTTCGAGCTTCCTGCTGGTGCTCGCGTTTGTGTCCGAAGACAGCAGCATGAGCAAGTACGATCTCGCGAACTACGTGGCGTCGAAGGTGCAGGATCCGCTGTCGCGGATCGACGGCGTGGGTACGGTGACGCTGTTCGGCTCGCAGTACGCGATGCGAATATGGCTCGACGCCAACAAGCTGACCAACTTCGCACTGACACCGGTCGATGTGACCAACGCCATAGCGGCGCAGAACGTGCAGGTCGCGGTGGGGTCGCTGGGCGGCACGCCGTCGGTGCCCGGTCATATGCTGCAGGCGACCATCACCGAGGCGACGCTTCTGCAGACGCGGGAGCAGTTCGGCAACATTCTGCTGAAGGTGAATCCGGACGGCTCGCAAGTGCGCCTGAAGGACGTCTCGCACATCGAGCTCGGCGGCGAAAACTACAACTTCGACATCAAGTACAACGGACAGCCGACGGCCGGCTTCGGTATTCAGCTCGCGACCGGCTCCAACGCGCTGAACACCGCGAAGCTGGTGCGCCAGAAGGTCGACGAACTGTCGAAGTACTTCCCGCACGGCCTCGTCGTGAAGTATCCGTACGACACCACGCCGTTTGTGCGCCTGTCGATCGAGGAAGTGGTCAAGACGCTGATCGAAGGTATCGTGCTGGTGTTCCTGGTGATGTATCTGTTCCTGCAGAACCTGCGGGCGACGATCATCCCGACCATCGCGGTGCCGGTGGTGCTGCTGGGCACGTTCGCGATCATGTCGATGGTCGGCTTCTCCATCAACGTGCTGTCGATGTTCGGCCTCGTGCTCGCCATCGGCCTGCTGGTGGACGATGCGATCGTGGTGGTGGAAAACGTCGAGCGGGTGATACAGGAGGAGCACTTATCGCCACGGGAAGCGACCCGCAAGGCGATGGGCCAGATCACCGGCGCGCTGATCGGCGTGGCACTGGTGCTGTCGGCGGTGTTCGTGCCGGTGGCGTTCTCCGGCGGTTCGGTCGGCGCCATCTACCGGCAGTTCTCGCTGACGATCGTGGCGGCGATGGTGCTGTCCGTGATGGTCGCGCTGATTCTCACCCCCGCGCTGTGCACAACGATTCTCAAGCCGCATCCGGAAGGGCACGTCGAGGAAAAGAAGGGCTTTTTCGGTTGGTTCAACCGCAACTTCAACAAGAGTCAGGAGAAGTATCACAGCGGCGTGCAGCACGTGATCCGCAGGTCGGGACGCTGGCTTATCATCTATCTGGTGGTGATCGTCGCGGTGGGCATGCTGTTTCTGCGCTTGCCGAAGTCGTTCCTGCTCGATGAAGATCAGGGCACCATGTTCGTGCTCGTGCAGGCGCCGGCCGGTTCAACGCAGGAATACACCGCGCACGTGCTGAAGGACGTGCAGGACTACCTGCTGCACGACGAGAAATCGATCGTCGAATCGGTGTTCACGGTGAACGGCTTCTCGTTCGCGGGCCGCGGCCAGAACTCCGGCCTCGTGTTCGTGCGGATGAAGGACTACGCGGACCGTCAGCACGGCGACCAGAAGGTGCAGGCGCTGGTCGGGCGGATGTTCATGCACTTCGCGCCTTACAAGGACGCGATGGTGTTCCCGGTTAATCCGCCTTCGATTCCCGAACTTGGCACGGCGGCGGGTTTCGACTTCGAACTGCAGGATCGTGCGGGCGTCGGTCACGCGAAGCTGATGGAAGCGCGCAACATGTTGCTCGGCATGGCCGCGAAGGACCCGAGTCTCGCACAGGTTCGTCCGAACGGCCTGAACGATACGCCGCAGTTCAAGGTGAATATCGACCGTGAGAAGGCGAACGCGCTCGGCGTGTCGCCGTTGGCGATCGACCAGACGTTCTCGATCGCGTGGGCCTCGCAGTACGTGAACAACTTCCTCGATGTCGATAACCGGATCAAGAAGGTGTACGTGCAGGCCGATCCGCAGTTCCGCATGACGCCGGAAGACCTGAACAAGTGGTACGTGCGCAATACGTCCGGAACCATGGTGCCGTTCTCGTCGTTCGCGACGGGCAACTGGATCTACGGTTCGCCGAAGCTGGAGCGTTATAACGGCATCTCGGCGATCGAAATCCAGGGCGCGGGCGCACCGGGCAAGTCCACGGGTCAGGCTATGGCGGCGATCGAATCCATCGCGGCCAAGCTGCCGGCGGGCATCGGCTACGAGTGGACGGGCCTGTCGTATCAGGAACGCCAGTCAGGTTCGCAAGCGCTGATTCTGTACGGCATCTCGATCCTGGTCGTGTTCCTGTGTCTCGCGGCACTGTACGAAAGTTGGTCGATTCCGTTCTCGGTCATCATGGTGGTGCCGCTTGGCGTGCTCGGCGCGCTGCTGGCGGCGACCTTGCGCGGGCTGGAGAACGACGTGTTCTTCCAGGTCGGCCTGTTGACGACGGTGGGTCTGTCAGCGAAGAACGCGATTCTGATAGTGGAATTCGCGCGTGAGTTGCGCATGCAGGGCATGACGACGGTGGAAGCGGCGATGGAAGCGGCGCGCCTGCGGTTGCGCCCGATTCTGATGACATCGCTCGCGTTCATTCTCGGCGTGTTGCCGCTCGCGATCAGTAACGGCGCAGGCTCGGCGAGCCAGCACGCGATCGGTACGGGCGTGATCGGCGGCATGTTGACCGCGACCTTCCTCGCCATCTTCACGATCCCGATGTTCTTCGTCGTGATCTCGAAGTTCAGCAAGAGCAAGGACATGCCGGCTGCGGGTTCGGACAGCGACATCGAAGGTCCGCATGGCGGTTCGCCCTCAACTGGCAAGGAAGGACATTGAAATGCTTAAACATTTGTTGATCGCAGCCGCCGTGGCCGTGCTGGCCGCCGGCTGCACCTTCGAGCCGAAGTACGAGCGGCCGGCCGCGCCCGTCACGCAGGACTTTCCGGCGAGCGGCGTGTACGCGACGCAGCCGGATGCGAACTCGTCGGCGAACAATGGCCACAGCGCGAACGGGCAGAGCGCGCCGGACATCGGCTGGCGCGATTTCTTCGCCGATCCGCGTTTGAAGGAAATCGTCGCGCTCGCGCTGAAAAACAACCGCGATCTCCGCGTCTCGGTCCTGAAAGTGCAGGCGGCGCAGGCGCAGTACCGCATCACCCGTGCGGGTTTGTTCCCGACGATCGATGCGCAAGCCTCGCAGAGCAAGCAGCGCACGCCACGCGATCTGTCGTTCTTCAACCAGACGATCTCGAACACGTACAGCGTGGGCCTGAACGCGTCGTGGGAAATCGACTTCTTCGTGCGTGTGCAAAGCCTGAAGGATCAGGCGCTGGCGCAGTATCTATCGACCGCGGAATCGCGCAAGGCGGCTGAGATCGCGCTGGTGTCGTCGGTGGCCGATCAGTATCTGACGATGCTCGCCTATGACGATCAGCTGACCGTCACGCAGAACACGCTCAAGACGGCGCAGGAGTCGTATCGCATCACCAAGCTGCAATACGACAACGGCACCGGCTCTGAGCTGGATCTGCGTCAAGCGGAAGGCGTGGTCGAGCAGTCGCAAGCGAATCTGCAATCGCAGGCGCGTCTGCGCGCGCAGGCCGAAAACGCGCTGGTGCTGCTGGTCGGCGAGCCGCTGCCGGCGGATCTGCCGCAAGGCATGCCGCTCGACACGCAGAACCTGCTGTCCGACATTCCCGCCGGTCTGCCTTCGGATCTGCTGACGCGTCGTCCGGACATCGCTGCCGCCGAGCAATCGCTGCTTGCGGCGAATGCGAATATCGGCGCGGCGCGCGCGGCGTTCTTCCCGAAGGTCTCGCTGACGGGCAGCTTCGGCACGCTGTCGCCGACGCTGGGCGGCTTGTTCAAGCCGGGGTCGGCGGCGTGGTCGTTCGCGCCGACCATCGATCTGCCGATTTTCGAAGGCGGCCAGAACGTGGCTAATCTCGATCTGGCGCATATCCAGAAGCGCGTCGAGATCGCCAACTACGAGAAGGCGATCCAGACGGCGTTCCGCGAAGTGGCCGATGGTCTGGCCGCGCGCGGCACCTACGATCAGCAGATTCAGTCGCTCGAACGCTTCGTGAATTCGCAGGGCCGCCGGCTGTCGCTGTCGGATCTGCGTTATCGCAACGGCGTGGACAGCTACCTGACCGTGCTGACGGCGCAGACCGATCTGTACTCGGCGCAGCAGTTGCTGATAACGGCGCGGCTGAATCGCCTGACCAACCTCGTCGATTTGTATCAGTACCTCGGCGGCGGCTGGATCGAGAACACCGGCGACCCGCCGCGCCCCGCGGATGCACCGGTCGATTACGGCGCGGCCAGCGCACCGAAGGCGGCATCCGCGCCGTCGGCTGGGTAACGCAGCTCGTACACGCAGGCAGGATCGGGCCCGAGCGGGAAACCGCTTCTGGCCCGTTTTCTTTTTGGGATGGTGCGCGTGACGTCTCCATGGAAGCTCGCCGCGATTTACGCAAAGGCCTAGAGACTGTCAATTTATGTCGGAATCCAATGTATTCCGCTCGGCCTGTCAAAGCCAATATCTATAATCGGTCGGCCGGAAAAGTTCAGCTAAGTCGAGAAATAGAGTCGATCGTCCTCGACTTATAAAAATCAGTCATCCGAAATGTAAAGGATTGCGCTGCCGAGACGGTCGTTTCGGCTGGCGCGGTTTTTTATTGCGCCCGATTCGCCTGCACCTGTTAGCGCGACCGGCAATACGACAGACACCGCGATAAACGCCGCGACAGGCAGCGGCGCTGCCGCGTCGCACCTAAACGCCGTGTGCGCCGCCCGTTCTTCATCGGTAAGGATGCGCGCACGCCTTTACCTTCAGTCATCACAGAGGTTTGCGCTCAATGCGTTTCGAACGAATTCCATCCCGCCTCATCACTGCCGCGACGGCCGCCATGTTGCTGGCGGCGTGCGGCGACAAGCATGCGGCCTTTATGCCGCCTACGCCGGAAGTCGGCGTCGTGACGCTGCAGACGACGACGGTGCCGGTCGTCAGCGAATTGCCGGGCCGCACGAGCGCGCTTCTAGATGCACAAGTGCGCGCGCGTGTCGACGGCATCGTGCTGCGGTGCGAGTTCACCGAGGGCAGCCTCGTCAAGCAGGGGCAGCGCCTCTACAAGATCGATCCGGCGCCGTATATCGCCAAACTCGAGGCCGCGAAGGCATCGCTCGCCCAGGCAAACGCGAGCTTCGTGTCCGCGCGGGCGCTGGCCGAACGCTACAAGTTGCTGGTCGCCTCCAACGCGGTGAGCAAGCAGGACTACGACAACGCCGTCGCGTCCGAAGGCGTCGCCGCGGCTCAGGTCGCATCGGCGAAAGCGGACGTGCAGACCGCGCAAATCAACCTGGGCTATACGGATGTCGTTGCGCCGGTCGGCGGTCAGGCGGGCATCTCGCAGGTCACGCCGGGCGCGTATGTGCAGGCAGGCGTCGGCCGCCACGCTGATGGTGACCGTGCAACAGCTCGACCCCATGTACGTCAATCTCACGCAATCGAGTCTCGACGGCCTCAAGCTGCGCCGCCAGATCCAGGAAGGCCGGCTCGCGGCGAGCGGTCCCGGCGCTGCTCACGTCAGGCTCGTCCTCGAAGAGGCCGTGAATATCCCGAAAAAGGCAGGCTGCAATTCAGCGACGTGACAGTCGATCCATCCACCGGCTCCGTGATGTTGCGCGCCGTATTCGCGAACCAGGACCGTGTGCTCTTGCCCGGCATGTTCGTCCGCGCGCGCATCGAGGAAGGCGTGAATCCCGCCGCGCTCGTCGTGCCGGTCACCGGGATCTCGCACGACCAGAAAGGCACGGCCGTCGCGATGGTCATCGACAAGGAAAGCAAGGTGGCCGTCCGTCCGCTCGTGACGTCCGGCATGCACGGGCAGAACTGAGTGATCGAAAGCGGCCTAGCGGCAGGCGAGCGCGTGATCGTCGATGGCATCGACAAGGTGCGTCCCGGCATGAAGGTGAAGGCCGTCGATGTGCGAGTCGCCAAGCCCGCCTCCGCGCCCGTTGTTGCCTCCGCAGGCGCCTGACGAGGGGGAAGAGCCACATGGCCAGATTCTTTATCGATCGCCCGATTTTCGCGTGGGTGATCGCCATTATCGTGATGCTGGCGGGGCTGGCATCGATCGTGACGCTGCCGGTCGCGCAATATCCCACGGTCGCGCCGCCGAGCATTCAGGGCGCGACCTATCCTGGCGCCTCCGCGAAGACCGTCGAAGACACCGTCACGCAGGTGATCGAGCAGCAAATGCACGGGCTCGACCATCTGCTTTATCTGTCGTCGACGTCCGACGATACCGACATCGCGACCATCACGCTCACGTTCGCGGCCGGCACCAACGTGGAGGATATCGCGCAGGTGCAGGTGCAGAAACAGCTCCAGTTCGCAACGCCCCGCCTGCCGCAGATCGTGCAGCAGCTCGGGGTCACCGTTTTGAAGACGAGCAACAGCTTCCTGCTCGTGCTGGCGTTCGTCTCCGAAGACGGCAGCATGAACCGAGAAGACCTTGCCAATTACGTGGCTTCGCAAGTGCTGGATCCGGTCAGCCGCGTGGACAGCGTGGGCACGGTGAACCTGTTCGGCACGCAGTACGCCATGCGCGTATGGCTCGATCCAACCAAGCTGACCCAGTTCAACCTGACGCCGGTCGACGTGCAACAGGCGCTGACCTCGCAGAACGTGCAGGTGGCGGGCGGCCAGTTGGGCGGCACGCTTGCCGTGCCGGGCCAGTCGATGCAGGCGACCATCACCGAGGCCACGCTGCTGCGCACGCCCGAGCAGTTCGGCAACGTACTGCTGAAGGTGAACGATGACGGCTCGCAGGTGCGCATCAAGGACGTGACGCGGGTTGCGCTCGGCGGCGAGAACTACAACTTCGAGACGCAGTACAACGGCAAGCCGGTGGCGGGGCTGGGCATCAATCTCGCGACGGGCACGAAGACGCTCGCGACGGCGGACGCCATTCGGGCGAAGATTGACGCGCTGTCGAAGTACTTCCCGCCGGGCCTCGCGGTCAAGTATCCGTACGACACCACGCCGTTCGTCAAGCAGTCCATCGCGGACGTCATCAAGACGCTGATCGAAGCGGTCGTGCTGGTGTTCCTCGTGATGTACTTGTTCCTACAGAACTTCCGTGCCACGCTGATTCCGACCATTGCCGTGCCGGTCGTGCTGCTCGGCACCTTCGGCGTGATGGCGGCGATCGGCTTCTCCATCAACACGCTGTCGATGTTCGGCTTGGTGCTTGCAATCGGCCTGCTGGTCGATGACGCGATCGTCGTGGTCGAGAACGTCGAGCGCGTGATGAGCGAGGAAAGTCTGCCGCCGAAGGAGGCCAGCGCAAGGCAATGGGACAGATCACCGGTGCACTGATTGGCGTGGCGCTGGTGCTGTCGGCGGTGTTCGTGTCGATCGCCTTCTCGGGCGGCTCGGTCAGCGCGATCTACCGGCAATTCTCGCTGACCATCGTTTCGGCCATGGCGCTGTCCGTGTTCACCGCGATGATCCTCACGCCCGCGCTGTGCGCGACCATGCTCAAGCCGCTGCCGCAAAAGCATGTGCAAAAGACCACCGGCTTTTTCGGCTGGTTCAATCGCGCGTTCGACGCGGCTGCGACCGGTATCACTCCGGTGTGGTGCATGTGATCCGGCGTTCAGGGCGCTGGATGATCATCTATCTGGTGGTCATCGTGGCGGTGGCGATGCTGTTCGTGAAGCTGCCGAAGGCGTTCCTGCCCGACGAGGATTAAGGCACGATGTTCGTGCTCGTGGCGACGCCCGCAGGTTCCACGCAGGAACTGACACAGCGTGCGCTCGACGATGTCGCCAACTATCTGTTGCACGACGAGAACGCCGTGGTCGATTCGGTCCTCACCGTGAACGGTTTCAGCTTCGCGGGCCGCGGCCAGAACTCGGGCCTCATCTTCGTGCGCCTGCGAGATTACGCGCAGCGGAAGAGTGAGCACGTGAAGATTCAGGCGCTAGTCGGTCGCACCTTTGGCCGCTTCGCGGGGTATCGCAATGCGCTCGTGTTCCCGGTGAATCCGCCGTCCATTCCCGAACTCGGTACGGCTGCGGGCTTCGACTTCGAGTTGCAGGATCGCGCGGATCTCGGCCACGCGAAGCTGATGGAAGCGTGCAACATGCTGCTCGGCATGGCGGCGCATGACCCGATGCTTGCACAGGTGCGGCTGAACGGGTTGAACGACACTGCGCAGTTCAAGGTGAACATCGACCGCGAGAAGGCTGCGGCGCTGGGCGTGACGTCGTCCGCCATCGACCAGACGTTCTCGATCCGCCTGGGCGTCCTCCTATGTGAACAACTTCCTCGACACCGACAGCCGGATCAAGAAGGTGTACCTGCAAGGGGATGCGCCGTTCCGCATGATGCCGGACAACATCAACGACTGGTATGTGCACAATACGTCCGGCTCGATGGTGCTGTTCTCCGCATTCACATCCGGTGAGTGGGGCTATGGCTCGCCAAAGCTCAAGCGCTACAACGGCATTTCGGCGGTCGAGATTCAGGGCGCGGCGGCGCCGGGGAAATCCACTGGGCAGGCCATGGCGGCCATGGAAGCGATCGCCGCGAAACTGCCGCCGGTATCGGCTTCGAGTGGACGGGATTGTCTTTGCAGCAGATTCAGTCCGGCAATCAGGCGCCCGTTCTATACGGCAGCTCGATTCTCGTCGTCTTCCTGTGTCTCGCGGCGCTGTACGAGAGCTGGTCGATTCCGTTTTCCGTCGTCATGGTCGTGCGTCGTGCCGCTCGGTGTGATCGGCGCGCTGCTGGCCGTGAGTCTGCGCGGGCTCGAGAATGACGTGTACTTTCAGGTCGGGCTGCTCACCACGTTCGGTCTGTCGGCGAAGAACGCCATTCTGATCATCGAATTCGCGCGTGAATTGCAGGCGGACGGAAAGATGGGGCCGATCGAGGCCGCGCTGGAAGCGGCGCGTCTGCATCTGCATCTGCGTCTGCGTCTATGTCTGCGGCCGATTCTGATGACCTCCCTCGCGTTCATTCTCGGCACCCTGCCGATCCGCCATCAGCGACGGCGTGGGCGCCGCGAACCAGCACGCGATCGGCACGGGCGTGATCAGCGGCATGGTCACGGCGACATTCCTGGCCACCTTCATGGTGCCGATGTTCTTTGTCGTCGTGCGCGCGCGCTTCGGTGGCGAGAAGGAGGATGTGGATGCGGCGCTCGCGAATTACGAGCGGCAGCGGACCCGGACGGCCAACGGCTCCGGCAAAGAGGGACATTGAGATGCGTGGACTTTCTTCGATTGCGGCGGCCGTGGTCGTGTCCGTCATGGCAGCCGGCTGCACGCTGGCGCCCACCTACACCCGCCCGGCCGCGCCGGTTCCCCAGACCTTCCGGACCGACGGCGTCTATGGCTCGCGACCCGTCGCGGCAGCGAACGAGCGTAGCGCGGAGGGCGTCGCGGCGGTGGAAACCGGCTGGCGCGATTTCTTCGCCGATGCGCGTTTGCAACGGCTCATCGGCATCGCGCTGAATAACAACTGCGACCTGCGTGTCGCGGTTCTGAACCTGCATGCGGCGCAGGCGCAGTATCGCGTGGCGCGTTCGGCGCTCATGCCGGGCATCGACGCGAGCGCGCGCGAGACGAAGACGCGCACGCCCAAGGACTTGGCGCTGTTCAACCAGACCATTGCGAATCAGTACAACGTCGGCCTGAACGGGGCGTGGGAAATCGACCTTTTCGGACGCGTGCAGAGCCTGAGGGATCATGCGCTGGCGCATATGCTCACAAGGCAGCGGAGATCGCGCTGGTGTCGCAGTATCTGCAGGTGCTGGAGGCGGACGATCTGCTCAAGGTCACCGTGCAGACGCTCGGCACCGCGCAGGACGCATACAAGCTGGTCAAGGCAATTCGACAACGGCGTGGCGTCGGAACTCGATCTGATGCAATCCCAGACGGCCGTCGAAACGGCGCAAGCGAATCTGCAGAGTCAGTAGCGTGCGCGCGCAGGCGCTCAACGCGCTCGTGCTGCTGCTCGGCGAGCCGATGCCCGACGATCTGCCGGGCGGCGCGCCGCTCGACGGTCAGGCCATGCTCACCGATATTCCGGCGGGCTTGCCATCCGACCTGCCGACGCGCCGCCGGCCCGACATCATGGAGGCCGAGCAGAATCTGCGCACGGCCAACGCGAATATTGGCGCAGCGCGCGCGGTGTTCTTCCCGAGCATCTCGCTGACGGGCAGCTTCGGCACGCTCAGCCCGACGCTCGGCGGTTTGTTTAAGGCGGGCTCGGTGGCATGGAGTTTTGCGCCCGCCATCACCTTGCCGATCTTCGAGGGCGGCCAGAACATGGCGAACCTCGATCTGGCAAACGCGCAGAATAACATTCAGGTCGCGCAGTACGAGAAGGCGATCCAGACCGCGTTCCGCGAAGTGGCCGACGGGCTGGCCGTGCGCGGCACCTACGATCAGCAGATTGCGGCACTGCTGCGCGACACCGTGGCGCAGCAGCGGCGCTTCGATCTGTCGATGCTTCGCTATCGCAACGGCGTGGACAGCTATCTCGGCGTGCTTTTGGCGCAGCAGGGAGCTGTATGCCGCGCAGCAGAGGCTGATCATCGGCGCGCGCACGCAGCGCTGGGCGAATCTCGTGAGTCTGTATCGCGCGCTCGGCGGCGGCTGGATCGAGCACACCGGCGACACGCCGCGCGCGGCGGACGCGTCGGCTTGAGTCGGCGCGGCGAAGCGATAGGCAAAAATAAAACCCCAGGCCACGGTCACCGTTGCCTGGGGTTTTTTGCACTTCAGCGTATCGAGACGCTTATTGCAGTTCGTACCACGAGTACGTGGCGAGCGAGTTCACCGGCGTGCCGATCTGAGTCGTGATGTCGCGGTGCGACTGCACCACGATATTGCACGGATCGCCGATGTAGCGGCGCGAGTTGCCGTTGTCGTTGATGTAGGCCACGACATCGCTGGCGCTGGTGATGCCGGCCACGTTGGTCGTCGAGAGCGGCTCGCCCCAGATATCGAAGAACATGCCGAGCGTGTATTGCTTGTAGGCAGGCGTTTCGATGTGGGATGATGCCGGTCGAGTTGTGCGTGTGCATCTCGTAATTATAGCTCGACAGGATGCCGACCTGTGCGGGCGGCGCGAGCGTTTGGCCATCCTTGATGATCTGAAGATGCGGGTGCACGTGATAGTTCTCGGCCATGGCGGCGGCACAGATCGCGCCATCGACCGGGGAGCTCATGCCGCCCGTGCTCGTGTTGCAGTTCGGCCAGAAGGATGCGCCCACCACGCCGCCGTAGTTCAGCGCGATGACATTGGTGGTGTCGAACGGCGGCGGATCGGTCCAGGTGTAGGTCGGTACCTGCGTGAGCGGTGTGCCGATCTCGAGAGTGATTTCGCCCTTCGCCGTGAGCGGCAGGCTCGCCAGATCGCCCGTGTATTGTGTGAGCGTGTCGCCGTTGTTGACCCACGCGGTGACATTGCCGGTGACGCACGCGACATTGCTCGACGACAGCGTCTCGCCCCATACCGCGAAGAACTGGCCGAGTTTGTAGGACGCGCCCGCCGTCGTCACGTCCATGTGGATCTTGCCGGAGGCGTCATCGGTATGGATGGGTAGACGCAGCCGGTCTGTAAGGTGTCCGACGGCTGCACGACGCCGATGTTTTTGGGCAGCGCGAGTTGCTGGCCGTTCTGATAGATCGACAGATGCGAATACGTGTAGGTGTTGCCGGCCACCTTGCAGTTCATGTCGCTTACGGCCTGACCGGTGCCGCCGCCGGTGGCGGAGCCGTCGCTCCACGTCGTAGTGCCGAGCGGGGTGCCGTCGAGGATGGCGGTCGCCGTGGCGAGTGTGGGCGTCGCCGGCGTGGTGGTGCCCGAACCCGTGCCGCTGCTGCCGCCCGAACCGGTGGACGTACCGCCCGAACCGGATGAAGCGGTGTTGCTGCCCGAATCGCCGCCGTCACCGCCGCCGCACGCGGCCAATAGTACGAATGTGGAACCGATACGGCCGCCTGAACCCAACGTATGTGCTTCTGTTCGATCATTTCTCGACTCCGCCTCTTCGTTTGAATAAATGCACGCTCCGCGTGGTGTGGACGCTCAAACTCGAAAGCGCCGCACGGATCCATGCGTCGTGCTTATTTGCGTGATGCGCCCGGCTGAGGGCCGGTTAAAAACATCGCATGCGATGTGCGATTAAATGCAAACATTTGAAACGGGTGCTATTAAATAAGCACCGCGCGCAAGATTTGTCACAGAGAACGCGCGATGTGCGGTCGAAAGGCCGATGCCACGCAGATCGGCACACGTTGCGGCTGTTTAGCGACTGATGAGACAAAGGGGAAACTTCCCGGCACCTCGAAATGTCGTGGAAGGAAATGTAAAGTTCATGATTCGTCGCCGCAATTGGAAATGGCATGGGAATTGTCCTTTCGGATTTATTTCCTCGATCGCATAAAAATCGCTATAAGTGCGTTAACACATACGATTATTTTTTAATTGCGAATTTTGCGCGGGTCGATATGCCATCGATTTCCGATCCAAATTAAATGCCGCCAATTTAAATCGCTGAAAATCGCGGTGAATAATCTCGATTTAGCGATGCGAATCGCGATTCATTCAGACTTAATTTCCGCTTAAGGCAATGCTGATTAAGTCCACCGCTTGTGCTTGTCAGGTGTTATAGAGCGCACGTGCAAGGAGAAAGGCAAACGACGATGAAGCAGCAGACATGAAGCAGCAGACGCTGGCGATGGCCGCGGATCAAGGTGCGGGGTTCGAGACTTGCC
>LFLF01000076.1 GCA_001184395.1 Candidatus Paraburkholderia calva | reverse complement strand
CGTTGACCAACGTTTATCTTTCGCGCAAGCGATTGATGGCACAGGTTCGCCCGTAATGGGGGAAAGCGGGCCGCAGGCCCAGGCGCAACACCCTGGTGGACCGGAAATCCAGGCGCAAAGCCTCACTCACGATGAATCTGCCGCTATTTGCGCCTGAATCGATGAATACAACGGCTGGTTCAGCGTTGCCTTACGCAAAAGACACTCAGCGCAATATGAGCCATTTGGACTCTCCGGTGACGGCACCCGAACTCTCGGTCATCATCCCGGTGTACAACGAAGAGGACGGCCTGGCCGCCCTCTTCGCACGGCTGTATCCGGCGCTCGATGCGCTTAACACGTCGTATGAAGTAATCTTCATCAACGACGGCAGCCGCGACAAATCCGCAGCGCTGCTCGCCAAGCAATTCCACATGCGGCCCGACACCACGCGCGTCATTCTGCTGAACGGCAATTACGGCCAGCACATGGCGGTTCTCGCGGGCTTCGAGCAGTCGCGTGGCGAGATCGTCGTCACGCTCGACGCCGACCTGCAGAATCCGCCCGAGGAAATCGGCAAGCTGGTCGCGAAAATGCGTGAAGGCTACGACTACGTGGGCACCATCCGCCAGCAGCGGCAGGACAGCCTGTGGCGCAAGAAGGCGTCGCGCGCGATGAACCGCCTGCGCGAGCGCATCACCAAGATTCGCATGACGGATCAGGGCTGCATGCTGCGCGCGTACAGCCGCCACATCATCGACACCATCAACCGCTGCGGCGAGATCAACACGTTCATTCCGGCGCTCGCCTACACTTTCGCGCAGAACCCCATCGAAGTGGATGTCGCGCACGAGGAGCGCTTCGCGGGCGAATCGAAGTATTCGCTGTATAGCCTAATCCGCCTGAACTTCGATCTCGTGACCGGCTTTTCGGTGGTGCCGCTGCAATGGTTGTCGTTCATCGGCGTGATTCTGTCAGTCGGCTCGGCGGCACTGTTCCTCCTGCTGCTGGTGCGACGCTTCATGTTCGGCGCGGAAGTTCAGGGTGTGTTCACCCTGTTCGCCATCACGTTCTTCATGCTCGGCGTCATCATCTTCGCGCTCGGACTGCTCGGCGAATACATTGGGCGGATTTATCAGCAGGTGCGCGCGCGGCCCCGCTATCTCGTGCAGACCATTCTCGAACAGCGCGACGGCGTGTCGGTCGCGACCAAGCCTTTGCAGGACGCGGTGCAGCCGGTGGCCGTCGTCGTCACACGCGAGGACGAGGGCCGATGAAACCGCGCGTGGTCGTCTTCGCCTATCACAATGTCGGCGTGCGCTGCCTGCAAGTGCTGCTCGCGCGCGGCGTGGAAGTCGTGCTGGTCGTCACGCACGAGGACAGCGCAAGCGAAAACATCTGGTTCGGCAGCGTCGCGCAGGTCGCCGCGGAGCACGGCATCGAAACCATCGCACCCGCCGATCCGAAGGCGCCAGAGTTGCAGGCGAAGGTTGCGAGCATCGGGCCGGACTTCATTTTCTCGTTCTATTACCGGCACATGCTGCCGGTGTCGCTGTTGGCGCTCGCCCGGCACGGCGCGTACAACATGCACGGCTCGCTGCTGCCGAAGTATCGCGGCCGCGTGCCGACCAACTGGGCGGTGATCAACGGCGAGACCGAATCCGGCGCGACCCTGCACGAAATGGCCGCCAAGCCCGACGCGGGCGCGATCATCGCGCAAACGCCCGTGCCGATCCTGCCCGACGACACCGCCGCGATGGTCTTCGACAAGACGGTCGTCGCCGCGGAACAGACGCTCTGGCGCGTGCTGCCCGCCTTGCTCGCGGGCAACGCGCCGCGCCTGCCCAACGACCTCGCCGCCGGCAGCTACTACGGCGGCCGCAAGCCGGAGGACGGCCGGATCAACTGGTCGCAATCGGCAGAGCGTGTCTACAACCTGATTCGCGCCGTCGCGCCGCCGTATCCGGGCGCGTTCACGGACATCGGCCATGACCGCTTCATCGTCGCGCGCGCGCGGCGCGTGCCCGAAATGGGCGCACCCGGTGTTTCGGCGGAAAGTCTCGGTGACCTGCGGCGTTTGCCGATCGGCCTGAGCGTGGCGGATAATGCCGTGTTTGGCGTGTGCGACGATGGCCGCGTCATCGCCATCCACGAATTGCGTCATCGGGCCTTGAATGCCGAAGCGCAACCCGTGGGTAAAGAGCGCGCCGTCGATCCCGCCGAATTCGGCCGAATCATTCAATCCTCTCGTCATTCATGAAAAAAGTTCTGATTCTGGGTGTGAACGGCTTCATCGGCCATCACCTGTCCAAGCGCATCCTCGAAACGACTGACTGGGAAGTCTTCGGGATGGACATGCAAACCGATCGCTTGGGCGACCTCGCGAATCATGAGCGGATGCACTTCTTCGAAGGCGACATCACCATTAATAAGGAGTGGGTCGAGTATCACATCAAGAAGTGCGATGTGATCCTGCCGCTGGTCGCCATCGCCACGCCCGCGACTTACGTGAAGCAGCCGCTGCGCGTGTTCGAGCTCGACTTCGAGGCGAATCTGTCCATCGTGCGTTCGGCCGTGAAGTACAACAAGCATCTGGTGTTTCCGTCGACCTCCGAGGTGTACGGCATGTGCACCGACGAGCAGTTCGACCCGGAAAACTCCACGCTCTCGTACGGTCCCATCAACAAGCCGCGCTGGATCTACGCGTGCTCCAAGCAGTTGATGGATCGCGTAATCTGGGGTTACGGCATGGAAGGCCTGAACTTCACGCTGTTCCGCCCGTTCAACTGGATCGGGCCGGGCCTCGACTCCATCTACACGCCGAAGGAAGGTTCGTCGCGCGTGGTCACGCAGTTCCTCGGCCATATCGTGCGCGGCGAAAACATCAGCCTCGTGGATGGCGGCGCGCAAAAGCGCGCGTTCACGGATATCGACGACGGCATCGGCGCGCTGATGAAGATCATCGAGAACAAGAACGGCACGGCAACGGGCAAGATCTATAACATCGGCAATCCGCAGAATAGTTTTTCGGTGCGCGAGCTCGCCAACATGATGCTCAAGCTGGCCAACGAATTTCCCGAATACTCGGACAGCGCAAAGAAGCTGCAACTGATCGAGACCTCGTCGGGCGCGTATTACGGCAACGGCTACCAGGACATGCAGAACCGCGTACCGAAGATCGACAACACGATGCACGAACTCGGCTGGGCGCCGAAAGCCACCATGGACGACGCGCTGCGCAAGATCTTCGAAGCGTACCGCGGCCATGTGGGCGAAGCCCGCAAGCTGGTCGAGCAGTCGTAAGAGGCGCGCGTGGCCCGCATCGTTTTCAAGATCGACGTCGATACCCTGCGCGGCACGCACGAAGGCGTGCCGAATCTCGCGCGCATTTTCGACAAGTTCAACGCGCGCGCGACCTTTCTCTTCAGCCTCGGGCCGGATCACACCGGCTGGGCGCTGCGGCGGGTGTTTCGCCCTGGCTTTCTGAAGAAGGTGTCGCGCACGTCGGTAGTCGAGCATTACGGCATCAAGACGCTGATGTACGGCGTGCTGCTGCCGGGGCCGGATATCGGCCGCGAGGGCAAGTCCGAGATGCGCGCCATCCACGAAGCCGGCTTCGAGTGTGGCATCCATACGTGGGATCACGTCTACTGGCAGGACAACGTGCGCGACCGCGACCGCGACTGGACCGTCGCGCAAATGAAGCAGAGTCACGCACGCTTTGTCGAAGTGTTCGGCACGCCGCCGGTCACGCACGGTGCCGCCGGCTGGCAGATGAACGACCACGCCTTTGAACAGATCGACGCCTGGGGCATATGCTACGCTTCCGACGGGCGCGGCCACATGCCGTACATCCCGGTGCTCGAGGGCCGCACGCTCGGTCACGTGCAGATGCCCACCACCCTGCCCACGCTCGATGAAATCCTCGGGATCGACGGCATCGACGAGAGCAATGTCGCCGCGCACCTGCTCAAACACACAGCGGATAACCCGCACGATCAGGTGTTCACGCTGCACGCCGAACTCGAAGGCCAGAAGCTCGCGCCGGTGTTCGAACAACTGCTCGCCGGCTGGCGCGCGCAAGGACACACCTTCGCCACGATGGGCGACTATCATGCGACGCTGGACCGATCGACCCTGCCCACGTACCATGTCACATGGGGCGAGATTCCGGGTCGTGCGGGCGAACTGATCGTCCAGCCAGGCTGAATCGCGCCGCTCCTGTCCGTTTTGCGCACGGCATCGGGCACGAAACGGATGACGTATCGATTCCTCGCCGGACACGAACGTCGCGCGCCAACAATCCAGAATAAATCGGAGGAAGCTTCGTGTCAGTTGCACCAGTTGCAGTTGATCAGCCCGTTCCCGACTTCACCGCTCCCGCAACCGGTGGCGAATTCACGCTATCCAGCCTGCGGGGCAAAAAAGTGGTGCTGTTCTTCTATCCCAAGGACAACACGCCCGGCTGCACGCAGGAAAGCCTGCAATTTCGTGACCACTACGACCAGTTCACAGCCATCGGCGCCGAAGTGGTCGGCATCTCGCGCGACAGCGTGAAATCGCACGACAACTTCAAGGCCAAGCTGGAACTGCCCTACACGCTCGTGTCGGACGCGGACGAGGCTATCTGCATGCTCTTCAATGTCATCAAAATGAAGAAGATGTATGGCAAGGAAGTGCGCGGCATCGAGCGCTCGACCTTTCTGCTCGACGCGAAAGGCGTGCTGCGCCAGGAGTTCCGCGGCATCAAGGTGCCGGGGCACGTGGAGGCCATCGTCGAGGCTGTACAAGCGATTTGATGCACGTTATATTGGTCTGTAATGAGCGCCTGTCCTTCCCATCCCTGCAACTCCGCGCACGTCGCCGCGCCAATCATGGTGCGGTTGGCCTGGACCCGGACTATGCGGAACGAGTATGTGGCGGGCGCTTTGAGATAGAAGTCAGCCGCTGGTTCCGGTAATCGGGACGGCGGCTTTTTTGTTGGTGTCGCGCGACAACCGTTTTTTCGGATAGGCGCGCGGCGTGACGGACGCAACCTCCAAGGAGCAGATCGAAAAACCTAGGCGACCGGCATTTTCGACCACGAAGCGCGTCTCCGGGCGCAAACTGCGGACGCGTCACGCTGCGAGGGCGGGACGTGCAAGATGTGACAGACGGCGCACGATTTGAACCGATTCCTTTCGAGGGAACATATGCCTTTGCCTATCGCCCCGGCCACGCTCGGCCATCTCCTTCCGTCTGAAGAGTACAAGGCCAAAACCAGGCCGTCGAAGCAATCGAAAAAGCAGGCTGCTGCGGTAGCCGATGACGACACATTCGGCGCCGTCGAAACCGTCGCGGCCGAGCGTCCCGCCAATGCGGCGCACACGTTGCGCGCCATCGCCAACGATGTGTTGACGCAGGTTCCCGCCGAAGCGCCAGCCGAGGCGGTCATGCCGTCGCCCGCGCCGGGCAGCGTGCCTACGCGCGGCCGAAAATCGAAGCAGACGGCAGCGCTCCTGCAGCCGGTTCCGGGCAACCGTGTGGCTCCGGAACCGGTGCAGGCGCGCACCGAACGCGCCGAACGAACCGATACTCCCGCTGCCGCGACCCCCGCGACCGCCAGGGATGCAACCGCCCAACCCAAACGCCGTCAGCGCGTAACGCAGGAAGCCGAACTGCGTAAGCTCTTCGTGCTCGACACCAACGTACTGATGCACGATCCGAGTTCCCTGTTCCGCTTCGAGGAACACGACGTCTACCTGCCGATGATGACGTTGGAAGAACTCGACAACCACAAGAAGGGCATGTCGGAAGTGGCGCGCAATGCTCGTCAGGTGAGCCGCACGCTCGACGCGCTGGTGGCCGGTAAGATGACGGAAGGCATACCGCTGTCGTCGCAGGGCAACCGCGACGCGCAAGGGCGCCTTTACTTCCAGACCACGCTCACCGACATCGAACCGGTTCAGGGCCTTCCGGTCGGCAAGGCGGACAACCAGATTCTCGGTGTGGTGCGCGCGTTGCAGAAGGAGCGCCCGGACCGTCAGGTCGTGCTGGTGTCGAAGGACATCAACATGCGCATCAAGGCGCATGCGCTCGACCTGCCCGCCGAAGACTACTTCAACGATCAGGTTCTCGAAGACAAGGATCTGCTCTATTCCGGCGTGCGCGCGCTGCCGCAGGACTTCTGGACCAAGCACGCGAAGGGCATGGAAAGCTGGCAGGACACCAAGACCGGCACGACGTATTATCGCGTCACCGGCCCGCTGTGTTCGTCGATGCTCGTCAAAGAGTTCGTCTATCTCGAGTCGCAGAACGGCGAGCCGTCGTTTCACGCGGTCGTGCGCGAACTGAACGGCAAGACCGCGCTGCTGCAGACGCTGCGCGACTACGGCCATCACAAGAACAACGTGTGGGGCATCACGGCGCGCAATCGCGAGCAGAACTTTGCGCTTAACCTGCTGATGAACCCGGAAGTCGATTTCGTCACGCTGCTCGGACAGGCGGGCACCGGCAAGACGCTGATGGCGCTCGCCGCCGGTCTCGCACAAGTGCTGGATGACAAGCGCTATAACGAGATCATCGTAACGCGCGCGACCGTGCCGGTCGGCGAGGACATCGGCTTTCTGCCAGGCACCGAGGAGGAGAAGATGCAACCGTGGATGGGCGCATTCGACGATAACCTCGAAGTCCTCCAGAAAACCGACGACGACGCCGGCGAATGGGGCTGGGCCGCGACGCAGGAACTGATCCGCCCGCGCCTCAAGGTGAAGAGCATGAACTTCATGCGCGGACGGACCTTTGTGGACAAATACGTGATCATCGACGAGGCGCAGAACCTCACGCCCAAGCAGATGAAAACGCTCATCACACGCGCAGGTCCAGGCACGAAGATCATCTGTCTGGGCAATATCGCGCAGATCGACACGCCGTATCTGACGGAAGGCAGCTCCGGCCTTACCTACGTGGTCGATCGCTTCAAGGGCTGGACCCACAGCGGCCACGTGACGCTGGCGCACGGGGAACGCTCGCGTCTCGCGGACTACGCATCCGATATCCTCTAAACGAAATTTTTTCAACGAAATCAACGGCCTGGGGAACGATTCGCCGGGCCGTTTTTTCGTCTGAGACGTCTCGTCTAGGCCACACTTACGACGCAAAGTTGAAGTAATTCCTGAAGAATTCTTGCCGCATGCCCGTTCGGCGGACTAGTATCGGCACACTGCTCTTTTCTGGGCGAGCGCCGGCTCCCCTGTCTCGAATGCGTCGAATCTGGCTGCCGCTGCTCGTCTCCGTTCTGCTCGCCGCGTGCGGTACCACGCCGCAGCAGGCGACGCGCAAGCCTGCCGCCAGCACGACCGCGAATCGCACCTACAAACCGCCGCCCGGCTTTCCGATTTTCGTCGATCACAGCATCGGCCGTGAGGAAATCTCGATTCAGGCGATGGCGCTCGTCGGCGTGCCGTATCGCTGGGGCGGCAACAACCCGGATGCGGGCTTCGATTGCAGCGGGCTCGTGCGCTATGTCGTCGATCGCGTGGCATCCGTCGATCTGCCGCGCACGACGGCCGAAATGAGCGGACGCGGCGAATCCATCGAGCCCGACGAGATCGCGCCGGGCGATCTGGTGTTCTTCAACACGACGGGGCGTCCGCACTCGCATGTCGGCATCTACGTCGGCAAATTGCGCTTTGTGAACGCGCCGTCCACGGGTGGCACTGTGCGTCTCAACTATCTGACCAATCCGTATTGGGCCAAGCATTTCGACGGTATTCGGCGGGTGGCCGCGCCCAAGACCGTGCCCACGCCGTTCGATGCGCCGACGTATATTGCTTCTACCGCGCCTCAGGCTGCGCCCGCGCCCGCAGCAGTCGTCGCGGCACCTCCGCAACCCGGCGCCGATCAGCGGCAGGCCACCGCGCCCACCAGTGCCGATGCATTCGAGCTGCCGCCCGCTTCGCTCAGCGCGGCGCAGCGCCAGGCACAGGCGGCCGGCGCGAGCGCGCCATCGGTCGTCGCGATCAGCGCCGCTTCCGATCCGATCCAGGCCGCCACAGACGCGCCGCCGCCTTCCTCGCGCAGCGCGGCGCCGCGGCAAGCGCGTACGGCACAGGCAGCGACAACGCCCGTCGAGCCTCCCGCCCGCGTCATGCGCGCCTCCACCGGCTCGCTCTCGCCTGCCCGCTCCGCGTCATCTTCTGGCGACGACCCCATTGCCCGCTTCGCCAACGGCAGCAACTGACGCTTCCAGCGCTCAAAGTCTCGACCGACACGCGTTCCGTCACTCTGCTATCTTGATCGGTCTACGCCAACCCGCGTCGTCTAAGAAGCGAGGGAGCGAAATACCATGGACCTCGGTCTGGCAGGCAAGGTCGTCCTGATCACGGGCAGCAGCAAGGGAATCGGCTTCGCGTGCGCGAAAGCGTTCGCGGCCGAAGATGCGAAAGTGTCGATCGTCTCGCGCGATCCGGCCAATCTCGCGCGGGCGCGCGAACAGTTGGCAAGCGATAGCCATCACGTTCATCTCACGCGCGCCGATCTGCACGAAGCCCACAGCGTCGAAAATGTCGTCGAGGAAGCGAGCGCCGCGCTCGGTCCGATCGATATCCTCATCAACAGCGCGGGCGCCGTGCGCCGCTACGATCCCAATTCGCTCGATGCTGCCGCCTACAAGGCCGCCATGGACGCCAAGTATTTTTCCTACGTGTATCCGCAGCAGGTCGTGTTAAAGCGCATGGCCGAGCGACTGAAGCGCGATCCGAACGCCGAGCCGGGCGCGATCGTGAATATCATCGGTATGGGCGGCAAGATCGCCTCGGACATCCATATCGCGGACGGCGCGGCGAATGCAGCGCTGATGCTGAACACCGTCGGCCTCGCGCATCACTACGCGAAACTGGGCATCCGCATTAACGCCATCAATCCGGGGAGCGACGCTGACCGAACGCGTCGAAGAAGCGCTGGCGCTCGAAGCGCAAAAAGGCGGCGTCACGCGCGATCAGGGGCTCGACGAAGGTCAGCGAAAAGTGCCGTTCGGCGCTTTGCCAAGCCGGAGGAAATCGCGGACGGCGCACTGTTTCTGGCGAGCCGCCGCGCGAGTTATGTGTCGGGCGGGCTGATTCCCATGGATAGAGTGTCGTCGCCGATCATCTGATGCGCCACGGGCTCGCATGACGCGAGCCTGCGGGCCTGGTGTGTCTCACAGAAACCGGTGACCGAGCCACCAGCCCACCGCCGCAAGCGCGGCCGACGCGGAAATGGTCAGAATCCACGCCCACACGATGTTGCCCGCGACACCCCAGCGTACCGCGCTGAACTTCTGCGTTGCGCCAATGCCGACGATCGCGCCAGTGATCGTGTGCGTGGTCGACACGGGAATGTCGAGGAAGGACGCCATTAACAGAGTGAGCGCCCCACCCGTCTCCGCGCAAAAACCGCCGACCGGCTTCAGCTTGGTGATCTTTCTGGCCCATTGTCCGCACGATGCGCCAGCCGCCGAACAGCGTGCCGAGACCCATAGACAGATAGCACAGCCGATGACCCAGACCGGCGGCGCATCCGCCGTGGCGGACGCGTATCCCGACGCGATCAGCAGCATCCAGATGATGCCAATGGTCTTCTGCGCGTCGTTGCCGCCGTGGCCGAGCGAATACAGACCGGCCGAAAGCAGTTGCAGACGGCGGAAGCGCCGGTCGACCTTCGACGGCAGCGTGGGAAGTACATCCACGACACCAGCAGCATGAAGAACGAGCCGAGCCCGAAGCCGAGCACCGGCGATACGAAGATGAACACGACGGTCTTCAACAGCCCGTCCCAGTTGAGCGAGCCCCAGCCGAATTTCGCCAGTGCCGCGCCGACCAGTCCGCCGATCAGTGCGTGCGACGAACTCGACGGAATGCCGTAGATCTACCACGACATTCCAGCCGATCGTGCCGACGATCACGTAGTGATCGACGGTGGGCCGGATCGATGGTGCCCTTGCCGACCGTGGCGGCCACCTTCAGGTAAAACACGAAATACGCGATGACGTTGAACACGGCGGCGAAGGCGACCGCCTGCTGTGGCTTGAGCACGTCGGTGGAAACGACCGTCGCGATGGAATTGGCGGCGTCATGGAACCCGTTCATGAAGTCGAACAGCAGCGCGACGATGACGAGCAGAGAGACCGCCCAGATGGCGAGTTGAATCGAATGCATCGTGGCGTCGGTCAGGCGTTTTCCAACACGATGCCTTCGATGATGTTGGCGACGTCCTCGCACTTGTCGGTGATCGTCTCCAGCAATTCGTAGATCGCCTTGAGCTTAATGAGCGTCTTGACGTCGTCTTCCCCGCGGAACAGCTTCGACATGGCCGAACGTAGCACGCGGTCCGCGTCGGATTCGAGCCAGTCGATGTCCTCGCAGATTTTCAGGATTTCGCTCGCGCGCTTCATGTCGGCGAGCAGTTCCACCGCCTGCTGCACGCGCTGGCTCGCCGCCGTGCAGATATATGCGCGAGCTGGCTCGCCTCCGAAGTTACCGCGCGCACGTCATACAGAGAGATGCCCGTGGCGACGTCCTCCATCAGATCGAGGATGTCGTCCATCGTGGTGATGAGCTTGTGGATCGTCGCGGTCGAGCGGCGTGGTGAACGTCTTGTGCAGCAGATCGATGGTTTCGTGCGTCAGCGATGGTTTCGTGCGTCAGCTTGTCTGCGCGCTTTTCGTTCGACTAGACGTTTTGCTTGTGCGCCTCGGCTTCGTCGAGGTTATCGATCAGCAGTTCGAGCTCGCGGCTGGCATCGACCATGCACTTTGCGTGAGCGTTGAAAATCTCGAAAAATTTGCCCTCGGTGGGCATGAAACGACCAAACACGTGGATCTCGGATATTGGGTCAATATGACTGACATAAAAACCATCATATTGTACCCGCGGGCTGAGCTCAGCGCGCCGCGTGTCGGTGACGTGCGTCAACGCATCGACGGTTCGCTTGACAGTCCCGCCCCGCGATGCGCAGGCTTACTCGCTGCCGTAGAAGCTTTGCGCGCCAGCGAAGTTGTCAAACTTCGTGTATTGGCCGTGGAACGTCAGCCGTACGGGTCCGATCGGACCATTACGCTGCTTGCCGATGATGATTTCCGCCGTACCCTTGTCGGGGCTGTCGGGGTTGTAGACTTCATCGCGATAGATGAACAGGATCACGTCCGCGTCCTGTTCGATAGCGCCCGATTCGCGCAGGTCGGACATGATCGGACGCTTGTTCGGGCGCTGCTCCAGACTGCGATTCAACTGCGAAAGCGCGATCACCGGCACGTCGAGTTCCTTCGCGAGCAACTTGAACGATCGCGAGATTTCAGAGATTTCGGTCGCGCGGTTTTCGCCGGTGCTGGAACCGCTCATCAACTGCAAATAATCGACAATGATCAGCCCGAGCTTGCCGCATTGCCGCGCGAGACGCCGCGCGCGCGAACGCAGTTCCATCGGATTCAGGCCGCCAGTTTCGTCGATGAAAAGCTGCGCCTCGCTCATTTTCTGCACGGCATGGGTGAGCTTCGGCCAGTCCTCGTCCGTGAGGCGCCCGGTGCGCATGCGATGCTGGTCGAGCCGGCCGACCGAGCCGAGCATACGCATGGTCAGTTGCGAGCCGGGCATTTCCATCGAGAACACGGCGACCGGCAAGCCATATTCAACCGCCACGTATTCGCCGATATTCATCGAAAACGCCGTTTTGCCCATCGACGGCCGTCCCGCCACGATGATCAGTTCGCCGCCGTGCATGCCCGAAGTCATGCGGTCGAGGTCGACGAAACCAGTGGGCGTGCCGGTCACATCGCTCGGATTCGCGGTGTGGTACAGTGTGTCGATGCGTTCCACCACCTGCGTCAGCAGCGGCCCGATTTCGAGGAAGCCCTGCGTACCGCGCGAGCCGTCTTCCGCGATCGAAAACACGAGAGATTCGGCTTCATCAAGAATCTGGCGCACTTCCTTGCCTTGCGGATTGAAGGCGTCGGCGGAAATTTCATCGGCAACCGATACCAGCCGGCGCAATACCGCGCGATCGCGCACGATTTCCGCATAACGGCGGATATTCGCCGCGCTCGGCGTGTTCTGCGCCAACGCGTTCAGATACGCGAGACCGCCCACTTCCTCGGCCTTGCCGGCCATGTTGAGGGCTTCGTAGACAGTGATGACGTCGGCGGGACGCGTGGACGCGATCAGCCGGCCGATGTGGTCATAAATGATGCGATGGTCGTAACGATAGAAATCGCCTTGCGCCATCACGTCGGCGATGCGGTCCCAGGCCGCGTTGTCCAGCAGCAGGCCGCCGATCACCGATTGCTCGGCTTCGATCGAGTGCGGCGGGACTTTCAGCGCATCGAGTTGCGGGTCTTTGGACGGTGCGTTCATGGGGTGGAATTATCGATCAATAAGGCGGGCGGGACTATATAGTCAGGCAAAAAGAGCCGCGAAGGCTCCCTTCCTTATGATGCGAGGCGATGCACCTCGCGTCGAACTTACGCGTGCTCGCCGAGCACCGACACGATGACGTCAACCAGCACGTCCGTGTGCAGCGCGACTTGAACCGGATGGTCGCCGATCATCTTGATCCGGCCTTGCGGCAGACGCACTTGCGACTTTTCGACGTTGCCGAAACCTTGACCCTTCAGCGCGGTCGCGATGTCCGCGTTCGTGATCGAGCCGAACAGACGGCTGTCGACGCCGGCCTTCTGCGAAATTTGAACGGTCAGGCCGCTCATCTTTTCGCCCTGTGCTTGCGCGGCTTCCAGCTTTTCAGCGGCGACCTTTTCGAGTTCGTTGCGGCGAACTTCGAATTCAGCGATTGCGTCCTTGGTCGCGCGGCGTGCCCTCTTGCAGGGGACCAGGAAGTTGCGTGCGTAGCCGTCCTTGACCTTGACGATGTCGCCGAGGTTACCGAGGTTGACGACTTTTTCCAAAAGAATGATTTGCATTTTTGGCTTTCCTTATTGCGTCGTCTGATTAGGCCTTGTGCAGGTCGGTGTACGGCAGCAGCGCGAGGAAACGTGCACGCTTGATTGCCGTGTCGAGCTGGCGCTGATAGTGCGCCTTCGTGCCAGTCAGACGAGCCGGCGTGATCTTGCCGTTTTCGCCGATGAAGTCCTTCAGCATTTCCGTGTCCTTGTAGTCGATGTACTCGACACCGGCTGCCGTGAAACGGCAGAACTTCTTGCGTTTGAAGAGCGGGTTTTGTTGCTGACGACGCTTGTCGAATTTCTTACCAGTCGGGCGGGGCATGACTAGTCCTTTCCAATGTCCTGTAATTCTGTGATGTGAAACACCAGGGTTCGCGCGTTGCGGCTCTTTTTTGCCAGAAAGCCCGTGAAGCGTGTTTCGACGCCCATCAGACAACTTTCCAGCTTGCCGCTCGCCTCACCGGCGGCGACCGCCTGCATGGTCAGTTCGATTTTGCGGACAATGCCCGCTTCGACGACTTCCGCGGCGTGTTGCAACGTGCAGCTTGCGATCGGGATGCCGGCGGGTGTGTACCGCACCGATTCGCGTTCCACGACGCTTGCTGTCAGTTGCAGCCAGTTCACTTAAGCTGTTCGTTCCCTGATAGCTGACAGTTCTGAACTGTCCTTAAGCCTGCGCTTCGGACGGCTGGCTGGCCGCCTTCTTGGCTTCTTCGCGCTGCACTTCCTTCATCATCGGCGACGGACCGGTTTCTGCCTTCTTCATCTTGACGATGAGATGGCGCAGAACGGCGTCGTTGAACTTGAAAGCGTGTTCGAGTTCTTCGAGCGTCGACTGGTCGCATTCGATGTTCATGCAGACGTAGTGAGCCTTCGCGAGTTTCTCGATCATGTAGGCCAGTTGGCGACGGCCCCAGTCCTCGATGCGGCGGACTTGACCACCGTGCGACGTGATCGTGCTCTTGTATCGCTCGATCATCGCGGGCACTTGCTCGCTTTGATCGGGATGCACGATGAAGACGATTTCGTAATGACGCATGTTCACTCCTTGTGACTAACTTTTGGATTATAAGCCACCCGGGCGTCGGACCGGTGCGGCAAGTGATAAGTCTGGAGCTATAGCGCGTTTTAGTGGCTCAGGCAAGCCAAATCGACCTTTTCCCGAATGACTTCGCCCGGCGGGGCACTCCGGCGGCTCCAGTATTCCGGCTGCGCGTAAATTTCCTTAATATAATCAATGAAGTAGCGTACACGCGCCGGCACATAGCGCTGCTGCGGATAGACCGCGAGAATATCGTAATCGGGCAATTCGAAGTCGTCGAGCACGGTTTCCAGTTCGCCCGCGTCCAGTTGCCGCTGAATCTCCCACGTCGAGCGCCAGCCGAGTCCCAGGCCTTCCGATACCCAGCATTCGCCGTCGTTGCAATCGAGATTGCCGGTGACGCGCCCCGTCGTGAGCTTGCCGTTGCACCGGAAATACCAGCCGCGATTCTGGCCGCCCTGCAGATTGAACGCGAGGCGTTTGGCAGATCGTCGAGCGTTTTCGGCTTGCCGTGCTTTCTGAAGTAACCCGACGTGACGCAGGCTATGCACCGGTTGCTCACCAGCTTCACGGCCACGAAGTTCGGATCGACCGCCCCGCCGACACGAATCGACAGATCGTAGCCCTCGCGCACCAAATTGATGACGCGGTCGGTCAGGTTGAACGACATCTGCAATTCCGGCTTGTCGCGCACGAAGGTAGGCGCGTGCGGCGCGACGTGCATGCACCCGAAGGCAGCGGGCGCCGATACGATCAGATGCCCGCCGACCGCGCGTCCCCGACCGCGAGTTCGTTTTCCGTCTGATCCCAGTCGGCGAGCAGGTTCTTGCAGCGATCCAGAAACGCCGCGCGCATTCTTCGCTCACGACCAGCCGCCGCGGCGAGCGATACATCAGCTTCACGCCCAGCCGTTTTTCCAGCGCATCGATACGCCGCCTGAGAATCACCGGCGAGACGCCCTCCTCCAGTGCCGCCGCGGCGAGGCTGCCCGCCTCCGCCACGCGCACGAACGTTTCGATCTGTTTGAAGCGGTCCATCTCTCGTCTCCTGTCCCGCGTCGCCCGGTCATTCGATACTTTTAGTTTGGAAAAAGCGACTCACGGTGATCTTATCAAACCTTTTCCACAGTCCTAAAGTGCAATGGAACCCTGCTTCGATGCAGACAGCGATTTCGAATAGAGACCCCGAAGGAGACAACCATGCCCAAGATGAGAGCCGTCGACGCAGTCGTCCTCATGCTGGAGAAGGTATCGACACCGCGTTCGGCGTGCCGGGCGCGGCCATCAACCCGTTCTACTCGGCAATGAAGAAGTCGAGCGGCATCAGCCACGTGTTGGCGCGCCAAGTCGAAGGCGCATCGCATATGGCCGAAGGATATACGCACGCCGAGCCGGGCAACATCGGCGTTTGCATCGGGACGTCGGGTCCGGCGGGCACGGACATGATCACCAGCCTGTACTCCGCTTCCGCCGATTCGATCCCCATTCTCGCGATCACCGGCCAGGTGCGATGCGCGCGTCTGTACAAGGAAGACTTCCAGGCCGTCGATATCGAATCGATCGCCAAGCCCGTCACCAAGTGGGCCGTCACCGTGCGTGAACCGGCGCTCGTGCCGCGCGTGTTCCAGCAGGCGTTCCATCTGATGCGTTCGGGCCGTCCGGGTCCGGTGCTGGTCGATCTGCCGATCGACGTGCAGATGGCCGAGATCGAATTCGACATCGACACGTACGAACCGCTTCCGGTCTACAAGCCGCGTGCGACGCGCGCAGATCGAAAAAGCGCTGACGATGCTCAATGACGCCGAGAAACCCTTGATCGTCTCCGACGGCGGCGTGCTCAACGCGGCGGCCGAAGACCTGCTCGTGCAATTCGCGGAAACGCTCGGCGTGCCCGTGATTCCGACGCTCATGTCGTGGGGGCGCAATTTCCGACAACCACCCGCTGATGGCCGGCATGTGCAGTCTGCAGACGTCGTACCGCTACGGTAACGCGACCATGCTCACCTCCGACTTCGTGCTCGGCATCGGCATCGGCAACCGCTGGGCGAATCGCCATACCGGCAGCGTCGAGGTTTATACCAAGGGCCGTAAGTTTCGTGCACGTGGACATCGAGCCGACGCAGATCGGCCGCGTGTTCGGTCTGCACCTCGGCATCGTCTCGGACGCGAAGGCCGCGCTCGAACTCTTCGTCGAAGTGGCGAAGGAATGGAAGGCAGCGGGCAAGCTGAAAGACCGTGGCGCATGGGTCGCGGATTGCCAACAGCGCAAATGCACGATGCAACGTAAGACGCACTTCGACAACGTGCCGATGAAGCCGCAACACGTCTACGAAGAGATGAATCTCGCGTTCGACCGCGATACCTGCTTCGTCACGACGATCGGCCTGTTGCAGATCGCGGACGCTCAGTTCCTGCACGTGTTCAAGGCGCGCAACTGGATCAACTGCGGTCAGGCCAGCCCGCTCGGCTGGACCATTCCGGCGGCGCTCGGCGTGCGTGCTGCGGACCTGCAACGCAAGATCGTCGCGCTTTCGGGCGATTACGACTTCCAGTTCATGATCGAAGAGCTCACGGTCAGTGCGCAGTTCAAGCTGCCCTACGTGCACGTGGTCGTGAACAACTCGTATCTCGGCCTGATCCGTCAGGCGCAGCACGGCTTCGACATGGATTACTACGTGCACTCGCATTCGACAACATCAATGCGCCTGAACTCGAAGGCTATGGCGTGGATCACGTCGCGGTAGCGGAAGGTCTCGGCTGCAAGGCGTTGCGTGTGTTCAAGCCCGAAGAGATCGCTCCTGCATTGAAGCGCGCACAAGCGATGGCGGCGGAGCATCAGGTGCCGGTCGTCGTCGAGATGATTCTCGAGCGCGTCACCAACATCGCGATGGGCACGAAGATCGATGTGATCAACGAGTTCAAGGAGCTTGCCGAGAAAAAAGGCGGATGCGCCGACCGCCGTCACGCCGCTCGATTGAACGACGAGCACTTCACTGACCGACCAATAGGATAGAACCATGCCGAAATTTGCTGCAAACCTGACCATGCTGTTCAACGAAGTCCGTTCCTCGACCGCTTCACGGCGGCGTCGAACACGGGTTTCAAGGCGGTCGAGTTCCTGTTTCCCTACGCGTTCTCGGTCAGCGATATCCAGCAGCGCCTGCAGGACAACGATCTGCGCATCGTGCTGCACAACCTGCCCGCCGGAAACTGGGAAGCGGGCGAGCCCGGCATCGCGTGTCTACCGGACCGTGTCGCGGAATTCCGCGATGGCGTACCGTGTGCGATCGAATATGTGAAGGCACTGAACGTGCCGCAACTGAACTGCTTGGTCGGGATTCCGACGGCGGGTGTATCGGCGGAACAGGCGTTCACGACGATCGTCGAGAACCTGCGCTCGCTGCCGAAGCGCTGAAGAAGGAAGGCATCAAGCTGCTCGTGGAGCCGTGCAACGCGTACGACATTCCGGGCTTCGCGCTGATCCGGTCGAAGGAAGGTCTCGATGTGATTCAGGCGGTCGGTTCGGACAACCTGTTCCTGCAGTACGACATCTATCACATGCAGCGCATGGAAGGCGAACTCGCCGCGACGATCAAGAAGAATCTGCCGAAGATCGCGCATATCCAGCTTGCCGACAACCCCGGCCGCAACGAACCGGGCACGGATGAAATCAACTGCCCATTCCTGTTCAGGCTGCTCGACGAGATTAGCTACCAGGGCTGGATCGGCTGCGAGTACAAGCCGCTCAACGGTACCGATGCGGGTCTGGCTGGCTGCAGGGCATCGGCGGTGTGAAAGCTGCCGCCACCGCTTAAACGAAAGACACAAGGAGGAGCATCCAAGTATGGCAACCATCGGTTTCATCGGCATCATGGGCGCGCACATGGCGCGCAACCTCTCCTGAAGGGCGGCCACAAGCTCGTCGTGAACGGCAAGTTCCCAGTGCCCGACGATATCCGCGAAAAGACGCAAGTGGTCGAAGACTCGACCGCCGTCGCGCAAACCAGCGAGATCGTCATCACGATGGTCCCGGACACACCCGATGTGAACGCCGTCCTGTTCGGCGATGACGGCGTGGCCAACGGCTTGACCAAGGGCAAGCTCGTGATCGACATGAGCTCGATCAACCCGCTCGACACGCAGGAGTTCGCCAAGAAGATCAACGCGCTCGACTGCGATTACCTCGACGCGCCGGTGTCCGGCGGCGAAGTCGGCGCACGCGATGCGACGCTCACGATCATGGTCGGCGGCCCGGAAAAGTGGTTCAATCAGGCTAAGCCGCTGTTCGATCTCATGGGCAAGAACATCTCGCACATCGGCGACAACGGCGCGGGTCAAACGTGCAAGGTCGTGAACCAGATCATTGTCGCGCTAAACATCGAAGCGGTCGCCGAAGCATTGCTGTTCGCGGCGCGTTCGGGCGCCGATCCCGAGCGCGTGCGCAAGGCCTTGATGGGCGGCTTCGCGGCATCGCGCATTCTCGAACTGCACGGCGAACGTATGACGAAGCGCACGTTCAACCCGGGCTTCCGTATCGAACTGCATCAGAAGGACCTGAATCTCGCGCTGGACGGCGCACGCAAGATGGGTCTCGCCCTGCCCTACATCGCCAGAGCTCAACAGTTGTTCAGCGTCTGCGCGGAGCTAGCGTCAAGAATGGTGTATGAGCAGTATCGCGACAGTCGATTTCAAGCGGCGAGTTTCTGCTGAACCGGTTGATCGTCTTGCACTGGTTCGCCGTCCTTGAAGGGGACGCCTTTGAGCCACAGCTTGATCTTTTCCGGTCCGTTATACGGCGCCAGGTTTTTTCCGCCTCCTCGATCAACTTGAATGCCAGACCGAGGAAGGTCGGCCGCGACACGCAGTTACGCGTACGCGTCGTGCGATGACGTACCGTCGCGAACGTCGACTCGATCGCGTTGGTCGTCCACAAATGCTGCCAGTGCTCAGCGGGGAAGTCGTAAAACGCCAACAGGCTCTCGCGATCCTTTTTCAACATCTCAGTTGCCTTCGGATATTTCGCCGAATGGGATCGACACGAAACGATCGAAAGCGGCGTACGCGTCGGCTCGCGTGGCGGCTATCCAGATCGCCTGCATGTCCGCCTTTGCCCCTGCTTGTTGCGACTTGGGTGCGCATAAGGCAACGCTGAAGCAGCCGATTGTATTCATCGATTCAGGCGCAAATAGCAGCAGATTCATCGTGAGTGAGGCTTTGCGCCTAGATTTCCGGTCCACCAGGGTGTTGCGCCTGGGCCTGCGGCCCGCTTTCCCCCATTACGGGCGAACCTGTGCCATCAATCGCTTGCGCGAAAGATA
>LFLF01000075.1 GCA_001184395.1 Candidatus Paraburkholderia calva | reverse complement strand
TCCGGCGCGAAGCTCGGACGACCCCCCTCGCGGCGCTCTCATACATCCGCGAAAAGACCGCGTCCATGCGAGTGAGCGCCTCGTTCAACCACAGCCGAATCGGTCGCAGCGGGTGATTGGCCGGAACCAAGTTATCCAGCGTGGTCATCATGAACATCAATTCGGTGTAGCCGTCCGCTCTGCGCATCGTTTCGGTCTCAGTGTCGTTCGATTCCTTGATTCAACGTTTGCCCCGCCCAGTTTGCCCCTCCCAATCAGATCACCCGCGTAAGATGACCCGCGTAGAGGATATTTCAATAGCCTGCTAGCTCGTGCTGCAGATCGAGCATCAGGTTGACGATCTGCGCGCGCACCGAAACATTGAGCGCGGGCACGGATTCGTCGGCGATCACGACCTTCGGATTCAGCGCGAGCGCACGTGCGATCGCGATGCGTTGACACTGGCCGCCGGAAAATCCGTGCGGATAGCGCTGTGCTGCCTCGGGCGGCAGGCCCACCTTGTCGAGCAGCCAGTCATCGCGGCCGCCCGCGACGTCGCGCACGAGCAGCGGCTCCATCACCGAGAAGCCGACCGTGAGACGCGGATTGAGCGAGGCGAACGGGTCCTGAAAAATGAACTGGATGTTGCGCCTGAGCGCCTGCAACGCCGGGCCGCGCAGTGTGCTGATATCGCGGCCGTCGAATTCGATGGAACCGCTCTGGCTTTCCACGAGACGTAGCAAAGAACGCCCAGTCGTCGATTTGCCGCAGCCCGATTCGCCGACCAGTGCCAGCGTTTCGCCTTTGCGCAGATCGAAGCTCACCCGCTCGACTGCATGCACCGACGCTGTCATGCGGCCAAACAGCCCGTTTTTCACGGGAAAACGCGTGACGAGATCGCGCACCCGCAGAATCGGCGCACTGCTTTCGTCGACCTCGGGCTGACGCTCCTTCTCCACTGCTTCGGATGGACGTACCGCGGTTGCGTCGTCCGGCGCGATTTCGGCAGGCTCCACTTCGAGGATCGGAAACTTGGCGGGCACGGTCCGTGCCGCGCATCGCGCCGAGCGTCGGCACGGCGGCGAGCAGCGCCTTGGTGTACGGATGCTTCGGCATCGCGATACATCACCAGCACGCGATCTGCCACTTCCGCGACCACGCCCATGTCGTGCGTGATGAAAATCATGCCCATGTTCATCTCGTCCTGCAGGCCGCGGATCAGTTGCAGGATCTGCGCCTGGATGGTGACGTCGAGCGCGGTGGTCGGCTCGTCGGCGATCAGCAGGGCGGGCTTGCACGACAACGCCATCGCAATCATCACGCGCTGACGCATGCGCCCGACAACTGATGCGGATAACGCGCGAACACACGCTTCGATTCGGGGATGCGCACGAGATCGAGCAGGCGCAGCGCTTCGCCGCGCGCCTCTGCGCGGCTCTTGTCCTGATGCAGCGCAATGGTTTCCGCGATCTGGTTGCCCACCGTGAACACCGGGTTCAGCGATGTCATCGGCTCCTGAAAGATCATCGCGATGTCCGCGCTGCGCATGTCGCGCCCGAGGTGTGCGCGAGATCGAGCACCTCACCGTTGCGCCGCCTGAAGGCGATGCTGCCCGCCACGATCACGCCGCCGCCGTGCTCGACGAGGCGCATCAGCGCGAGCGACATGACCGACTTGCCTGAACCCGATTCGCCGACGATGGCGAGCGTTTCGCCACGCTCGACCGTGAACGAAACGTTACACACCGCCTCGACGACGCGTGAACGCGAGCGAAACGTCACCGACAGTTCGCGCACGTCGATCACGCGCGATTCGGGCAGGCTCATGGAGGAGTGCGCCGCGCTCATCGATAGATCGCAGTAACGGGCGCTTCGCCCACGCGTGCATGGCCGCGATACATGTCTTCCATGTTGAATGGCAGCACGACGTTGCCGCGCGCGTCGACGGCGATCAGGTCACCGCGCTCCTGTATGCGCGGCAGCTTGTTCATCACCACATCCCACGCGGCCTCCTCCAGCGATACGCCGCGGTACTCCATCTGCGCCGACACGTGGTACGCGGCCAGCACGCGCATGAACATTTCGCCCGTGCCGGTCGTGGATACCGCGCAAGTTGCGGCGTTCGCGTAGCAGCCCGCGCCGATCAGCGGTGCATCGCCGCCGCGGCCGGGCTGCTTGTTGGTGATGCCGCCGGTCGAGGTCGCCGCCGCCAGATAGCCGCGCACATCCAGCGCGACCGCGCCGACCGCGCCAACCGTGGCGAACTTCTTGTCCTGATCGATGGGATCGTTATCGAAAGCGAATTTGGTCATGGCGTCGTGATCAAGCATCGTGCTCGAGGTGCCGCGCGCCTTCTGCCATTGCTCGTAGCGCGCCTCCGTATGAAAGTACGACGGATCGACAAACCCGAGTCCTTGCGCGTGAGCGAAGGCTTCCGCACCATCGGCGGTGAACATGACGTGCTCGCTGACGTCGAGCACGCGGCGCGCGGCCAGCACGGGATTTTTCAAGCGCGTCACGCAGCAGATCGCGCCCGCTTAGAGCGTCGCGCCATCCATGATCGATGCATCGAGTTCATGCTTGTCCGCCGCCGCGAACACCGACCGTGTTCCGCATTGAAGAGCGGATAGTCTTCGAGCAGACGCACGACTTCGGTGACGGCGTCGAGCGCGGCGCGCCGGCGCGGCGCGGGTGCGCTTGCCGCGCCCTTCGGCAGCACGGGCACGATGAGCCAGGGCATGACGAATTCGGCGAGGTTGGACGCCGCTTCGACCGATCGCTTCGCGCGATGCGCGACCGTATCGCACAAGGCTTAGATCACGGCGAGCACGGCCGTGTCGCAGTTCGCGGCGAGCTGGCGGCGTTCGGCGCGCATTGTCAGCGCGAAATCGGCGACCTGCGCGAGCGGCAAGCCCGCGTGATCGGTCAGCGCCAGCACGCGCACGCCATACTTGCGCGCCAGCCGCGCGAGCGCGATGGTGTCGTCGACGTAGCGCGGAAACGCGATCGCGGTCAGCACATCGCCGCGCGATGCGGTGAACAAGCGCCGCGCCGCATGCGAAGGTCCGCCGGTCAGCGCCAGCGATTGCTCATCGGCGCAATACGGTGTGAGCCCGTGCTCCAGCAGTCCAGCGAGAAACGCGCTCGCGCTATACCCGAAGACGAACACGCGGCGCGTGGACAGAATCGCGTCCATCAACACCTCGGCCTTCGCGCCATCGACGGACGTGCACGCGAGTTGCAGGTTGTCGGCCGCCTGCGCGATCGATGCCTCGAAGACTTACGCACCGCTCGCGGGCGACTCGAGCGCAGTGGCGCAGCCGCTCGACCGGCGCGAGGGTCGCCTCGAAGCCGCGCACCAGCGCCTCGCGAAACGCGGAATAACCCGAACCCCAGCGTGCGTGCAAAGCGGTTGGCGGTTGCGACCGACGCGCCGACAGCATCGGCAAGTTCGTCGATGCGCATGGTCGCCGCGCGGAACAGATTGGCGAGCACGAACGCGCCCATGTGCTGATGAACCGGCGTGAGGTCCGGCATGGCGGCCGCGATGTGTATCGAAATCGGCTCGCTATCGGCTTAGCGTAATGCCGGTCTGGATCGGGACATGGACATGCCGCGTCGTGGCGCTCGAGGCGATGAAACTATGTTTATTCAAAACACTCGCCAAAAAAATTCATTTTCATGGCGGCGGCTCGGGGTTTTCGCTTAGGCCGATCGCGCGATCCTTGACGTTCTTCCGCACTTTGCCCATACGCCTTCATGCACAATACGGTGCGCCACGTTCCTTGCCATCCCTGTTTCCACATATGAATTTCGACTTCCTGCCCGACTCGCTCCAGCACCTCCTGCCGACGCATCCGTGGGCGCAATTGGCACTCGGCGTGGTCATGCTGGTGCTGCTCGCACTGTTTCTGCAATGGGTAGTCGCGCGCATTGTGTTGCTCATCGCGCACCGCTTGCTGGTGCTCGCCGGACACACCGCATGGGATCAGGCGTTCATCCGGCGGCGCGTATCACCGCGTCTGGTACGCGGTGCCGTTCGCGACCATCGGGTTCGGTATCGACCAGGTGCCGTTCATCGGCAAGTGGGCGGTGCCGATCGAACGCATCGCGCATGCGGGCGCATGGGTCTGCATCTTCTTCACGATGGGGAGCCTGCTGTCGGCGTGGCAGGACGTCTATGCATCGAGCAAGGAAGCGCAGACGCGTTCCATCAATGGTTACATTCAGCTCGGCAAGCTCGCGCTCGGGTCCGTGTGCGGCGTGCTCGTGCTGTCGATCCTCATCGACCGTTCGCCGTTGTGGATGCTGTCCGGAATCGGCGCACTGTCCGCCGTGCTGCTGCTCGTCTTCAAGGACACGCTGCTGTCGCTCGTCGCGAGCACGCAGCTCACCTCGAACGACATGCTGCGTATCGGCGACTGGATCGAGATGCCGTAAGCGAGTGCCGATGGCTTCATGAAGGACATCGCACTACATACGGTGAAAGTGCAGAACTGGGACAATACGGTGACGACCTACGGTGACGACCGTGCCCACCTACAAGCTCTTTTCCGAGAGTTACCGCAACTATTGCCACATGTTCGAATCAGGCGGCGCATCAAGCGCACCTTGCGCATCGACGCGCAATGCGTGCGCTTTCTCACTGAGGAAGAAACCGCGCGCATGATGCACTTTCGCCTGCTGCACGATTATCTCGAGTAAAAGCAGACCGAAGTCGAACAGGCCAATCGCAATCTCGGCGAACTCGCGAACGAACTCGCGAACCGCCGCCGACTGACCAATATCGGCACGTTCCGCGCGTTAGCCTATCTGCAGCGGCATCCGGAGATCCGTCAGGACATGGCGATCATGGTCCGCATGATGGAGCCGGATTCGCAGGGCATTCCCGTCGAGGTCTATTGCTTCACCGCCACTACCCCGTGGACGCAGTACGAACGCATCCAGGACGATGTGTTCGACCACCTGCTCTCGATCCTGCCGGAGATGGGCTTGCGGCTGTATCAAGTGCCTTCGGGCACCGACTTCTCGGGCATCGGCGGGCGCCTGCGCGGGGAAATGCCCACGCTCTGAATTGTGCGATTCTCCCGGCCGCGCGCACCGCCATAAAGAATCAGGCAAGAATCCTCCGCTATGCGCCATCGCGGACCGATACGACGTCGGGGGCGACCGCCGCTTCCAGACGCCGGGCTCGTTGCCGATATTCACGCGCTGATCGTCGATCTGCCGACCTATGGCTATCGCCGCGTTCATGCGCTGCTACGCTGGCAAGCTGGGCGGCATGGGCATCCACTGCCGAGTGCCAAGCGGGTCTACCGCGTCATGAAGCTCCACGGCCTGCTGCTGCAACGACACAGCGGGTGTGACGAGGAACGTCGGCACGACGGCAGGATCGCGGTCGATATTCGCAACAGCCGTTGGTGCTCCAATGGGCTCGAAATCCCATATGACAATGGCGAAAAGGTCGGGGATCGGGCGGTCGACGCGGTGATGGGCCTGCACGCGGCGGGCGTGCAATTCACGGTGGCTAGCCGCCGGCCGGGCAAGGGCATGCGCCACATCGTGAATCTGCTGAAGGTGACGATGCCGTACGCGTCGTACAACGGCGGCAGTCTCGTCATGCCGGGGACGTGGGAAGTGCTGTCGTCGCACAAGCTGCCGCGCGAGGTCGGGCAGACTTCGCTCGAAACGCTCGCGGCGAATGGCGTCGACGCGTGGGTGTTCATCGACGACAACTGGTATCTGACTCACCCCGACGGCACGTACGTGCCGCTCGAAACGCACACCGTCGGTTATGAAGGCGTGCTGGTCGAGCGTTTCGACGATCTCGATCTGGATGCCGTGGACAAGATCGTCGGCTCGCACGCGGGTACGGCTCTGGTCGAGCGCCTCGAAGGCGAACTGGCAAAGCGCGCGAGTGTGCCGCTGGAGCGCATCGCCGTGCTCGGCGACATGGGCAACGACATGGCGATGTTCGAGGTCGCGGGGGTATCGATCGCGATGGGGCAGGCGGCCGAGAAAGTACGGCGCGGCGCGACTCTGGTGTCGTCCAGCAATGCCGACGACGGCTTCGCGCTGGCGCTCGAAGCGCTGGTCAGGCTGCGCGGTCGGCGTTGAAGCGGTAGGGAGAGGGGACGTCGACGCGGGCTGTATGTGCCTGAACGAGGCATACGGCCGCGTCGAAGTTCAGATGATCCGCTGGGAGGGTTGGAGACGCGTGGGCCCGCGGACCGGGCGTGCGCCGGGTGAATCGCTTGCTAACTACGAAAACTGGATCAACGACGACGCATCAGCGCGCGCGCCGCACCGCCGCCCGAACGCTCATCCTTGTGACGGAAGTTGATGCGTCCCTTGGTCAGGTCATAGACGGACAGTTCCAGCGTCACGCGATCGCCCGCCAGGATACGGATGTGATTTTTGCGCATGCGTCCCGAGGCATAGGCGCCCACGACGACGCCATTGTCCAGCGTCACGCGATAGCGGCTGTCGGGAAGCACTTCGTCAACGATGCCGTCGAGTTCGATGAGTTCTTCTTTCGCCATAGGGGCTCCTTATAGTTGCTGTAATGGATAGCCTTGCCGAGGCATCGTCCCGTACAAACCGCAAGGAAGACGCGAAGGCGTGACCGGGCGCGCATAGACCGACGAGCGTGCCACTGCTTTTCAGGCTCGAATTGAGCTTGACGGCTGGCACTCGGACGGGCGGAACGGTCCACGAACGCGGAGTGTTCCGGGTCCGGCACAGCCGGGACTGCGACATCGGCGAATACGCGTCTTGGGACTTATTGAAAGGTCCGCGCAAGGAAATCGACGTGCTGATTGAAGTGTTGCTGCGTGCGGTGATACCTATTGCTTCCGCAGGGTGAATGTGTGTCGTGCGACTCGCTGTTCGACTTGTGCCGTTCGACTTGTGTAAGCCTCAGTTGAGGCCAAACCCCGTATTTGCAAGGCTCGCACGTGAAACAAACGATTGTTCAGTTCACGAGCACAACATGCCTCTGGGACACTCGAAAACGCAAAAAGTTTCCTCGCGGTTTCGTTCCCCGATAATTCCTGCCACTAGGCGCTGCGTGTTCCACCCTGCAACGCAGCACGCATTATAACCAACCTGCCTTTCGAAAGTGGTAACAAAGTACGAGATCGACCAGAAACATGACGCCGATGCAGATCGGATACCCATACGGAAGCTGTAATTCCGGTATGTCGTGAAAGTTCATGCCGTAGATGCCGGCAATCATCGTAGGCACCGCGAACAGCGCCGCAAATGAGCCGAGCCGCTTGGTCACTTCGCTCTCCGCGAGCGCGATCAGGCCGAGATTCACCTGGATTGCGGTGACGATCATTTCGCGGCGTCCCTCGATGGTCTTCACGATTCGCAGCAGATGGTCGTACACATCGCGAAGTATTCCTGCATGCCTGCGCACACACCCGGCGAACGGCCGCCATACAGTTTGCTGACAGATTCGAGCTGCGGCGCGGGGTGATGCTGAAGAATCGTCAACTGACGCTTGAGCGAATACAGGTCTTCGATGATCTCGCGCGATGCCGCCGAGCCGTTCTGCTCGAAAATGCGTTCTTCGACCTTGTCGAGTTCCGCGCCGAGCGCTTCCAGCACAGGAAAATAACGATCGACGACCGCATCGAGCACCGCGTACATCACGAAGGCGGGGCCGTGCTTGAGCAGATGCGGCTCGCGCTCGCAGCGTTTGCGCACTTCCTGAAAGCCTTCCGTGGTGCGGTTGTGCACCGAGAGCACATAGTTCTTGCCGACGAACACGTTCATCTCGCCGACCAGCACGTTGTCTTCGTCGTCGAATTCGACGGTGTGGAAGACCGCGAACAGCGAGTCGCCATATTCTTCGATCTTGGGCCGCTGATGACCATGCATCGCGTCCTCGACGGCCAGTTCGTGCAAGCCGAACTGTTGCGTCATGTGCGCCAGCTCGCCCGGGCCAGGTTCCTTCAGCGCAACCCAAATGAAAGAGTCAGGGAGATCTCGATAGGCGTTGATATCGTCGATGTGAACGTCCGCGAGCTTGCGTCCGTTCTGATACGCCGCACAATTGACCAGCATGAAAGCCCCTTTTGTATTGTCGGTGTCAAGGGCCATGCATCGAGGGGCGCTCGGCGTCGCGTGAGTCACGGAACGCGGACGAAAGGCGCGAACGCGTGGCATTCGTCTCTTGCTCGAATCTTAACGGCTTTGCCACGCATTGCCTGTTTCTCATCATTTGGATGACCGGTTTTTCTGCTACCAGCCAGCATTCGACGGTACTCCATACTGTCTGATGTGGTCAGGTGTTGTCGGGGTTCGACAACGGCGTCAGCGACGAATAGCTGAGCGCGGGTACGGCTTCGAAACCGATCGTCGCCACGCCTTGCTGCGGGTCGACCTTGGTGAGTTTGCCCTCGACGGTTGCGCCTACATCCATGCGCAACTTCTGATAATAGATGTTGCCGTTCACGTGCGCGTTGGGCTGAAGTTCGACGAAGTGCGTCACGTGCACGTCGCCTACCACGCGGCCGTTGATGATCACATCGTGCGCGCTGACATTGCCGTGGATCGCGCCTTGGTCACTGACGACGAGCAGCGATTCATCGCCGGGTCTGCCGACGACATTGCCGGTCACCTGACCGTCCATGCGCAGGCCCTCGCTGAATTCGAGGTTGCCCGAAATATGGACGTTGTGCGCGATGAACGTCGCGAGCTTGGCCGGCTTCACGCCGTGCGAGTCTTCTTTCGATGAGAACATGTCGAATTGTATTGAGGGATTGGAAAAGGCGATACGCACGGGCGCAACCGGTGGGTATTAGTTGGGCTTCTGCTGCTTCCTGAAGAAAGCGAGATCGGTCTGTAGTTGCGCGATCTGCGCGGCATCGTCCGCCGCATGCGTCTGCAGAGCTTCGCGCGTGGCGACTTCCTGTGCGAGCGCGTATTGTGCATGCGTCAACTGATCGCGCAGCTTCTGCTCGGATACCGGCCGCGCGCACAGCACGTCGAGCTTTTTCGCCTGCTCGCGCGAGTTGTTGAGGCGAAGCCGGCCGTGACGAACGCGCCGATAGCGCACACGGCGGCGATCACGCCGAGCAAGTACGCCGCGCTGTGCTTAGGCGTGAGCGAATACGTGTGTGCTGTGTGAGCTTGAGCGAGAGTCGCCTGGTGTCAGCCTTGCGCATGCGATTGCCGGGGAAAGAGCCTGAGGTAAGGCTTCGGGTTGATCTGTGCACCGTCGACGACCAGTTCGAAATGCAGATGCGGTCCGGTGGAGCGTCCGGTGTTGCCGATCTCGGCGATCTCCTGTCCCGGCATCACATAGTCGCCGACATGCACCAGCAGCTTCGATGCATGGCCGTAGCGTGTGACGATGCAGTCGCCGTGACGGATGTCCACGGCGTTGCCATAGCCGTTGCGCTCGCCCGACTGGATCACGTGGCCACCGGCGCTTGCGCGTATCGGCGTGCCGGTCGGCGTGACCATATCGAGTCCCGGATGAAAAATCAGGTGCCCGGTGAACGGATCGAAGCGGTTGCCGTACGGCGAGCCGAAGCGCGCATCGGGCGCGGGATCGCGGCCGGGAAACGCCATGTACGCGGTGTACTGCGCGAGCATGGCGGTTTGAGCATCGACACCTGCTGGTCCAGGCAGTCGAGCACGTGTTCTGCTGCCTTCATGTGCTGCCGCGGCGAGCCTTCGCGCATGCGGTCGCGGTCGCAGTGGCGCGGCGGCAGTTCAGGGCCGCCCGCGCCGTCGAGCGAGACGGTGGGATTGTTGCCGTCCGGCAGCGGCGGGACGTCGTGCACGCCGGGCGTCGCGCCCACGCCGCCAGCGTTCTTCAGGCACGTATCAAAACCGCGCAGTTCGCCGACCTGCGCGGCGTCAGTTCGATCAGCGCGGCGTCGCTGCGTCCGAGTTACTCGATCTCGTAGGTGCGGCGCGACGCCAGCGCCTGTTCCTCGCCGATATGGCTGTGCGCGAAGGTCGTGCCGATGGCGATGCCGAGCGCGCGCGCCGCGATGAGCAACACAATGAGCGCGATGAGCGCGACGATGCGTGCCGTACGCGCCTCGACGAAGCGGATGCGCTGACTCGACATCGAGCACGGTGACCAGATGACGAAGGCCATCAGCGTGTGGCGCGCGTCGAACCGGCGCGTCGGACCGGGCGGGGTTAATGACAGAAAAAGCTGAGAAAAATCACGGAAATGCATGCGCCTCGTCGATGGCGACCAGAGAAACCGACCGGCGATTATGCCGCAGGCGCATCGCCGTGATCGACTTTCATCTGGATATCGAAACAAAATTATACGAATAGGCGCGTAGAATTTTGTTGCGATGTGCTACTGCGCTTGCAGCAAAGAATCGGTCGAGACGGCGGCATGTGCGCAGCCATGTAAAAAAGCATTCGCGTCACGCCGGCGCGGCATCGGACCACGACATGTACGCCGCCTCACCCATCAGAAAGATTCGGTTGGCTTCCGCTGCCGACCGCAGGTAATCCCACACACCGCCGTGATTCGCCGGAGCTTGCGCAGGTCTTCGCGGCACGACAGGAAGAATGCCCGCGTGACCACGATTTCATCCGGCAGCACGGCGACGAGCCGCGTATCGCGCGAGACCATGAAGCACGGCAGGATGGCGAGTGCGCGGCCCTGCAACACCGCGAAGTATTGCGCGATCACGTTCGTACTGCGCCAGTTCGACACCGCGCCCGGCACGGCGCGTTCCAGATAGAGCAACTCGTAGCTGAAGGCGAGATCGTCGATATAGCTCGCGAAGCGATGACCGCGCAGCGCTTCCTTGCTGCGGATCGGGGCGTGCGCCTCCAGATAGTCGTGCGTCGCATAGAGTTGCAGCCGGTAGTCGCACAGTTTCGTGTAGACGTACTGGCCCTGTTCGGGGTGTTCCCCTGTTCGGGGCGTTCGAGCGTCACCGCGATATCCGCCTCGCGCTTGGACAAGAGACGAAATGCGGCACCGGCAGCAAGTCGATGGAAATGTTCGGATGCGTGTCCTGAAACCGCGCCAATTGCGGTGCGAGAAAAAAGCAGCCGAAGCCTTCGGTCGAACCGACGCGCACATGCCCGGACAACGCGTGCCCTGTATTGCCGACCTGTTCCGTGGCAGTTTACACGGTGGTTTCCATCGAATCGACGAAACCGAGCAGGCGCTGGCCTTCCGCTGTCGGCAGGAATCCGCCGCTGCGGGACTTGTCGAACAACAAGGTGCCGAGCGCGTCCTCGAGCGCCCGCACGCGCCGCGCGATCGTCGTGTAATCGACGCCCAGGTGTTTCGCCGTGCTACTCGCGCGCTGCGTGCGCGCCACTTCGAGGAAGTAGCGCAGATCGTCCCAGTTGATGTTGCATTAAGTCAAAACGCTGGATTTAGGTCGAACGCGGCCATCAACGGGGACGACTCATGATCGATATTTGGCGTGCTCATCCTCGCGCTCGCGCTTTTTTCGCGCCCATCCACCTGTGCCTTTTTTCAGGCTGACACGCATGACCGAACGATCCGCGCGCGCGGCCTCGCTGCATTCGATCGGCTCGAATCAGCTCGGCATGCGCCAGTTCAACGAGCGCATCGTGTTACAGGCGATCTGCCTGCACGGCGCATTGCCGAAAGCGGATATCGCGCGACTCACGCGCCTGTCGATGCAGACGGTCTCGCTGATCGTCGACCATCTGATCGAGGACGGCCTGCTCTCGAAGGATCCGCGTACGCGCGTGCGCGGGCGCATCGGCCAGCCTTCGGTGCCGATCTCACTGCGCGCGGACGGCGCGGTTTCCATCGGCGTGAAAGTCGGGCGGCGCAGTCTCGATGTGTTGTCGATGGATTTCACCGGCGGTGTGCGGCCGTGCGAGACGCTCGAATACGCCTATCCCGATCCGGCGGCGCTGTTTCCCGCGCTGGACGAACGCCTCGCGCGCGTGACCGCCGCGTTGGGCAACGACGCACCGAAGATTGCGGGCATCGGTGTAGCCGCGTCGCTGTGGCTCGGCGGCTGGCGCGATTTCTTCGACACGCCGCCGGCCGTGCTCGCGGCATGGAACGACATCGACATTCGCGAGCGCATTCAGGCGCTGACCACGCTGCCCGTCGATTTCGCCAAGGACACCACGGCTGCGTGCGCCGCCGAACTCGTGATGGGACAGGGTCGTGGGCTGCGTAATTTTCTGTATGTGTTCATCGGCACCTTCATCGGTGGCGGGCTGGTCGTCGATGGACGGTTGTACGCGGGACCCGGCGGCAGCGCGGGCGCGATTGGCTCCTTGCCGGTGACCGGAGCGGACGGCCGGGACAGTTGCTGAACGTCGCGTCGGTTTATGTGCTGGAGAAAGCCTTCGATGCCGCGGGCGCGCCCGCCGCGCACGACGCGCGCGTATTCACCGCAATGGCGCGATCTCTCCGAGGCGTGGATGCGCGCCGCGTGTCCGCGATCGCGGCGGGTATTGCGTCGTCGTCGGCCTTGCTCGATCTCGAAACGGTCGTGATCGATGGCGAAATCGACCGCGCGTTGTTGCGCAAGGTCATCGGCCGAACGGATGACACGCTCGGCGCATTCGACTGGCAAGGGATGACGCGTCCGCGTCTGGTGGAAGGCATGATCGGTCCCAACGTCCGCGCGATGGGCGGCGCGATCCTGCCGCTCTACGCGCATTTTGCGCCGAAACATGAGCATCTTTCTGAAGCCGCTCGAGGCCTGAGTTCGCGTCTTCATACGCGTTCGCGTGCATGAGCGTTCAGTCGAGCGACAAACGCACCGCGAACGCCAGCAACGCTGCCGAGAAGCTCCAGCGCTACACAGTCTGCGCTTTCGGATGACGCCGCAGCCAGCCGGAGATGCGCACCGCGCCGGCCGCGAGCGTGAGGTCGAACATCAGCCCGAACAGCACGAGTACGACGCTGAGTTCCGTTACTTGCGACCACACGGGCGCATCGTCCGGCCGCACGAACTGCGGCAACAGCACGGAAAGAACAGCAGCGCTTTTGGATTGAGGATACTGCTCAGCACGCCTTTCATGAACGCGGAGCGCAGTGTGGGCGCCGTCGCGCGACCTTGCCCGGTGGTTTCGAGCCCGAAGCCGGGCGAGCGGAAAATCTGGATCGCGATGTAGGTCAAATAGAGACCGCCGACGATCCGCATGCCTTCGTAAAGCCACGGCGCGCTGCGTAGCAAGGCCGCCACGCCAAGCGCGGAGAGCGTGACATGTGTCGCGCGTGCGAGCGCGAGACCGCCCGCGACTGCAACGCCGTGTCTGAATCCCCGCGGCGCGCTGGTTTGCAGTACGACGGCCATGTCCGGTCCCGGTAACGCATAGATCACCGTGAGCGCGCCGATAAAACCCAAAGAAAAGATGCGATGAAATCATCATGATGGAACTCCTGAATCAGGGCGACATGTTGCCATCGTCATCGAGCAGTTTTTTGGTATTTTGGTAATTTGCGGTGCTGTTTTCTGCTGAAGAGATGCTTTCCTCTAAAATTCGATATAAGAATGGAGGAAGCCGTCATGACCGATCTCGACCGCATCGACCGCACGATTCTCGCCGCGATCCAGCACGACGGACGTCTGCTCGTCGCCAAATTGGCCGAGTGCATCGTGTCGTGTCACAACGTGAGCGGCACGGCGGATTATCTGCTGCAGATCGTCGTACGCGATCTCGACGAATACGGCACCTTCACTCACGACGTGCTGCGCACCCTGCCCGGCGTGACGGCAGTCGAGTCGATGCTGTCGCTGCGCGAAATCAAATGTGAATCCGGCTTGCCGCTTGCGTGAAAAGGCGTTGATCGCCGCCTGCGATAGACGAGCGCATAAAAAGCCTCGCCCGATAAGGACGAGGCTTTCGACATGACGATACGAAGAATCGTAACGTGCCGCCGTTGCGTTTCGTTACGTGCTGCGCTTGCGGACCATGCCGACGATGACAAGCAGCACGATCGCGCCGACCACCGATGCGATCCAGCCCGCTGGCTGCCCCGGCTGATACCAGCCGAGCGCCCGCCCGACGATATAGCCCGCCACCAGCGATCCGGCAATTCCGAGCGCGATGGTCATGATCCAGCCCATGCTGTCGTCGTCCGGCTTGATGGCCCGCGCGATGAGACCCACGATCAGTCCGACGATCAAAGTACCGATGAAAGAAAATATGCGGTTACTCCTTCAAAAATAATGCGGTTTTTAGCAGCGTTTTCGTAATCCCGGGGCGTTCCCGTAGCTGCAAAGTAGCACGGCCATCGGTGTTTGGATATGACGGTGGCCGCGCCCGACCCGAGATTGGCCGAATGGCCATGCGCGGTTGCACGCACCGTGTCCACGTCCGGCGAAGCGCGCGAGCGAGGTAAAATTCGTGACTTTCTCACTGCGCGTCCTGACGCCCTCAAGACATGACCGATTCCGATTTCGCCTCGACCGACGACGCCATTCACGAAGACTGTCTCTGGCACGACGACGGTTGGACTGCCCGCGTGATCAAGAATGAGGACGACGGCTGGGCCGTCGAAATGATTCAGACGGGGAAGCGGAGCCCGCGCTGGTCGGCCCCTGGGCCATGGGCCGCGACAAGAAGAATCCGAAGTCACTGGATGCGGCGGCGTTCCGCACGCTGGTTAAGACCGCGTCCGAAGTCCTGCGCCGGCATGAACAGCAGCGTCACGCGCTGCTGCACAAGAACGTCACCGTCGATGTTGGCGATGAAACCGTCACCATCACGCTCGATATCGTTCCCGACGACGATCTCTACGCCGATCTGAAGGCCTTCGATGCGTTGAGCGAACAACTCGTGTATGCGCGCGTGTTGGCGGTGTTCAAGCTGAGCAAGGCGAGCGCCGAGCGCTGGGCCGAAGGTGGCTTCGGCACGCCGAACTGAGCACGGATTCAGCGTTCCCAGCGCTTTCAATGCATCAATGAAAAATGCCGCCGCGCATGGAGCACGGCGGCATTTTCGTTCGGTCGGGATTCAGCCGTGTTCAAACGCGCTTACTTGATTTCGAACTCGATACGGCGATTCGCGAAGCGTCCGCTCGCCGTGCCGTTATCGGCGACAGGATTCACGTCGCCGTAACCTTTGGCAGTGAGCGTCTACGGCGGCACGCCGGCCCGCACGAAATAGGCGCGCACGGCTTGTGCGCGTTCCTTCGACATTTCCAGCTTGGCACTGTCGGGGCCTTGCGAATCGGAGAAGCCCGCGACTTCCAGATCGACCATCTATCCCTTGGCCGCGCAATTTTTCAGGAGCCGCGCTGTCTCGTCGAGCGTCGAGTAAGCGCTTTCGGGCACGGTCGCACTCGAGCGGTCGAAGTTGACCACCTGCATGTCGAGCACCTTGATGAGCTTGCTGCCCGAGCAGGCGTCGTCCGTGGCGAGCAGCGATTTCATGCTGTCGCGGAACGATTGCGTCGCGCTCGCGACGACGCCGTTTATATCGAACGAGCCGACCTGGAACATGCCGCCGAGCGTGCTGTTCAGATGATCGGTCAAGCCGAGCTTGCCGTCCGCAACCGAACTGCTCAATTCGACCTTCGATCCGGCGATGCTTACTTCCGCGCCAGGCACGGTCCTGAGCGGCAGGAAGGTCTTCAGACATGAGAGCCAGGTGGCGGGACCCGTGTCTGGCGTCACGGCGACATCCGCTTGATAAGCCTTGCCGAACCGCGCGGTCAGCGCGTCGATCAGGCTTTGCTTTTCTACGTCGGTGCTCATAGCGGCACGAATCAACGGGACGCCGGACGGGCTGACGCTGAACACGAGTTGTGCATCTTTTGCGTTGTCGGCATGGGCGGCTGGCGCAGCGCTCGCCGGCTCGGCGACTGCCGGAGTTGCGCCCACGGTCACGGAGGCGGGGGCCGCGATATTCGCATTCGTTGCGACTGCGGACGCAGGTACGACTGGCTCGGCTTGTTCCACCGTGGCGGTCGGCGACGTGGTGTCCGACGCGTTCAGATCGACGTTGCCGGCTTGCGTGAAGCCTCGGTAGTACACGACGCCAGAATGGCCGCGAGCACGGCGAAGAGCATCCAGATCGCCTTGTTCGAGCGCTTGGCCGGGGCCGCCTTACGCACCGGCGCTGTCAAGGGCCGGCTCGCCGCCACGGGCGATACCGCTGCGAACTCGCTGTTCGCGCCGGCATCGGCGACGAAGAGCGCGGGTGGCATCTGCGCCTCTTCCCGCTCGGCCAGCGCGGACACGAGCGCGCCCAGGCGTGCGCCGACACTATGCGTAAAGTTGTCGGTATTGCCTACGCCGATCGCCGCTGCCACCGCGTTCGACAGAGACACCTTGATGTCGCCGACCTGCTCATGCAGCATGAGCGGCAACTGCGGCAAGCCCCATTGTGCGAGCAGAAAATGCCGCTTGACGATGCCGAACAGCACGGCCGCCACGATGCCCGCGAGTGCCGATGTCGCCTGCGACGGCACGCCGGTTTCGCTGGAAACAGCATCCGTCAGGAAATCGATGCGCTTGCCGGTTGCTTCGGTGGCGAGTTGGTGACCGTTTCCCTCTAGATGCTTGAGTTCGCCCGTGGTCTCGAGATCATCTTGTCGAACTGATCCACGATATAGGCATTGGTTTCGGGCAGCATGATGATCGAAATACAGCTGACGAGCACTCAGTGTAAGCGATGCGCGGTCCACCAGCGTAGCCATCAGTGCCAGCGTGATGGGCGCCACTAGCTGTCGCAGAATGTTCGCGGGAATGCCGAACTGTTGCGCCAGTTGTTCCGCGATGTCTTCCGTGACGGCCGCGTTGACCGCGTGGACCAGATTGATACTCATCGACTGTCGATCCAATTTTTGCAGTTGCGCCGAGATTGGGCGCAATTTCGTCGCGCATTTTATCTGCGCAGTTATCCTAAAAAGACATTGGCAAAATTATTGACGAATGGCGCGGCCCATCCTGTTGCGGCTCAGCGCGCGGAGAATTGTCTTTGAAGAAATCCACCAGCCGCTTGGCGGCAATCGAAAGCCAGGACGGCTCCGAGGGCGTCGGAGTGCGCTGGCCCGCCGCCAGCGCGAGAATCGAAATGAGCGATGTGGAGCGCAAGAGGTTGTGGTACGACGCATCGAGCGGTGAGGTCCAGATGCAATTGCGGCATTCGTGCTTCGTGCACGTGTTGCAGGGCGGTTGATCGCGGTGCATGTTTGAGCTCTAAAAATGTGTCCACGAATGATGTTCGAACTTCCGCCTTTAATCGATCAGAGGGATCTTAGGAAACTCCTATTTTCGGATGAGAAGAGAGCAAAATGAGGATAATGGGCATCGCCTGGCTTTCAAAGGAGCCGTCACGTGCACTATTTGCTGATTTACGAACTTTGCAGTGACTATCTGGAGCGGCGCGCGCAGTTTCGCGACGGGCCCCTGTTGCTGGCGTGGAAAGCGGCGGAACGCGGTGACTTGCTGCTGGGCGGCGCGCTTGATACGCCCGCCGCCCGCGCGATCCTGCTGTTTCGCGGCGAGTCGCCGGAGGCGGCGGAGGCCTTCGCGCGCGTCGATCCTTACGTTACCAACGGACTGGTCGAGCGGTTGGTCCGTGCGCAAATGGAACACGGTGGTGGTCGCGTAAAAGACGCAGGTGAAGACATCAGACGTCAGACGTCAGTGGTTTCCTCGGTCGGGACGGTCGTGGCGCGCCGGCGCACGCCGCTGCGCCGCGCGATACAGGCTCGTGAGCGTATCGTCCATTTCCTGCGAGCGCTCGAACAAATCCGCCAGCCAGTCGACGAACGCGGAGACGCGCGGCGTCGCCTGGCGGTTCTTCAGGAACGCGACCGACACCTTGAGCGGTGGCGCTTTCCACTCCGGCAGACTTCCTGCAACTGTCCCGAGCGCAGATACGGCTGCGCGGCGATCTTCAGCGGCTGGATCAGCCCGAGCTCCTCGATTCCGCAAGCGATATACGTGTGTTCGTCGGCCACCTGCACGAAGCCGCGCATCTTCATGGTGACTGCTTCGCCATCGGCGTCGAAGTCGAAATCGGCGAAGCGGCCGCTATTTTCCGACACGCAGTTCACCGCGACGTGTTGCGTGAGTCCGCCGAACGAGCGCGGCGTGCCGTGCTTTTCCAGATACGCGGTGCTCGCGCATGTCACCTGCTCGAGCACGCCGAGGCGGCGGGCCACGAGACCCGAGTCCGGCAATTCGCCGAGTTGCACGTTGCAGTCGACGCCTTCGCCGACCAAATCGACATTGTGCGTGCCGATGCCGATAGACAGCTCGATCGGCGGATAACTCGCGTGAAACTCCGGCAGCGTGGGCACCACGATGGACGTCGCCACGGTATCCGGCATTTCGACGCGCAACCGGCCGCGCAGGCGTTCTTCGCCGGCACCCAAGCCGGATTGGAGTTCGTCGATATCGGCGAGGATTTGCGAGCAGCGCTCGTAATACGCGGCGCCATCGACGGTGAGATTCAGGCGCCGCGTCGTGCGCGCGAGCAATTGCACGCCGACTAGCGTTTCGAGTTGTTTGCACGGTCGTCGAGACGCTCGCACGCGGCATACCGAGCGATTCGGCGGCGCGCGTGAAGCTGTTTGTATTGACGACACCCGTAAAGACATGCATGGCATGGACGCGATCGATCAGGTTGAGGTTTCCTTTTTATGACGATGGAGGGCGATACGCGAGAAAAAGCGATGACGCCGCCGGGCAGGAGCGGCGTGAATCGGACGCATCGGCGATGGCCACATCTTAGGAACGGGAAGGCTCAGCGTGAATACACAAAACTGGAGAGATGAGGCCGGGAGATTCCGACTGCGTCTGCCACCGCGCTCACTGACCACCCTTCGGCAACGAGGTCGAGCGCAACAGTCGTTTTTTGGGGCATGCCGCCCGGGAGACGGCCTCCCGGAGGATCTCGTTCTCCATCGTCTTCTTGCCGAGCAGGCGCTGAAGCTCGGCCACCTGTGGTTCCAAGGCGCGATAGTCGGAAGCCGGCACAACCTCTTCGCCGGCGGTCGCTGCTATCAGTGCTCCCTAGCTCATCAGGCGTCGCCAGGTGAACAGTTGATTGGCGCCGACACCATGCTGGCGGGTCACGAGCGAGACGCTCATGCCTGGCAGATAGGTCTCCTCGACCATTCGAATTTTCTCTTCCGGTGTCCAGCGCCGGAGGCGCTGGGCACCGGATAGGACCTCCACGCGTTCGTAGCACCTAGGGCAATGCTGATTAAGTCCACCGCTTGTGCTTGTCAGGTGTTATAGAGCGCACGTGCAAGGAGAAGGACAAACGACGATGAAGTAGCAGACGCTGGCGATGGCCGCGGATCAAGGTGCGGGGTTTGAGACTTGCCGCAAGCACACGCGACGCGACGAGTTGCTTGACACGATGAACACGATCGTTCCGTGGACCGAACTGTGTGCGGTAATCGAACCCT
>LFLF01000074.1 GCA_001184395.1 Candidatus Paraburkholderia calva | reverse complement strand
GGCATGAGAGCGAACGCCGAAAAGAATGCGACATTAGCAGCACCTGAATCAACGAAGTCCGGCGTTAAATTAGTTGGGTCTGAACGTCGCGTTGGCTCTTTCGAATGAGTAGGTGCACATTCAAAAAAACTATTTCAACAGCCTGCTATGAATTGTTCAGGATCGCTAATTAGTGCGCGTCGCCCGCGTGGGCCGCGCCTTCAAACTCATGCGCGACTTCGCGCCTCGCGGCGGGCGTCGCGTTCCTTGCGCACGTCGTTGAACACGATATTCAAAATCACCGCCGACACCGATGCCAGCAGAATTCCGCCATGCAGGATCGGTTCGAGCGCGTGCGGCAGTTGCGAGAAGAACTTCAGTGCCACGACCGGAACCATCCCCATACCGACGCTGACCGCGACGATGAATAGGTTGGTGAGGGTTCCTCGTGAAGTCCACGCGCGATAGCGTCTTGATGCCGTTCGCCGCGATCATGCCGAACATGACGGTGCGCGCGCCGCCGAGCACGAACGGCGGAACCGACGCCACCACCTGCGCCATTTTCGGAAACAGGCCGAGCACGACGAGGATCACGCCGCCGGTTGCGCAGACGAAGCGGCTGCACACGCCCATCACGCCCATCAGGCCGATCAGACCGAGGTTTTGCGAGAACGACGTATGCGGAAAACGAGTTGAAGATACCGCCGATCAACGTGCCGAGACCATCCACGCGCAGGCCGCGCACCAGCGCTTTCTGATCGACCGGACGCTCGACCAGATCGCCGACCGCGAGAAACATGCCGGTCGATTCAATGAAGGTGACGAACATCACGATGACCATCGTCGCGATGGACAGCGGATCGAAGTGCGGCATGCCGAAGTGAAACGGCAGCACAATGCCCACCCACGGCGCGTGCGCCACGCCGTCCATGTTCACGCGGCCGAGCAGCACAGCGATCACGAAGCCCGCGACGATGCCGAGCAGCACCGAGATATTGGCGATGAAGCCGCGTGCGAACTTGTTGATCAACAAGATCAGCGACAGCACAACCAGCGACAGCAGCAGATACACGGGATTGCCGTAGTCCGGATTGCCGACGCCGCCCGCCGCCCAGTTGATGCCCACGCCCATCAGCGACAAGCCGATCACCGCGATCACCATGCCCCACGATCGGCGGGAAGAAGCGCAGCGTCTTGCCGATCATCAGCGCGAGCACGATGCCGATCACGCCGGCCCGATGGTCGAGCCGAACACGTCGAGAATGCCGAGCGACGGATTGGTGCCGATGGCGATCATCGGGCCGACCGCCGCGAAGGTGTAACCCATGATCACCGGTAGACGGATGCCGAAGATCCACAGGCCGAGCGTCTGGATCAGCGTCGCGACGCCGCACGAGAACAGGGCCGCGTTGATCAGGAACGCGACCTGATCTTTCAAGAGGCCCATCGCCACGCGGAAGATGAGCGGCACCGCACCCGCGCTCGCGTACATCACGAGCACGTGCTGGATGCCGAGCGTGAGCAACTGTTCCGTGGGCAATCGCTCGTCGACCGGATGGACTTTTGCGGAGTCCGTCGAACTTGATGCCATTTTTCTCTCCTATATGCCTCTCATTTGGAATGGCCTCCAAGTTAGATGGATCAAAAAGCGCGAACAAGACCACGGGGCGCTATAGATCGCGTTTGCAGAGCGAGCAATATGGCAAATGCTTGCAAAGAACCCTTGCCGCGCGCCAAACCCCAGTGGGCATGGGGCTCGGCGCGTGACGGATGATTTTTGTCGTGTGACGAAAGGCCGCCACAGTGGGCGCGTCGTTATGATGTGAATCACGGCATGCGTATAGTCCGTTTTTCGTGCGTATCGCGTTTCGGCGGGGTTAACCCGCGTTTTAGGCGTTTTTCCCTAAGGTCTTCACAAGCGCGGATGGCGGGCGTTTTCCAGGCGCCGATTTCGGTTCGGGCGCGCTGAAACGCGTCATCGCCGATGCGACTCGCCGGCCCCTGATTCTGACGTTGCCTGCGTTAGCGCTTACACTGGCGGCCCAGAGCGCTTCGAACGCGCATGCCCGCTCCGGAACAGCCGCATCATATTGATCGGCCTCTGATGTTCGGTTCCTCTACGACAAACATCGCAACATCGAATCCAGCCATGTTCCCGAACGATTCTGCTTCAGCTTCCGCATCGCCCGATTTCCGTTCGCGCGCGTTTCTGCTCGATCACACGCTGCGCACGATGACCTTCTATCACCCGCACTGCATGGATCCGGCGGGCGGCTTCTTTCACTACTACCAGAACGACTGCACGATCTACGACCGCAAGTCGCGGCATCTCGTGTCGAGCACGCGCTTCGTCTTCAACTACGCGATGGCCTACAAGCACTTCGAGCTCGATGAATATCGCGGCGGCGTGGTGCATGGCATCGACTATCTGCGCGAGTTTCATCGCAATCCGCAGACGGGCGGCTATGCGTGGACGCTAAACGGCCGCGACGTCACCGATGCGACCAATCATTGCTACGGGCTCGCATTCGTCGTGCTTGCCTATGCGAAGGCAGTGGAGACGGGCATCGACGAAGCGCGCGGCTATCTCGACGAAACCTGGAACGTGATGGAACAGCACTTCTGGGACGCCCGACACGGCCTCTATAAAGACGAGGCGACCGGCGACTGGCAAGTGTCCGACTATCGCGGCCAGAACGCCAACATGCATACGTGCGAAGCGCTACTCGCCGTGTTCGAGGCGACCGGCGAGGCGCGCTAACTCGATCGCGCGGCGCTGCTCGCGGACAAAATGGTGAACCGTCAGGCGCCGCTCGCGGGCGGCCTGATCTGGGAACATTACAATCCGAACTGGTCGATCGACTGGGAATACAACAAGGGCGATCGCAGCAATATCTTCAGGCCGTGGGGCTTTCAGCCGGGACATCAGACGGAATGGGCGAAGCTGCTGCTGATTCTCGACCGGCATCGTCCGGAGGCGTGGCATTTGACGCGTGCGCGCGAGTTGTTCGACCGCGCGATCGAGATGTCATGGGACGACCAGCATGGCGGCATGGTCTACGGCTTCGATCCCGACGGCAAGTTCTACGACGAGGACAAGTACTTCTGGGTACAGGCCGAATCGCTCACGGCGGCGGCCTTGCTTGCGAATCGCATGGAGCGCGCGGGCGATACGCCATTCGCCGCGCGTTACTGGAACGATTATGACCGTTTGTGGGCCTATAGCTGGAAGCATTTCGTCGATCACAAGTGGGGCGCGTGGTATCGCATCCTCACGCGCGACAACCGCCAGTACAGTGACGAAAAAAACCCCACCAGCAAGACCGACTATCACACGATGGGCGCATGCTACGAAGTGCTGAACGTCGTGCGCTGATTCAAGTATTTGTATCTTCGAAACCAAGGAGCCGATAGATGAAGACGAAGGCAGCAATCGCATGGGAAGCGGGCAAGCCGTTGACCATCGAGGAAGTCGATCTCGAAGGCCCGCGCGCCGATGAAGTGCTAATCGAAGTGAAGGCGACGGGTATTTGCCACACCTACTACTACACACTGTCGGGTGCGGATCCCGAAGGCATTTTCCCGGCGATTCTCGGCCACGAAGGCGCGGGCGTGGTGGTCGATGTCCGTCCTGGCGTTGGCACGCTAAAGAAGGGCGATCATGTGATTCCGCTCTATACGCCCGACTGCCGCGAGTGCAAGTTCTGCCTGTCCCGCAAGACCAATCTCTGCCAGAAGATTCGCGCGACGCAAGGCCGTGGCCTGATGCCGGATGCCACCTCGCGCTTCTCGCTCAATGGCAAGCCGCTGTTTCACTACATGGGCACGTCGACGTTTTCGAACTACATCGTGGTGCCGGAAATCGCCGTTGCCAAGGTGCGTGAAGATGCTCCCTTCGACAAAATCTGCTACATCGGCTGCGGCATCACGACCGGCGTCGGCGCGGTGGTGTATTCGGCGAAGGTTGAAGCGGGCGCGAATGTGGTCGTGTTCGGTCTGGGCGGCATCGGGCTAAACGTGATCCAGGGCGCGAAGATGGTCGGCGCGGACAAGATCATCGGCGTCGATATCAATCCGGGCCGCGTGGAACTGGCGAAGAAGTTCGGCATGGCGCATTTCACCAACCCGAAGGAGGTCGAGAACATCGTCGATCACATCGTGCAGTTGACCGATGGCGGCGCGGATTATTCCTTCGAATGCGTCGGCAACACCACGCTCATGCGGCAGGCGCTGGAATGCACGCACAAGGGCTGGGGCCAGTCGTTCATCATCGGCGTGGCGGCGGCGGGGCAGGAGATCAGCACGCGTCCGTTCCAGCTCGTGACCGGCCGCGAATGGAAAGGTTCGGCGTTCGGCGGTGTGCGCGGCCGCACCGATGTGCCGAAGATCGTCGACTGGTACATGGAAGGCAAGATCAATATCGACGATCTGATCACACATCATCTGAAGCTCGATCAGATCAACGACGGCTTCGACCTGATGAAGAAGGGTGAGTCGATTCGTTCCGTCGTCATCTACTAAGCAAGGAGACAGCGATGCTCGAACTCGTGGAAGAACATCGTTGTTTCGGCGGCGTGCAGGGCATTTATAAGCACGCGTTGGAATCCATCGGTCTGCCGATGCGGTTCTCCGTCTTCTTGCCGAAGGAAGCGTCTTCTTCGAAAGTGCCGGCGCTGTTCTATCTCGCCGGTTTGACGTGCACCGAAGAGACCTTTCCAATCAAGGCGGGCGCGCAACGTTATGCGGCGAAGCATGGCATCGCGCTAATCGCGCCGGATACCTCGCCGCGTGGCGCCGATGTTCCCGGCGAGAAAGATGCGTGGGATTTCGGCGTGGGCGCGGGGTTTTACGTCGATGCGACGCGCGAGCCGTGGTCGAAGCACTACCGCATGTATTCGTATGTGACGCAGGACTTGCGTCGCGCGGTGCTGGCCGAGTTGCCCATTCGCGAGGACCGTCTCGGCATCTTCGGGCATTCGATGGGCGGACACGGGGCGCTGGTTCTGGCGCTGCGTAATCCGGATATTTATTATCGCAGCGTGTCGGCGTTCGCGCCGATTGCCGCGCCATCGCAGTGCCCGTGGGGCGTAAAGGCGTTTTCCGGCTATCTCGGCGACGACCGCGAAGCGTGGAAGCAGTATGACGCGAGCGAACTCGTGCGCGGAGCGAATGTGTCGCGCTTCGAGAACGGTATTCTGATCGATCAGGGACTTGGGGATCAGTTTCTGGCCGAGCAGCTTCATCCGGACGTGTTCGAGCGCAATGCGCAAAAGGCGGGGCACAAGGTGACCGTGCGCCGGCATGATGGGTACGATCACGGGTACTCCTTTATCTCGACGTTCGTCGGCGCGCATGTTGCGTATCATGCGCGGGTGTTGTGTCGGTAGAGAGTTTTGGCTCTTTGTTCTTGAGCGCTCCGCTGGATGCTGGTGGCGCGCTTTTTGGGGGGCTACCTACCGATTTCGACCGTGTAGCCGGAACTCGATTTCACCGGCAACGTTGTCATGGCGACGAGTGATGCCAGCGGCATCGCCTCAAGCACGCCGCCCGAGCAGACTCGCGTCGTAAACCAGCGCGGCGAGCGTCGTGATCCAGAAGCTGGTCGGCCAGTCGGTGTAGTAGGCGAGCGTCAGGCCGAGCCACGCCTGTCCGAGCGCGAACAGGGCCGCGAGGATCAGGCCCGACGAGAGCCGCGTCGTCAGGTTCTGCGCGGCGGCGGCGGGGCCGACCATCAGCGCGAACACCAGCAGCACGCCGACGATCTGCGTGCACGCGGCGACCGCGAGCGCGGTGATCGCGAGAAAGAGCACAGACACGAGCCGCAGCGACACGCCTTTGGCCTCCGCCAGTTCCGGCTGAAGCGATGCAAACATCAACGGCCGCATAATGAACGCGAGCGCGCCGAGACTCACAACTGCGAGCCCCAGCAGCACGACCAGCGTCTCGTGATTGACGCCGAGAACGTTGCCGAACAGCAGCGCGGTGGCCTGCGTCGCGTAGGCGGTGAAGAAGTGCAGAAACAGCAAACCGAAGCCGAGCGACAGCGACAGGATCACGCCGATGGCGACATCGCGCCCGGATAGTTTCTCGCCGAGTGCGCCCATGCCGACGCCCGCCACGAGCGTGAATCCGACCATGCCCCAGAGCGGCGGCAGGCCGAGCAGCACCGCGCCGGTCGCGCCGGCGAAGCCCACGTGAGAGAGCGCGTGACCGGCGAAGGTCTGTCCGCGCATCACCAGAAAATAGCCGACGATCCCCGACAGCGCCGCGACGATCCCCGACGCCGCGAATGCGTTGACCATGAAGTCATATTCGAACATTGTGTGCCTGCTTTCCTACTTGGCGTGACTGTGATCGTGACCATGATCGTGCTCGTGGCTGTGCTCCGAGCCTTCCTCGTGCGCGTGGTCGAGTTTATCGATTTCGACATTGCCCGACATCACGAAAATGCGGCTGTTCACGCGCATCACGTCGATGGGCGAGCCGTAGAGTTTCGAGAGCACCGGCTTGGAGATGACTTCGTCTACCGTTCCGAGCGCCGCGCGCCCGTTGCCGAGATAAAGCACGCGATCCAGCGAGTTCAATAGCGGATTGAGTTCGTGCGCCGAGAACAGCACAGTGATGTTCAACTCCCGCTGCACCCGCCGCACCAGTTCGACGACGCCGGTTTGATAACGCGGGTCGAGACTGATCATCGGTTCGTCGAGCAGGAGCAGATGCGGCTCGCCGAGCAGGCATTGCGCGAGCAGAAGACGCTGACGCTCGCCGCCCGACAGTTCCGAGAGCGGTCGCGCGGACAGTTGTGTTGCGCCCACGAGTTCCAGCCCGCGATCGACGTCGGCACGAATCCGCGCGTTGTGCGTCGACACGCCCCAGCGATGCCCGTCAGCGGCCATCGCGACGAAATCGCGGCCGAGCACGCGGCGATTCGCCAGCCCGCTGCGAATCTGCGGCATATAGCCGATCAACGGATTGCCGCGCATCACCGCTTCGCCGTGCACGCGGATCGCGCCCGATGCGACCGGCACGAGCCCGAGCAGCGCGCGCATCAGCGTGGTCTTGCCCGCGCCGTTCGGCCCGAACACGCCGATGAATTCGCCGTTGTGGACGGTGAAGCTGGCGTCATTGAGAATCGCGCGGCCACCGAGTTCCAGCGTCACGCGGTCGACTTCGAGCGCGGCGGGCACGTGGCCGTTCATCGCTGCCATTCCTGCAATGCGCTGGACAGCGTGTCGAGTTGTGAGGTCATCCATTGTTGATAGGTTTTGCCGGCGGGCAGGGTCTCCGTCACGCTGATGCTCGGCACATGCGCGTCTTGCGCGATACCGAGCATGCGCTTGGTGAGCGCTTCCGTTGCCTGGCTATTGTAGATGAGCACGTGTACGCGGCGTTCGCGCAGGTCTTTTTCGAAAGCGACGATATCGTTCGCGCTCGGCTCGGTTTCGTTCATCGCGACGAGCTGGAAGCGCTGATTGCGCATCTCGAAGCCGATCGCGTCCGCCATATAGCCGAAGACCGGTTCCGTCGCGGTTACGGGCACGCCGTGATAGCACGCTTTCAGTTGCGCGACCGCCTTGTCGATGGGCTTGAGCGAGGCGAGAAAACTCGCGAGGCGCGCGTCGTAATCGCTTTTGTGCGAAGAGTCTGCGCCGGCAAGATAAGCGCTGATGGCTTTGGCGACCACGGGCATGGTCGCCGGGTCATACCAGAGATGCGGGTTGTCGCCGGCCTTTTTGCTGACCAGTTGCGCCGCGACGATCGCCGTGCGCTTGCCGTTGCTCTTCGATGCGCCGAGCAGCTTGTCCATCCACGGGTCGTAGTCGGCGCCGTTGTAGACGACCAGCGCCGCGTGCTGCAAGGCGCGTGCGGTCTTCGGGCTGGTTTCGAACAGATGCGGGTCCTGATCCGGGTTGCTGAGGATGCTCTTCACCTGCACGTGATCGCCGCCGAGCTGGCGGATCACGTCGCCGTAGAAGTTCTCTGCCGCGACGACCGGCACAGGTGCGTTCTGTGCCGGCGCGGCCTCGCAGAGTCCGAGCGCCAGGACGAAGCAGGTCAGGAGATGCGCGAATTTCATCGAATTCCTCGGGTGATGGCACGGTGTGCCGTTTTTTATTTGGCGGCAGCGCTTCAGGCGCCGCGATGCTGCGCGCGATGTTTCTTCTGGCAGTCGCTGCACAGGCCGCTCAGTTCGACGACCTGATGCCGCACCTGAAAGCCGTGCGCGGACGGGCTCGCCGACAGCGAGGAGGCGAGATCGCGGCCCTGTATTTCGAGCGTGGCGCCGCATTCGTCGCAGATGAGGAATTGACTCTCGTGGGACTTGCTGGCGTCGCAGCACGCGACGAAGACGTTCTTCGATTCGATGCGATGCACGAAACCGTTTTCCACCAGGAAATCGAGCGCGCGATAGACCGTGGTCGGCGGGACGCGCGTGCCGCGCTGAGGCTCCATCGCATCGATGAGGTCGTAGGCACCGATCGGCTTGTGCGCCTTGAGCACGAGTTCGTAAACCTGACGGCGCAACGGCGTCAGCGCGATGCCGCGCTCGTCGGCAAGCGCCTCGGCGCGGGCGAGCAGGGTTTCGACGGATGCGGTCATGTGGGTTGGCCCAGGTGGGCTGGTGCGTCTAAAAGTTGCATGCTCCCGTGACGCGCCAGGGCGAGGTCGGGAGAAGGCTGAATAATATAGTGTATCACACTGCGAGGCAGGGCGCTCGGTTGGGCCAGGTGATGCCGCTCGGCAGCATTTTAGCGATCTCTGGCGAAGCGCGCTTGTTGGCAGAACGGACCGATAAAATTCCTGCGTTGGAGCTCGAACCAGCGCTGTCTCGGCGGATCGCACCTGCGACGCCCGCACATGCAGCCGCACTTCCGAAGCCGCTGGCATCGAACGCCGAGGCGACGAATTCCTTCCTGCTTTTCTGCACCACACCAACTAAACGTATCCGCGTCGAATGCTCACCGAGCATGGATGAATCCGATGATCGCCGCTCCACGCGGCATGCCAGTTGCTCTATCCCACGCAGTCGAATCGGAGTTCCACCGTTTTCGGCGTTTTCGCGTCGCAGCATCGAAACCGCGTTTTCACGCCTTGACACGAGCGCGCGCAACGCCGATCATTCGATCAACTGTAGATCAATTGTTCAGTCGCAGAGCGTTCGCTCACACTGTGAACGAAAAAACGGTCGATGCATCATGCTGCCCGACCATGCCCATAAATCGGAGACATCGGTGTGAGACTGAGACAAGGTGGCCATCTACGGGTGCCGCGAGCGGGATCGGCGAAGCGGTCGCTTGGTGTTATCTGGATGAGGGCGCGAAGTTCGTCGTCGATGTGAAGGACGAAGCCGAGATCGCCAAATGCTTCGCGGACGTCGCGGATCGTGTGCTGGCGTTGCGCGCCGACGTCACCCGGCGCGACAACATCGCGGCAATCGTTGAGCGTTTCGGCGGTATCGACATTCTGTTCAACAACGCGGCGCTGTTCGACATGCGTCCGATCCTCGACGAGTCCTGGGACATCTAAGACCGCCTGTTCGCGGTCAATGTCGAAGGCATGTTCTTCCTCATGCAGGCCGTCGCCCAGCGCATGGTGGAGCAGGGCCGCGGTGGCAAGATGATCAATATGTGTCGTCGCAAGCGGGACGGCGCGGCGAGGCGCTCGTCTCGCATTACTGCGCCACCAAGGCGGCGGTCATCAGCTATACGCAGTCGGCTGCGCTCGTGCTCGCGAAAGATCGCATCAACGTGAACGACATCGCGCCGCGCGTCGTCCGATACCCCGATGTGGGAGCAGGTCGATGCTTTGTTCGCGCGCTATGAGAACCGATCGCTCGGCGAGAAGAAGCGCGCCTCGTCGGCGAAGAAGTGCCGCTCGGCCGCATGAGCCTGCCGGCCGATCTGACGGGCGCCGCGCTGTTTCTCGCATCAGGCGATTCGGATTACATTATCGCGCAATTATCGCGCAGACGCTTAACGTCGACGGCAGGAACTGGATGAGCTGAGCGCCGCAAATGTGGCGATGCGGCGCTCAGCCGTCGTTGCGGCATCGGGCTCACGGTCTATATTGAAACGGCGTCGCGGCGAATGCGGCACACTGGGCCGGCGCGAAAAAACATGGCAACGGTGACAGGCACGCGGCGCAATCCAGCGGATCAACGCACAACGAAGGAAACCACGCGACGTCCATCGCATCCCTGAGGCAGCAAGCGGCACACGGCGATTGCGCTCAAGCGCCGTGCCAACGAAAAAAGGAGACGCACCAAAATGAAACTATCAAACGAATCGTCGGAGCCAAGCCGCGCGCCCAGCTCGCGCTGACCGGGATGGCGGCATTCGTGCTCGCGGCGAGCGGCGCGCTCGTGCCGTCCGTGGGGGAAGCCGCGACCATCACCATCGCCACCTTGAACAATCTGGACGTCATCGAGCTGAAGAAGCTCTCGCTGGCGTTCGAGAAGGTCAATCCGGACATTAAGCTGAACTGGGTGATTCTCGAAGAAAACGTGCTGCGCCAGCGCGCTACGACCGATACCACCACCAACAGCGGCTAGTTCGACGTCGTCACCATCGGCACGTATGAAGCGCGCAGCAGTGGGGCAAGCGCGGCTGGCTCTCGCCGATGACGAACCTGCCCGCCAATACGATCTGGACGACGTCGCGGAGACCGCCCGCGACGGCCTCTCGTACAACGGCACGTTCTACGCGCTGCCGTTCTACGTCGAAAGCTCGATGACGTACTACCGCAAGGACCTGTTCCAGGCCGCCGGTCTCAAGATGCCGACCTACGACCAGATCAAGCAGCTCGCCGACAAGCTTACCGACAAGTCCAAAGGCCAGTAAGTATGGCATCTGCCTGCGCAGCAAGGCGGGCTGGGGCGAGAACATGGCCTTCGTATCGACGGTCGTGAACACGTATGGGGCGGCGAGTGGTTCAACGAGAAGTGGCAGGCGCAGATCGACTCGCCCGAATGGCATAAGGTGGTGACGTTCTACTCCGATCTCCTGAAGAGCGACGGCCCGCCGGGAGCCTCCTCGAACGGCTTCAACGAAAACCTGACGCTGATGTCCTCCGGCAAGTGCGCGATGTGGATCGACGCGACTGTTGCCGCCGGCATGCTCTACAACAAGTCACAGTCGCAGGTGGCCGACAAGATCGGCTTCGCCGCCGCGCCGGTCGCCGTGACGCCGAAAGGCTCGCACTGGCTGCGGTCGTGGGTGCTCGCGATCCCGAAGACGTCGAAGCAGCAGGACGCCGCGAAAAAGTTCGCCGCGTGGGCAACGTCGAAGGAATACATCGAGATGGTCGGCAAGGACGAAGGCTGGGCGTCGGTGCCGCCGGGCACGCGTAAATCCACCTACGCCCGTCCCGAATATAAGCAAGCGGCACCGTTCGGCGACTTCGTGCTGAAGGCGATCGAAACCGCCGATCCGAACGACGCGACGCTGCACAAGGTGCCTTATAGCGGCATTCAGTTCGTCGGCATTCCGGAGTTCCAGTCGTTCGGCACGGTGGTTGGCCAGTCCATCGCCGGTGTTGTCGCGGGTCAGTTGAGCGTCGATCAGGCGCTGAAGGCGGGTAACGCGGCCGCCGATCGCGCGGTGAAGCAAGCCGGCTATCAGAAGTAATCTATGTGGTAACGGACCGCTCCGCAACGGGGCGGTCCCGAAGCATCATCATCGAGAGGTGGCACGATGAGTCAACTGAATCCACCCCATCACCGATCACCACATGGAGGAGTCCGCCGCCGAGCGGGACAAGCAGCGCGCGAAGTCGGTGCGCTGGCTGATCATGTCCTCGATCGGCCGCCTGTTCCTGTGGATGGCGATACCGCTCGCGATGACGATCTGGTTTTCGTTCTCGCGCTATAACCTGCTGAATCCCGATGTCAAAGGTGTTTCGCGGGCCTCGACAACTTCCAGTTTCTGGCCACCGATCCGGCGTTCGAGCCATCAATCGGCCATACGCTGACACTGATCCTGTCCGTGCTGCTTATCACGGTCATCGGCGGCGTGCTGCTCGCCGTGCTGTTCAATCGCAAGTTTCTCGGGCAAGGTACCGCGCGCTTGCTGGTGATCGCGCCGTTCTTCGTGATACCGACGGTCTCCGCGCTGATCTGGAAGAACATGATCCTGTACCCGGTGTACGGACTAGTCGCGCAACTGATGCGCTCGATGGGCATGCAGCCGATCGACTGGTTCGCGGAGTATCCGCTGTTCGCGGTGATCGTGATCGTCGCGTGGCAATGGCTGCCGTTCGCGTTCCTCATTCTCTTCACGGCGATTCAGTCGCTCGATCAGGAGCAGAAGGAAGCGGCGCGCATCGACGGCGCAGGTCCGTTCTCGATGTTCTTCTTCATCACGCTGCCACACTTGCGCCGCGCGATTTCCATCGTCGTGGTGATGGAGACCATTTTCTGCTGTCGATCTTCGCGGAAATCTACACGACGACCGGCGGTGGTCCGGGCACTGCGACGACCAACCTGTCCTACCTGATCTACGCGCTCGGCCTGCAACAGTTCGATGTCGGCCTCGCTTCGGCGGGCGGCATTCTCGCGGTGATCCTGGCGAACATCGTGGCGTTCTTCCTCGTGCGGATGCTCGCGAAGAACCTCAAGGGGGAATTGGAATCACGAGTGCTCAATCCGTCAATGCGCCGCCGCGCAGCTCGGCGCTCGATCATGTGAAGAACCTCGTTCCCGGCGTCGTCGCGTGGCTCGTATCGATTCTGTTGTTCTTCCCGATCTTCTGGATGACGATCACCGCGTTCAAGACCGAGCAGCAGGTGTATTCGTCCTCGCTGTTCTTCACGCCGACGCTGGAAAGCTTCAAGGAATTGTTCGCGCACAGCAATTACTTCGGCTTTGCGTGGAATTCGGTGCTGATCTCGGTCGGCGTCACGGTGATCTGCCTTTTGCTCGCCGTGCCCTGCGCCTATGCGATGGCCTTCTTCCCGACCCAAAAGACGCAGTCGGTGCTGCTGTGGATGCTTTCCACGAAGATGATGCCGTCGGTCGGCGTGCTGGTGCCGATCTATCTGTTGTGGAAGAACACCGGTTTATTGGACACGGTATCGGGCCTCGTCATCGTCTATACGCTGATCAACCTGCCGATTGCGGTGTGGATGGCCTTCACGTACTTCAACGAAGTGCCGAAGAACATTCTCGAAGCGGGCCGCATCGACGGCGCGACGACATGGCAGGAGATCGTCTATCTGCTGATGCCGATGTCGCTGCCGGGTCTCGCCTCGACGGGTCTGCTGCTGATCATCCTGTCGTGAAACGAGGCGTTCTGGTCCATCAACCTGTCGAGTTCGAACGCCGCGCCGCTCACCGTGTTCATCGCGTCGTATTCGAGTTCGGAGGGCTTGTTCTGGGCCAAGCTGTCGGCAGCGTCGCTACTGGCGGTCGCACCGATTCTGATCGTCGGCTGGGTCTCGCAGAAGCAACTGGTGCGCGGCTTGACCTTCGGCACGGTGAAGTGAGGACCGGGACGTGACGCTTACTTCATCCAGAGACGCCAGCCTCGAAGATCGTCTGCTGATCTGTGATTGTGATGGCGTGCTGATCGACAGCGAGGCGGTGGCGGCACATATGCTCGTCACCGAGCTGGAAGCGCTGTGGCCCGGCGTCGATGTCGAGCCGGTGCTGCTGCCGCTCCTGGATCTGCGCATCGAAGCGAAGCGGTGCTCGCGAGCGCCCCGATACCGTGGCCGCACGCTGACGCATGAACAGATCAGTTCGATCCGCCGTGCTGTCGAAGTCGCGGCGATGCAGACGCCGACGGTGCCGGGCATTGCCGAGGCGCTGGCGGCCGTGCCGTTCACCGAGGCCTGCGCGAGCAACAGCTTCTCGTCGTACGTGGAGAGCGCGCTGAATTGCACCGGCCTCGTGCGCTTCTTCGGCGAACGCCGTTTCTGCGCGGACATGGTCGAGAATCCAAAGCCCGTGCTGGACGTGTATCTCGCGGCGGCGCGCTGTCGGTCGATCCGCTGCGCTGTCTGGTGGTCGAGGACAGCGTAACCGGCGTGACGGCGGCGCGCGCGGCCGGCATGCAGGTGCTCGGTTTCATCGGCGGCGGACACGCGACGGAAGGACAGATTCATACGCTCAAGCGCGCAGGCGCGGAAGTGGTGTTCGACGACATGTCGCGCCTGCCCACGCTCGTCGAGCAATGGCTCGCGAACACGACGTTCAAAATCAGATAGCGGCGGCATCGACGTCGCAAATCTTAGGGAGATAATCATCGCTAGCCTGACACTGCGCAACATCAGCAAGCATTACGAAGAAACCGAGGTGATGCGCAACATCAACCTCGATATCAACAACGGCGAGTTCGTCGTGTTCGTGGGCCCGTCTGGCTGCAGCAAATCCACCCTGATGCGCATGATCGCGGGTCTGGAGGACATCAGCGGCGGCGATCTGATGATCGACAGCGCGCGCGGTCAACGAACTGCCGCCCGCCAAGCGCGGCATCGCGATGGTGTTTCAGTCGTACGCGCTGTGTCCGCACATGACGCTGTACGACAACATGGCCTTCGGCCTCAAGCTCGCGGGCGAGAAGAAGCCCGCGATCGATGCGGCCGTGAAGAATGCCGCCAAGATCCCGCACATCGACCATCTGCTGGACCGCAAGCCGAAGGCGCTGTCGGGCGGGCAGGGTCAGCGCGTGGCGATCGGACGCGCGATCACGCGCAAGCCGAAGGTGTTCCTGTTCGACGAACCGCTGTCGAACCTCGACGCCGCGTTGCGCATGAAGATGCGCCTCGAATTCGCGCGCCTGCACGACGACCTCAAGACGACGATGATCTACGTGACCCAAGATCAGGTCGAGGCGATGACGCTCGCGGACAAGATCGTCGTGCTGTCGGCGGGAAATATCGAGCAGGTAGGCAAGCCGAACGAGCTTTATCACGCACCGGCGAACAAGTTCGTGGGCGGTTTCATCGGCTCGCCCAAGATGAACTTTCTATCAGGTACGGTCGCGAGCGCGCAGAACGACGGCGTGCTGGTGAAGTACGCCACCGGTGAAACGCAACTGATTGGCGTGCTGCCGGTGAACACGAAGGTCGGTGACGCGGTGACGGTCGGCACCAGTCCGGAGCATTTGCAGCCGGATGCGGGCGAGTATGGCGTAACGGTCTCGACGACCACCGTCGAGACGCTCGGCGACGCGGCGTTTCTCTATGCGGAATCGGACGTCGCGCCGGATGGCCTGATCTCGCGCATTCCGCCGCTGGAGAAGCATGCCCACGGCACGAAGATCAAGCTCGGCACACAGCCGGATCATTGTCATCTGTTCAACGCTGAAGGGCAGGTATTCCCCGCCGCAACGTAGTCAAGCAGTGGGCGCGTGACAATTCCGACAATCCGGTGGTCCAGCAGCGGCAGGCGGCGGGAGCCTGAGCCGGCTGCTTCCAATTTCATACGCGGTGAGACGCGCAAAGGCGTCGTTCCGAAAGGGCGGCGTCTTTTATGAAAGGCCGCGCCTCGGGCGATAATCGCGGTTTCGACCGAACGCGCCGCCGCCATGCCCATCCTCAGCGAAATCTTCGTCTATCCGATCAAGTCTTGCGCGGGTATCGCGCTCTCGCGCGCGGTGTTGCGCGAAACCGGCCTCGAATTCGATCGAAATTGGATGGTGACGGATGCGTCGGCGGGCTGACGCCAGCGCACGCCGCCACGCATGGCGCTGATCACGACCGCGTTCGACGACGACGATCTGGTGATTGACGGTCCCGGCATGTCGACGCTGCGCACGCCCTTGCGCGCCGAAGCGCTGACCGATCCGCAAGCGATGCGCGCGACCGTCTGGCGCGACACCGTCGATGCGCTCGACACCGGCGACGTCCCGGTCCAGTGGTTCAGCGAGTTTCTCGGTACGCCCGCGCGCCTCGCGCGGTTTCTGCCTTCGTATAAGCGACGTGGTTGATAAGGCATGGACCGCGCCGCAGACCACCTACACGCGTTTTGCCGATGGTTTCCCGCTGCTGGTGCTGGGTCAGGCGTCGCTCGACGATCTGAACGCGCGGCTCACGACCAAGGGTGCGCCGGGCATTCCGGCGAACCGTTTCCGTCCGAATCTGGTGATCGGCGGCCTCGACGCCTACGAAGAGGACTTCGTCGGCGACATGCAGATCGGCGATGTGCAGTTGTGACTCGTGAAACTGTGTTCGCGCTGCCCGGTGCCGACCATCGATCAGGCGATGGGCGCGCCGCATCCCGACTGGCCGCACGAGCCGACCGACACGATGAGCGTCTATCGCGCGAGCGAGCAGATGGGCGGCAAGCTGACGTTCGGCAAGAATGCGGTGGTGGGCGGCGAGAGCGTCGTGCTGGAGGTCGGTCAGGAAGTGGCGGCGGAAATCTACTTCTGATGGACGACTTCGGGCGCGCGTCCGACGCTCACGCTTCGAGCGCCGCCTTCGCGCACAACTCGTCGGTGACGAGGCCCGAGAGCCATTGCCCTTGAGCGCCGCGATCACTGCTTCGCGTTTGCGCTGACCGCCTGCGAAGCCGATGGTCGGGCGTTTCGGCGGCGTATTGAGTTTGAGGCTGGTGACGCGCGCGCCAGTCTTCGAGTGGCCGCGTTCGCCTTTGGCGTCGATCGGCAGGCAAAGCCATTCCGCGACGGCGCCGGACTGCATCATTTCGTCGACTTCGCCGCGCGTGATGAAGCCGTCTTCGTGCCGCAGGCAGTTCACGCCGATATTGCCGATGCCGACAAAGGCCACGTCCGCGCGATGCGCGAGTTCATCGACGATTCGGTACAGGCGGTGATTGGTCCACTGCGCGCGTTCGGCTTCGTTGTCGGCCATGAGCGGCGCGGGCAGCATGAAGTGCTTGCCGCCGGTTTTTTCGGAAAGCTGTTGCGCGACGTCGTAGCGATTCGACGAGCCGTCCTGCGCGATGGCGCCGACCAGCGAGACGAAGCGATGCTGCGAACGGTCGAGCTGGCCGATCTGCGCGACGCAGGCCTTGAGCGTTCGGCCGCTGCCGATGGAGACGATGAGCGGCTTTTCGTCGAGCAGATAGCGCTCCATGACTTGCGCGCCTGCGACGGCCAGTTTGCGGTCCACCTGTTCGGCCGCGTCGCCGTCGATGGGGACGACTTCGCACACATGGTGAGGCCATAGCGGTCGCTCAGTTGCTTGGCGAGCGACAGACAATCGGCGATGCGATGATCCACGCGCACGCGGATGAGGTCTTTTCTACAGCGAACGCGACCAGGCGTTGCGCAACCGGGCGCGAGATCTGGAGCTTTTCGGCGATCTCGTTTTGGGTGTCGCCGGCGACGTAGTAGAGCCACGCTGCGCGGGTCGCTAGGTCGAGTTTTTCTGTGGACTCGGGCACGGTCTGATTCTTTTGCGCATGGCTATGCTTTGGGGTTCTTTATATCGTGGAGTGGAGAGGCGTTGGGACAATGGTCGGGTCGACCGGCCGTCATATCTGCTCCAGCCAGCCTGGCGGGATGTCAGGCTTCTCGCGAGATATTCCGTTAGTCCGTTTGCCGACGCCCCGACACTACACGGAGCAAACCCCACCTCAAGCAAGCCGAGGCCGCGCCGGATCGAACAAAGGCCGCACGTGCTGATAAAGCTCCCTGAACCCTTTCAACCGCGCCCGCAACATCTCATGCCGCGCCGCATTCGGCGTGAATTCCTGCTTGATCGCGGGCTTGGCGAGCACGACCGCCGGATCGCCACCGGCCGCGAGCCACCCGAGCTGCGCCGCGCCAAGGGCGGTGCCGGTCTCGCTGCCGCCGTGCGTGCGCGTCGGTGTATCGAACGCATCGGCGAACATCTGTGCCCCAGTAAGCGCTCCGTCCCAGCATCGACAAGGCGCGCGCCTGCGTGCTCGCCGATTCGAGCGCATCCAGACCATCGGTCAGGGAAAGCGTCACGCCTTCGAGTACGGAATAGCCGAGCAACGCACGATCGGTCGCGTGCGTCATGCCGAAGAACACGCCCTGCGCGTAAGGATCGTTGTGCGGCGTGCGCTCGCCATTGAGATACGGCAGAAACAGCGGCACGGACGACAACGTTTCAGCGGGCAAGGCCTCGATTTCAGCCAGCAGCGTCGGCTCATCGGTCGAGGTCAGTTTGCACACCCAGCGCAGACAGCTCGCCGCCGACAACACCACGCTCATCTGAGACCAGCGATCCGGAATCGCATGGCAGAAGATATGCACCGCCGACGCCGGATTCGGACGGAAGCGGTTGCCAATCACGCACAACACGCCCGATGTGCCGAGCGACAGGAAGCCGTCGCCCCGATCGGTCGCGCCGATGCCCACCGCGCTCGCGGCATTGTCGTCGCCGCCCGCCGCGACGATCACGTCGTCGCGCAAGCCTAACTCGCGCGCCAGTTCCGGCAGCAGCGTGCCCGACGGCTCGCTATCCTCGGCCAGCGACGGCATCTGCTGCCGCGACATGTTGCAGGCGGCCAGCAGTTCGTCAGACCAGTCGCGGCGCGCGACATCGAGCCAGAGGGTGCCAGTGGCATCGGACGAATCGGACACTTTCGTGCCGGTCAGATGCATCCGCAGATAGTCCTTCGGCAACAGCACGCACGCGGTCTGACGGAAGATGTCCGGTTCGTTGTGCGCCACCCAGAGCAGCTTGGGCGCGGTGAAGCCCGGCATCGCCAGATTACCGGCGATCGCGTGCAGATTCGGCGCTCGCTCGTACAACTCGGCGCACTCCTTGTCGCTGCGCATGTCGTTCCACAGGATCGCGGGACGCAGCACCGCGCCGTGCATCTGCCCCGACAGGCCGATGCCGCGAATCTGCGCGAATTCGCTCGGGAATTTCTCGCGCAAGGCGAACAGCGCCGCGCGCGTGCCTTCCCACCGGTCGAGCGGATTCTGCTCCGACCAGCGCGGCTTCGGGCGCAAGACCGTGAAGGGCGTGCCCGCCGTGCCGATAACGCTGCCGTCGCTCGCGAGCAGCACCACTTTCACTTCGGAGGTGCCGAGGTCGATGCCTAAGGCAACGCTGATTAAATCCACCATTAGCAGGCTGTTGAAATAGTTTTTTTGAATGTGCGCCTACTCATTCGAAATAGCCAACGCGACGTTCAGACCCAACTAATTTAACGCCGGACTTCGTTGATTCAGGTGCTGCTAATGTTGCATTCTTTTCGACGTTCGCTCTCATGCCGCCCGAGCGGCCAGCGTTCCCATGCGCGTCAGGTTGTAAGCTGCCTGGATCAGCAGAAAGAATTGGTCGACGCGCTTCAGTCCTCGATACATCGCCTGCCGAATCCTCCCGACTGTCTTGCTCCAACCAAACAACCTGCTCAATGCATTTGCGTTTGCGCTGACTAATGGCGCCGCCGGGCGCCGCCGCCTACGTGCCCCATGTAGCAAAGCATCGCGCCCGGCTGGATTCATGAGTGTCGTTGCTACGTTTCTCGCCATGCCAGTTCTCTTGAGAACTGCCACCGCCATCGGGCGACGAGTCGTCAGCCGATCTGGTCTTTGGCACGAAGCTCTTGTGCCCAGCCCAAGCCGGGATG
>LFLF01000073.1 GCA_001184395.1 Candidatus Paraburkholderia calva | reverse complement strand
TTTCGCGCAAGCGATTGATGGCACAGGTTCGCCCGTAATGGGGGAAAGCGGGCCGCAGGCCCAGGCGCAACACCCTGGTGGACCGGAAATCCAGGCGCAAAGCCTCACTCACGATGAATCTGCCGCTGTTTGCGCCTGAATCGATGAATACAACCGGCTGGTTCAGCGTTGCCTTAGGGCACATCCCGTAATACGGCGCTCGCCGGGCGCTCCGGCGCTAATGATCGCGCGGCTCCTCGAAAGTCTCGCGCAGCGCGATCTGCATGGTCGCGTGGATCTTCACGCACCAGCGCCACAGCACTGTGAGCAGCAGCGCCGCGCACAGCAGCACGGCAACCATCAGCCCGAACGGTGGAAGGATGCCGCCTGAAAGCGCCGACACCAGAAGAAACACGCCGAACATCGCGACAATCGGAATCAGCCCCGACACTGCCGAGCGGATCGCGCGCGTGAAGCGTCCCGCCTTCGCGGGCTGCACGCTGACTTCGGCCAGCAGCAGCGCGAGCGATTCGAGCTTGCGATACATCGCCACCAGAAACGGCAGCGCGACGATCAGCGCCGCGCCCCACAGCACGACGCGCTGCGCGTTGTCGGAGTCGAGCCAGCGCGCGAGATAACCCGAGGCGAACGGCGCCGAGTACGACGCGCCGAGAAAAATCGCCGCGACCAGCGCGAGATTCACCGCGATCTGTACCACGATGCGCTTGCTCATCGAAAAGAGCGTGGAGCCGCCGCTCGCGGGCGTCAGGTTCGACAGCCATTGCGAATACATGCCAAAGGTGTTGGCGAGCGGCACGGGCATCGCACGGGCCAGGCGCATGGTGATCGGATCGGCTGCGCGGATCAGATACGGCGTAAACAATGTGGTGAGCGCGGACACAGCCACCGCGATCGGATAGAGAAAGCCACTCGTCACCTTGAGCGAGAGCCCGAGCGACGCGATGATGAACGAAAACTCGCCGATCTGCGCCACGCTCATGCCGACGCGCATCGACGTGCGTCCGTCCTTGCCCGCGAGAAAAGTGCCGAGCCCGCACGACACGATCTTGCCGACTACGACCGCGACGGTGATGACCGCGATTGGCCACGCATACTGCACCAGCACGGTCGGATCGAGCAGCAGGCCGATGGTGACGAAAAAGATCGCCGAAAACATGTCGCGCACCGGCGCGATGAGATGCTCGATGCGTGCGAAATTCTTCGACTCCGCCATGATCGCGCCGATCAGGAACGCGCCGAGGGCGATCGAATAATCGAGCTTCACGACCAGCAGACAGAAGCCAAAGCAGAAGCCCAGCACGGTGACGAGCAGCATCTCGTCGCTTCCTGAGCGCGTCACGTAGTCGAGCGCGCGCGGCACGATCAGAATGCCGACCACCAGCGACACCGTCATGAACAGCAGCAGCTTGCCGAGCGTGATGGCCGCGACGCCCGCGCTCACCGACCCCGTTTGCGCGATGCCCGACAGCAGCACCAGCATGGCGATGGCAAGAATGTCCTCGACGATCAGAATGCCGAACACGAGCTGCGCGAAGTTCTCGCCCTTCATGCCGAGTTCCGAGAGCGCCTTCACGATGATGGTCGTCGACGATATGGCGAGCATCGCGCCGAGGAAGAGCGAATCCATCACGCTCCAGTCGAACCATCGGCCGATCTCGTAGCCGACCCAGATCATCAGCACGATCTCGGACAGCGCGGCAACGAAGGCCATCGCGCCCACGCGAAACAGCTTGCGCAGCCTGAACTCCAGCCCGAGCGAAAACATCAGGAACACAACGCCCAGTTCACCGAGCGTCTGAATGGTCGCTTCGTCGTGAATGAGATTGAACGGCGGCGTGTACGGGCCGATGATCACGCCCGCGACGATGTAGCCCAGCACGACCGGCTGCCGCATGCGGTGAAACAGGACCGTCACGACGCCGGCGATCGCCATGATCACCGCGAGGTCCTGAATGAAGCCGATCGCGTGATGCATTCATCGATTCCTTACAAAAATACGGGGACAAGCGATGTTACCGCACCGCAGGCAATTTGCTGCGTTCGGACAAGTATCGATGCGGGGACAAACGAACGGCGCGCATCGCGAAGGTGCAAGCGCGCGCAGTGAACAAGCGGGGAAAGCGAAACAGGCGGAAAACTGCAGGCCCGCCCGGAGCGGACGGACCGATGTGGCTTTGCTTTGAAAAACGACCGCGCTCAGACCGCCGCTTCGTTTTCCTCGCCGGTGCGGATACGGATCACGCGTTCGACCTCGGCCACGAAAATCTTGCCGTCGCCGATCTTGCCGGTGCGCGCCGCACCGATGATCGCGTCGATGACCTGATCGGTTTGATCGTTGGCGACGACGACTTCGATCTTCACCTTCGGCAGAAAGTCGACCACGTACTCCGCGCCGCGATACAGCTCCGTGTGGCCCTTCTGGCGACCGAAACCTTTCACTTCCGTGACCGTCAGGCCCGTGAGGCCGACTTCGGCCAGCGCTTCGCGAACTTCGTCGAGCTTGAACGGTTTGATGATGGCGGTGATGCGTTTCATGACGTGCCTCGCTTCGATACAAGGTGTTCAAAAGGGTGTTCGTCACGCACGTGACCGCTGCGTGACTGATGCATTCGATTCTAGCCGCGTTTTCTCACGAAAGCGGTTCGGTTAACCGCGAGGTGAGCGAATAAAACGCGCTTTTTTCAAGGTGCATGCACGACACGAGTGCATACGCGTTCAATGCTTTCCGACCGGAATGCGCTCGAGGTCCTTGAGCCAGACGGTCGCCTGCGAATCGCTCGGTGCGCGCCAGTCGCCGCGTGGCGACAGCGATCCGCCCGAGCCCACCTTCGGCGCGTTCGGAATGCAGGAACGCTTGAACTGGCTGGTGCGGAAGAACCGGTCGAGGAAGATCGCGAGATTCTTGCGGATCGCCTCGAGGTCGTACTGATCGCGCGCGACGTTCGGGCCTTCCGGCCAGTTGCCGCGATCGCGGTCGTGCCACGCGTGCAGTTCGAGGAATGCGACCTTCGACGGCGCGAAGCCGAAGCGCAGCGTGTAGTACAGGTTGAAGTCCTGCAATTCGTAAGGGCCGATCACGCTCTCCGTCTTCTGTTCCACCGCACCGCTCTTGCCGGGGATGAGTTCCGGACTGATATCCGTGCTCAGGATGGCTTCCAGCACGTCGGTGCCCGCATTGCCGATCTCCCCAGACTCGGCGACCCAGCGCACCAGATGCGCGATCAGCGTCTTCGGCACGCTGGCGTTTACGTTGTAGTGCGACATGTGATCGCCCACGCCATAGGTGCACCATCCGAGCGCGAGTTCGCTCAGATCGCCCGTGCCGATGACGATCGCGTTATTGAAGTTCGCGAGCCGAAACAGGTGGCTGGTGCGTTCGCCGGCCTGCACGTTTTCGTACGTGATGTCGTATTGCTCCGCGCCCGTGCTGTGCGGATAGCCGATGTCGGACAGCATCTGCACGCAGCTTGGACGGATGTCGATCTCCTGCGCCGTGCAGCCGATCACGTCCATCAAATCACGCGCCTGCTTGAGTGTACGGTCGCTGGTGGCGAAGCCGGGCATGGTGTAGGCGAGGATATTCGAGCGAGGCAGGCCGAGCCGGTCCATCGCCTTCGCGCACACGAGCAGTGCATGCGTCGAATCCAGCCCGCCCGATACGCCGATCACTACCTTCGACATGCGCGACGATTGCAGACGTTTTAGCAAGGCCTGTACCTGAATGTTGTAGACCTCGTTGCAGCGTTCGTCGCGGCGCGCGGCATCGGACGGCACGTAGGGGAAGCGTTCGACGCGCCGCTCGAGCGCGAGCTTGCCGTGACGCGAAACCGGCAGCGAAAATTCGATCACCTCGAACTTCTCGACTTCCTCGGCGTGCCGATGCGTCGAACGGCCGAAGGTGGTCTGCCGCATGCGTTCACGCGACAGGCGTTCGAGATCGACATCCGCGAAGATCAGGTGCGACTCGCCCGAGAAGCGTTCCGACTCCGCGAGCAGTTCGCCGTTCTCGTAGATGAGCCCTTGACCGTCCCACGCGAGATCGGTGGACGACTCGCCGTCGCCCGACGAGGTGTACAGATACGCCGCGATACAGCGCGCCGACTGCTGCCCGACCATTTGATGCCGGTACGCCGACTTGCCCACGACGATATTCGACGCCGACAGATTCACCAGCACGGTCGCGCCCGCGAGCGCCGCGAACGAGGACGGCGGAATCGGCACCCACACGTCCTCGCAAATCTCAACGTGGAAGCGGAACAGCGGCAGGTCTTCGATCTGGAACAGCAGCGACACACCGAACGGCACGGTCTCTCCGCACAGCGTGAGCATGCGCGTGGTTGCAGCATCGGCAGGACTGAACTGGCGCGACTCGTAGAACTCGCCGTAGTTCGGCAAGTAGCTCTTCGGCACCACGCCGCGGATCGCGCCATCGGCGATGACGATCGCGCAGTTGAAGAGCTTGTGCTCCGCGCGGACCGGTGCGCCGACGATCATCGCGATCTTGAGCGTCTTCGATGCTTCGACGATGCGCCGCAACGCGTCCTCGCAGGCATCGAGCAAGGCGCGCTGATGGAACAGGTCGTCGCACGTATAAGCGGAAATACCCAATTCCGGAAACGCGACGAGCACCACGCCGCTCGCTGCGGCCTGCTTCGCCAGTTCGAGCGTCTCCGCCGCGTTGAATTCCGGATCGGCGACCTTGCACAGCGGCACGCCCACAGCGACGCGCGCAAAGTCGTGACTGTATAGATTAAAAAAGTCGTGGCTCATGGTTGGGCATAACCTGCGCGTGTGCTTGTGATATGAGTGTGCCGAAGCGGATTGGACGAGCGAAAAGCCCGCGAGGATTATCGCCCGCGCTTTCAGGTCTTCTTTCTGAAGGGCGTATGCGCTTCGAGCTCTTCGATATGCCGATCCATTGCCTCGGTTTCGGCGTCGAGGAACTCGCTGATCGCGTTCGCGAAGCGCTGATCCGCAATCCAGTAGGCCGACCATGTCGGCGTCGGCAGCATGCCGCGCGACATCTTGTGTACGCCCTGCGCGCCACCTTCGAAGCGCGCGAGCTTATGCACGATGCAATACGCGATGCCCTGCATGTAGCAGGTCTCGAAGTGCAGGCCGGAAATGAACTCGTGCGTGCCCCAATAACGCCCATACATCACGTCGCCGCCGATCATGTTGAGCGCGCAGGCAAGGCGTTGGCCGTCCGCTTCGGCGATCACGAGCAGCATGCTGCGGGGCGCCTCGGCATGAATGCGGCCGAAGAACTCGCGCATCAGATACGGCGGATTCCAGTGCTCGCGATAGGTGTTCTCGTAGCAGTCGTAGAAGAAGTCGAGCGCCGCCTGATCGATGTCCGCGCCGCGCAACCACGTATAGGTGACGCTGGCATCCGTCACGCGGCGGCGATCCTGCTTCACCTTCTTGCGCTTGTCGTGGCTCATCGTCGCAAGGAAGGCGTCGAAGTCCGCGAAGCCGCCATCGGGCGCGTTCTCCCAGTGGAACTGCACGCCTTCGCGCAACATGTAGCCGGCGTCCGTCAGCGCTTCGATGTCTTGTTTCTGCGGAAACAGCACGTGCAACGACGAGATATCGAGACGGCGCGGCAGTTCGATCGCGCCGTGCGCGAGCAGCACGCGATCCTCGTGATCCGCCGCGATCAGAAGCGGCCCCGTCACCGGCGAGAAGGGCACGGCGGACAAAGCCTTCGGGTAATAACGCAGGCCCTGGCGCTCTAAGGTGTCGGCCCAGGCGTGATCGAAGACATATTCCCCGCGCGAGTGCGCCTTGAAATACAGCGGCATGGCACCGGCGAATTCGTCGCCCCGCTTTAGGATCAGATGATGGGCACGCCATCCGCGCTTGACCACGCAACCGATTTCCTGCAACGCCGATAAAAAACCGTGACGCACGAACGGATTATCGCCAGCGAGCCGGTTCCAGTCTTGCGCCGGAATCTCATCGAGCGAATCGACCACATGAATTTCGACCTCGCGCTTCAACAGGCTACCTCACTGAAATGACGGCGGGCGCATCGACTAACGAAGGACAACATGCGAAAACTGCGCCCGAAAGCGGCTATTCTCGCGCAAGTCCGTGAATGCCGCCCGCGCGTGGGCACGCTTTCCGTGCCCCGACACGGTGCTTTCAACGATAATGCGCGGCACATCCTCGACCCACGCCCATGCCCTGGTTTCTCTATCTGATCGAATGCGCCGCCGCCAGCCTGTACACGGGCATCGCGATGGATGTCGATGCGCGTACACGCGCTCGCGCAAGCCGCGCGTGCTGGCGTTGTTCGAACTGGCAGGACGGTCGGAGGCGTTGCGGGCGGAATATCGCGTGAAGCGGCTGAGCGCGCAGCAGAAGCGCGAGTTGATCGTGGGCGTGAGGACGCTCGACTCGCTGATGCCCCAGCCGGAAACGAGCGACGAATGAAAAACCGCCACATCGGTCACCCGACACGGCAGTTCCTCGCAGCTCGAAAAAAACGGGCTTACTTCTTGTAGTTCGCCGCGCCTTCCGAAATTTCCTTGTGGGCGACTTCGATGCCGTCCCAGCCTTCGACCTTCACCCACTTGCCCTTTTCGAGCGCCTTGTATTGCTCGAAGAAGTGCTTGATCTGGTCCATCAGGTGCGAGGGCACGTCCTCGATCGACTTGATGTTCGCCGTCATCGGGCAGATCTTGTCGTGCGGCACGGCGGTCAACTTCGCATCGACGCCGGATTCGTCGGTCATTTTCAGCATGCCGAGCGCGCGCGAACGCACGACGGAGCCGGCCAGCAGCGGGAACGGCGTGATCACTAGCACGTCGACCGGATCGCCGTCGCCGGAAAGGGTCTGCGGAATGAAACCGTAGTTGGCCGGATAGCGCATACCGGTGCCGATGAAGCGATCGACCACGAGCAGGCCCATGTCCTTGTCCGCTTCGTATTTGACGGGATCGCTCTGCGCCGGAATTTCGATGATGACGTTGAAATCCTGCGGGAGATCCTTGCCGGGAGGTACGTTGTTGAAGCTCATGAGCGCTCTCTTAGGAGATGTTGGTTTCGGAAATCGGTGCGATCCGCCGCCCGAGCGGGCAACGGCTGACGTGCGTCTCAGCTTTGCGCTGGCGCCCGGCCAGCGGTCTTGCGACCTCAGGCATTATAGCCAAACGAGTTTTACGCTCCGGTACGGGCCGCGCATCGGCGCGATAATCGGTCCGAACGCGACAGAATACGGCCAGTGACGACCCGGCACACGACCGGACATGGTCCGGGTGCGCCCGCTGCGCTGCTGCATCACACAGGAGACGTGTAATGGAAGACGCGAAGCATTTCATTGATAACCAGTGGGTCACGCCGTCGGTCGGCGAGACGATTCCGGTGGTCGATCACTCCGACGGCCAGATTTTCGCGCAGATCACGCGCGGCACGTCCGCCGATATCGACCACGCAGTGGCCGCCGCCCACCGCGCCTATGACGGCGCATGGGGCGCAACGAGCGCCGCCGAACGCGGCCGCATTCTGGCACGCCTCTCCATGCTGATCGCCGCCCCTGCCACGAGGAAATCGCGCAGGTCGAGGCGCGCGCCACCGGCAAGCCGCTCAAGCAGGCCCGCGCGGACGCGAGCGGCATCGCACGCTATTTCGAATTCGACGCGGGCGCGGCGGACAAGCTGCACGACGAGACGCTACCGTATCAGACCGGCTTCACCGTGATGACGATTCGCGAGCCCCACGGTGTGACCGAGGATATCGTGCCGTGGAATTATCCGCTGCAGATCTTCGGACGCAGCGCGGGCGCGGCGCTCTCTACCGGCAACGCCTGCGCGGCGGAGGCGGGCTTGCCGGAAGGCGCGCTGAACATCGTCACGAGTTACAGGCACGAAGCAGGCACGGCGCGCGCGCGTCATCCGGGCATCGACCATATTTCATTCATCGGTTCGCCAGCGACCGGCGCGGCCGTCACCAAGATGGCAGCGGACAATCACATTCCGGTCACGCTGGAACTAGGCGGCAAGTCGTCTCAAATCGTCTTCGCCGATGCAGATTTCGCCGCCTCCCTGCCCGTGCTGGTTGCCGCAATCGTGCAGAACGCCGGACAGACCTGCTCGGCGGGCAGCCGCGTGCTGATCGAGCGATCGGCGTACGCCGCTTCTGGACCGGCTCGCGCAGGCGTTCGCCGCGCTGAAAGTCGGCCCGAGCCGGCTCGATTTGGATTGCGGACCGCTAACCAGCGCGAAGCAGCAGCGGGTGTGGGATTTCCTTTCCGATGCGCAGCACGATGGCATCGAAATGGCCGCGCACGGCGAAGTGGTCGCACAGGCGCCCGAAGCTAGTTTCTATCAGGCGCCCACGTTGTTGCGCGATGCCCCGCCCACGCACCGTCTCGCGCGCGAGGAAGTGTTCGGTCCGGTGCTCGCCGCCATGCCGTTCGACGATGCAACCGACGCGCTCAGGCTCGCCAACGGCACCGATTACGGGCTAGTCGCCGCCGGTATCTAGACGTGCTACGGCGCGCGGCAGATGCGGCTTGCGCAGCGCGTACGCTCGCGGGACAGGTGTTCATCAACAACTACGGCGCGGGCAGCGGCGTCGAACTACCGTTCGGCGGCGTGAAGCATTCGGGACACGGACGCGAAAAAGGCTTCGAGGCGCTGTACGGCTTCACGCCGCTCAAGACCATCGCCATCAAACACGGATAAGCGGGAGACACCATGCGACTGCAAGGCAAAACGATCATCGTGACGGGGGCGGCTCGGGCTTCGGCAAGGGCATCGCGAAGACGTTCGCGCGCGAGGACGCGAACGTCTTCGTCAACGATCTGAACGGGCCGGCGGCCGAGGCGTCGCGAGCGAGATCGCGCTGGCGTCGGCGGCGGAAGTGAAGCACGGGCACGCCATCGCCGTGCAGGGCGACGTCACGAAACGCGAGGACTGGCAAACGCTGCACGATGCCGCCATCGACGATTTCGGCAGCGTGCAGATCGTCGTCAACAACGCGGACGACACACCGGAACAAGCCGGTGCTCGACGTCACCGAGGCCGAATTCGATCGCGTCTACGCGGTGAACGTGAAGAGCCTCTACTGGAGCGTGTAGCAGTTCGTGCCGTACTTCCGCGAGCAGGGCGGCAGCGCGCTCAACGTGACATTGACGGTGGGCGTGCGGCCGCGTCCCGGGCTCGTCTGGTACAACGGCAGCAAGGCGGCGGTGATCATCGCGAGCAAGGCGCTGGTGGTCGAACTCGGGCCGGATCGCATCCGCGTGAACTGCATCAATCCGGTGATGGGCGAAACCGCCCTGCTCTCGGAGTTCATGGACATGGAAGACACGCCGGAAAACCGCCGCAAGTTTCTCGCGACGATTCCGCTCGGGGGGCTGTCCATGCCGCAGGACATCGCCAACGCGGCGCTCTATCTCGCCTCCGACGACACCGAGTTCATCACCGGCATCGCGCTCGAAGTGGACGGCGGGCGCTGCGTCTGAGCCTGCTCCTCGCCTGGTCCGGCACGCGTCTTTTCGAGGCGGCGGGCGTTGTTTTATCGGTGTTTTCCTTACGCAAGGCGCTCGGGCGGTGCGGATGGAATCCTTACGCATCGTAATAGCTGACGACGCGCAACAAATAAGGAGACGCCATGGCCAGCACCGCCAATCCGATGCCCCGGCGCGAACGCGCCGTCCGCGTTCGAGGAAGCCACTTACCGCAAGGTTGCGTGGCGCTGACTATGTTCATCACTACGCCGACGATGTTCTACGTCATGCGCTTCCTGTTGGGCGGCGCGGAGGCGGGATTCTTTCCCGGCATCATTCTTTATCTGACGTACTGGTTTCTGGCGCAGCAGCGCGGACGCATGACCTCGTTGTTCATGACGGCCATCGCGCTGTCGGGACGGCCTATCAACGGCTGGATCATGGACGCGTTACATACGAAGAACGGCTGGCAATGGTTGCTGCTGCTCGAAGGCATTCCGTCGATCATCGTCGGCATCGTCGTGTTTCTGAAGCTTGACGGCCGCATCTCGGAAGCAAAGTGGCTCACGCAGGACGAGCGCGATCTGCTCGCGCGCAACATCACCGCGGATAACGTCGAGAAAGAAGACTTGTCCATCGGCAAGATCCTGTCGAGCGGCAAGGTGTGGCTGATGAGCCTGATCTACTTCTCGTTCGTGATGGGCCTGTACGGGGTGAGCTTCTGGCTGCCGACCATCATCAAGTCGATGGGCGGAAAGATGCGCTGCACGTCGGCCTGCTGTCCGCCATTCCTTACGGCGCAGCGGTGATCGGCATGCTGTGGGCGGCGCGCAGCGCAGATCGGCGGCGAGCGGCACTGGCACATCGCTATCCCGGCGGTGATCGGCGCGATCGGTCTGATGATATCTGTGCTGCTCGCCGGCAACACCACACTCGCCATGCTCGACCTCACGCTCGCCACGATGGGCATCCTCACCACGCTGCCGCTGTTCTGGAGTCTGCCGACCGTGTTCCTCGCGGGCACGGGCGCGGCGGCCGGTATCGCGATGATCAATTCGCTCGGTAACTTGGCGGGTTTTCTGAGCCCGTATCTCGTCGGCTGGCTCAAGCAGGCGACCGCATCCAATGCGAGCGGCAATTCATGCTGGCGGGATTTCTGGTGCTGGGCGCGTTGCTCGTGCTGAGCGTGCCGGCGAAGATGGTGAACCGCTGAGCGGCAGTACCTGAGAATGTGAATGAGCGTGCGCCGTCATGAGGCGCACGCGTACCAAAGCAAGGCCCGCGGCGCGCATCGACGATAAATAGAACACGCACGCACCGCAACGACGCACGCCTCCTCGCGCGTGCACCAAAAGTGTCCGTACCAGGCAGTACAAAACCTCGGCAAATCTTCCCCAAACTCCCCACCACCCGCGCCAGCCGGGCATTTCGCCATCGTTGGCATACCCCTTGCCGAAGCTGCGGGGCAGGTCGACGTCAACCCACTCAAAACGACCCGCCTCACGGCTTCATCGCTATACACATCGGCAAGGGGATCACATCAATGAAACGTCGCAGTCTGCTAAAGTTACGTTCCATGTCGGGCGCACTCGCAGGCCAACTCCTGATCAGTAAGGCCCAAGCCGCTGATACCGGTCCGATCAAGGTCGGCATCCTGCATTCGCTGTCCGGCACCATGGCGATCTCCGAGACGTCGCTCAAGGACACGGCGCTCATGACCATCGCCGATATCAACAAGAGCGGCGGCGTGATGGGCCGCCAGATCCAGCCGGTCGTAGTGGACCCGGCATCGAACTGGCCGCTGTTCGCCGAGAAGGCGCGTCAGCTCCTCACGCAGAACAAGTGCGCGGTCGTATTCGGCTGCTGGACGTCGGTGTCGTGCAAGTCGGTGTTGCCGGTGTTCGAGGAACTCAACGGTCTGCTGTTCTACCCGGTGCAGTACGAAGGCGAGGAGATGTCGCGCAACGTGTTCTACACGGGCGCCGCGCCGAATCAGCAGGCGATCCCCGTCGTCGAATATCTGATGGTACCGGAAGACGGCAGCGCCAAGAGCTTCTTCCTGCTCGGCACGGGCTAGTCTATCCGCGCACGACCAACAAGATCCTGCGCGCTTTCCTGCACTCCAAGGGCATGAAAGATGCAGACATTCAAGAAGTCTACACACCGTTCGGACATAGCGACTATCAGACCATCGTCGCGAACATCAAGACCTTTGCCCAAGGGGAAAAACGACTGTCGTCCGACTGTCGTCTCTACCTACGATCAACGGCGATTGGAACGTACCGTTCTACAAGGAACTGGGCAACCAGGGCCTGAAGGCAACCGATGTCCCAGTCGTCGCTTTCTCGGTCGGCGAAGAAGAACTGCGCGGCATCGACACGAAACCGCTGGTCGGCCACCTCGCGGCATGGAACTACTTCATGTCGGTGAAGAACCCGAACAATTCGAAGTTCGAGAAGGAATTCTTCGCGTACGCGAAAGCGCAGAACCTGCCGGGCGGCGACAAGCGCGTGACCAACGATCCGATGGAAGCGACCTTCGTCGGCATCCATATGTGGAAGCAGGCCGTGGAAAAGGCGAAGAGCGCGGATGTCGACAAGGTACGCACCACGATGATCGGCCAGACCTTCGCGGCGCCCTCGGGCTTCACGCTGACAATGGACGGCAATCACCACCTGCACAAGCCGGTGATGATCGGCAAAATTCGCGGCGACGGCCAGTTCAATGTCGTGTGGAAGATCAAAACCGCGATACGCGCGCAGCCGTGGAGCCCGTATATCGCCGGCAACGAGGGAGCCGGATGTGGTCAGCTCGATTCCGGCGTTCCTGCGCCGTCAGCGCGTGCGCGTGGCGTGATGCCTCGACGCCTGCATTGACGGTTTGAAGCGGTAAGGCCGCGCGCATCGCGTCACGCGCGCGGCCCATCAGTTCTTTTCAGAAAGGCCAACATGACCGGTTCCATCGTGCGTGTGTTTCTCGCGCTATTCGTCGCGCTGACGTCCCTCACGGCGCACGCGCTCACGAACGAGGAACTCGCCCCGCTCGCGGGCGACGACTTCGAAGCCAAATCCGCCGCCATCGACAAGCTCATCGCAACGGGCGACGCGCTGTCCGTCGCCGTACTGAACGCGCTGTCCGACGGCTTGCTCGTCGCGACCGACGACGGCCACGTCTATATTCAGTCCGAGGACGGCCACAAGGATCCCGTCACCGGCAAGACCGCCGAAGCGCCGGATGGGCAACAGATCACCCTGAGCAACATCCTGCGCACCAAGGTGGCGGGCGCGTTGTCGGGGCTGCAACTCGCATCGCCCGACATTGCGAACCGCCGCGAGACCATCGCCGCTCTATTGAAGAACCCGGACGCGTCGATGAAATCGATGATCTATCGCGCCCGCGCCATCGAACAAGATCCCGACCTGAAGAAGCGCCTCGACACACTGTGGGCGATGACCGCGCTGCACAATCCGACGTGAACAAGCGCCTGGCGGCCGCGCAACTCGTCGCGGCGCAGCACGACCTCGACATGTACGAGCTGCTGCGCCCGATCGTCGCGAAGAAGGCGGACGGCACGTTCAACGAGCCTGACGAACGCGTGCGCAACGCCGCGCAGGAAGGCATCTACACGCTCGATTCGATTCAGCGCCGCAGCGAGATTTTCGGCACGCTGTTTGCAGGTTTGTCGTTGGGCAGCGTGCTGCTGCTCGCGGCGCTCGGACTTGCGATCACGTATGGCCTGATCGGCATCGTCAATATGGCGCACGGCGAGTTTCTGATGATCGGCGCGTACGCGACCTATGTCGTGCAGAACCTCGTGCAGCATTATGCGCCGGGCACGTTCAACTGGTATCCGCTGTTCGCGGTGCCGGTGTCGTTCGTGGCGGCTGCGCTGGTCAGCAGCATGCTGGAAAGACTGGTTCTGAAGCATCTGTACGGGCGTCCGCTCGAAACGCTGCTGACAACATTTGGTATCAGCCTGATCCTGATTCAGGCCACGCGCACGATCTTCGGTATACAGAACGTACAGGTGACGAATCCTTCGTGGATGAGCGGCGGCGTCGCCGTCATGCAGAACCTGATCCTGCCGTACAACCGCATCACGATTCTGGTGTTCTCGCTCGCCTTGGTCGCAATGCGTGGGGCGTGCTCACCAGGACGCGTCTGGGCCTCTTCGTGCGCGCAGTGACGCAGAACCGACGCATGGCCGCGTGTGTGGGCGTGAAAACGGCGCGGGTCGATTCGTATGCGTTCGCGTTCGGCGCGGGCATCGCGGAACTCGGCGGCTGCGCGCCGTCGCAGATCGGCAATGTCGGGCCGGACCTCTGGCAGAGCTACATTATCGATTCGTTCATGGCGGTGGCGCTGGACGGTGTCGGTCAACTGGCGGGCACGGTGATCGGCAGTTTCGGGCTGGTGCTCATCGTGTTGTTCATCCAGAAGCGTCCGCAGGGCATGTTCGCCCTGAAGAGCCGCAGCGCAGAGGCCTGAGATCATGAATGCCTCGACCAATGTCAGCGCCAATCTCGACATCGCGCCGCAGCCGGATGCGGCCGCAGCGCGCGGGCTTCGCGCTGGGTCTTCCTCCACACGCGGCACTATTGCCGCGCAACAGCTGGATTGCGCTGATCGCGCTCATCATCGCGATGGGCATCGTCATGCCGGTGTCGGCACTGGTGTTGCCGGAGACGAGCGCATTCCACCTGTCCGCTTATGCGATGACGCTCGTCGGCAAGCTGATGTGCTATGCGATCGGTGCGCTCGCACCCGATCTCGTGTGGGGCTACTGCGGAATTTTGAGCCTCGGGCATGCGCTGTTCTTCGTGCTCGGCGGCTATGCGATGGGCATGTATCTGATGCGCCATCGGCCGTCAAGACACGTATCAGAGCGATCTGCCGGACTTCATGGTGTTTCTCGACTGGCACAAGCTTCCGTGGTACTGGGAAGGCACCGAACATCTCTGGTATGCGCTCGTCGTACTGGTGCCGAGCGTGCTCGCGTGGATGTTCGGTTTCTTCATGTTCCGTTCGCGCGTGAAGGGGGTGTATCTGTCGATCCATCACGCAGGCGATGACCTTTGCCGCGATGCTGCTGTTCTATCGCAACGAAACAGGCTTCGGCGGTAACAACGGCTTCACCGACTTCAAGCGCATCGCGGGCTTTCCGATCACGCATCCGGTCACGCGCACAGCGTTGTTTCTGATCACGTTCGCGGTACTGGTGCTGGCGTTTCTGGCGGCGCGCTGGATCGTCACGTCGAAGCTCGGCCGCGTGGGTGACCGGCGTGCGCGACGGCGAAACGCGCCTGATTTTCCTCGACTATTCGCCGCTTGCGTACAAGCTGTTCATCTGGACGGTGTCGGCAGTGTTGTGCGGGATTGCGGGGGCGTTGTATGTGCCGCAGGTGGGCATTATCAATCCGAGCGAGATATCGCCGGCCAACTCCATCGAAATGGCGATCTGGGTGGCGATCGGCGGACGCGGCACGCTGATCTGGCCGATCATCAGCGCGTTCGCGGTGAATGGCGCGAAGAGCTTCTTCACGGCTTATTTCGCGGAGTACTGGCTATTCTTCCTGGGCCTCATCTTTACGCTCGTGCCCTTGCTTTTGCCGAACGGTATCATGGGTCTGATCGATCTCGCGCGCCGCAAGAAGGCCGCTGCAGGAGACTCCGCAGAATGACTGCAATCAATGCCTTGATCATCGATTTGCCGCGCATTCTGCCTGTGCCGGAATCCGCGCACAAGAACATCAATGTGACATCGGGCATGGGGCACGTGCTGGCGCCTGGCGAAATCGATGTATCGCACGCACGGAACGATTCTTTATCTCGAAGACGTAACGGTGAGTTTCGATGGCTTTCGCGCGTTGAACAAGCTGACCTTGTCGATCGATGTCGGCGAGTTGCGCTGCGTGATCGGCCCGAACGACGCGGGCAAGACCACGATGATGGATGTGATCACTGGCAAGACGCGGCCGGACGGCGGCAAGGTCTTTCTCGGGCAGACCTTCGATCTGACGCGGATGTCGGAGCCGGTCATTGCGCGCACGGGTATCGGGCGCAAGTTTCAGAAGCCTACTTTGTTCGAGAATCATCCGGTATGGGAAAACCTCGAGCTTGCGATGAAGACCGACAAGAGCTGGTTTGCTTCGCTGCGCGCGCGGCTCGATAAGGAATCGCAGTAACGCATCGAGGAGATGCTCGAACTGATTCGATTGCAGCATCAGGCTATGCGGCTTGCGGGCGCGCTTTCGCACAGCCAGAAGCAGCGACTCGAGATCGGGATGTTGCTGATGCAGCAACCTGCACTTTTGTTGCTCGATGAGCCGGTTTCGGGGATGACCGATCATGAAACCATGGAGCTTGCCGAGTTGCTCAATAAGCTCAGGGGGACGTGTTCGATGATGGTCGTTGAACACGATATGGAGTTTGTTGCTGCTCTGTCGGGTGATGCCGGGAAGGTTACCGTTATGGCCGAAGGGGCTGTTCTTGCTGAAGGCACGCTCGATGATGTCAAGCGGGATGAGGCTGTGATTGAGTCTTATCTTGGGCGGTGAGTGAGTGCGCTCTTTTTGGGCTTCGTCGGCGTTTTTAGTACGCTTCGTCGGCACAATGAATCTGTTTTCGCACTTTCTATTCAGTAGCCGCCGGGGAGACGGCTACTGAATAGAAAGTGCGAAAACAGATTCATTGTGCCGACGAAGCGTACTAAAAACGCCGACGAAGCCCAAAAAGACCAAACATAGTTGGAGAAAAGAAAATGCTGGAAGTAGAAGCTTTGAACCAGTACTACGGCGGCAGCCACATCCTGCGAGATGTGAAGATGACCGTCCCCAACGGCAAGCTAACCGTACTGCTGGGCCACAACGGCATAGGCAAGACGACGCTGCTACGTTGCCTGATGGGCGTAGTCCCGACAAAGAGCGGCACGATAAGCTGGCAAGGCCAAAAAATATCCTCGATGCCGACGCATGCCAGAGTGGCGACAGGCCTGGCCTATGTGCCCCAGGGCCGCGACATCTTCTCGCGCCTGACGGTGAAAGAGAACCTCCTGGTCGGCGCCACCAGCCACAAGGCACCTTCGAAAATACCGGACCACATCTACGACCTGTTCCCGGTGTTGCGCGACATGAAGAACCGCCGCCACGGCGACCTCTCCGGCGGACAGCAACAAGAACTGGCCATCTGCCGCACGCTGCGCCAGCTCGTCGATGAAATGGGCATGACCGTGCTGCTCGTTGAACAGTACTACGACTTCGCACGCGAACTCGCGGATCGCTATTGGGTCATGAGCCGCGGCGAAATCATCGCGGGTGGTGCAGGCGATGAAATGGACGCGCATGGAGTGCGCGAGCTGATCGCCGTACGATGGCGACTTATTCCCCATCGCATCGCTCACATGCTGCATGAATCGCACGCGACGCTAGTCGATCCCAACATCTGGCGCGGCTCGCTCGAACTCGGTTACGCACGTCAACACGGCCGCACGGTTTGCGTTCATCGCAAGGCATGAAGGGCCGCTGCACCTGCAACGCCCGCTTTATCCCGAAAGCGATACCTGTCATTCGGGGATCGTGCATCCGCCGGGTGATGTAGCGGGGGGGGGGTGACCGACTGTCCATCGACGTGAAACTCGCCGAAGACACGCACGCCGTCATCACCACGCCTGGCGCCACCAAGTGGTACAAGGCCAACGGCAAACTCGCGACACAACGCATCGCCATCGATGTCGGCCCGTGCGCGAAGCTCGACTGGCTTCTGCAAAACAACATCGTGTTCGAGTCGTCGAACATCGAACTCGCGTTCGAACTGACGATCGATGAAACCGCGACGGCCATCGGCTGGGATGCAACGCTGCTCGGATGCGCCGCCGCTGGCGAGCGCTGGACGCAAGGGCATATCAAGGCGGTATCGCGAAGCGTGACGGCAAGCCGTTATGGTTCGAACTCAGCCTTGCTCGATGCGAACGATCCACTGCGCAACGCCGCGCAAGGACTCGCAGACTTCCCCGTTTACGGCACGCTCTGGGCCGTCGGTCCCGCATGCGACGATGCACTCGCCGAACCTATCATCGCACACCTGCCGTTCGACGATACACTGCGCGCCGCGGCATCCTGCGTGACCGACGGCATAATGATCGTGCGCGCGCTGAACCGCTCGATGGAGCCGCTGCAAAACACCCTCACCGATTGCTGGAGGCGGCTTCGTCCGCTCGTGCATGGTGTCGATGCCAGGCCGCTGCGATTGTGGACAACCTGAACGCATCGCGATGGTACACGTAGACGCACCGCATTCGTGCTTTACCTCGAGCACATGACGCGCTAACGCACGCCGCACAAAGAACAGGCATCGATGGCACGACTCTCGCTTTAAGCCTCAGCTCAGAAACCGCGCAATTCCAATGCAGCCATTCAAGCCCGAAGGATCATCGATGCCGAATCTGTTCTCCCGCGCGCGCCGCACGGCGCTCGTCGCACTGCTTGTCGCCTGCTCTCCCCTCGCCGCTCACGCCGACGGCCTTGACAGCATCGCCAAGAACGGTACGCTGCGCGTCGCCGTGCCGGAAAACTATCCGCCCTTCGGCGTGGTCAGCGCCGACATGAAGCCGCAAGGTACGACGTCGACACGGCCGCGCTGCTCGCCAAATCGATGAACGTGAAGCTCGAACTGGTGCCCGTCAACAGCGCGAACTGCATTCCATACCTGACAACCAACAAGGTCGATCTCGTGATCCCGTCACTTAGCAAGACGCCGGACCGCGAAAAGGTGCTCGATTTCTCATCCGCTTATGCGCCCTACTTCCAGGGCGTGTTCGGTCCTGCCGACATCAAGGTGACCGTTCCGGCCGATCTCACCGGCAAGACCGTGGGCGCGACGCGCGGTGCGCTGGAGGAAATCGCGCTCTCGCAGATGGCACCGAACGCGACCATCTCGGCGTTTCTGTAGGGACAGGTGCAACTGATCGCGGCGGGCAACATCGTCGTGGCGGCGATTCTCGCGAAGAATCCGCCGCGCCGTCCGGAGACGAAGTTCATCATCGAGGATTCGCCGTGCTTCGTCGGCGTGAACAAAAACGAGCCGCGTCTGATAGCGAAGGTCAACGACGCGATTGCGCAAGCGAAGAAGGACGGCACGCTCAACACGATGTCCAAGAAGTGGTTCGGCCAGCGGCTACCGCGACGCTGTAACGCAAGGACCGCGTCCGCGATGGCTTATCAACTCGAGTTCGGCAATCTCACACAATACGCCGGCATGTTCGCGAGCGGCACGGCGACCACGCTCGCGCTCGCGGCTGTATCGACGGCACTGGGCGTGACGGTTGGCGTGCTCGGTGCGGTCGGGCGCAGCAGCAAGCATGCGTGGGTACGCGGCACGGTCGGCGGCTATGTGGAAGCGATCCACAACACGCCGTTCATCGTGCAGTTGTTCTTCGTGTTTTTCGGCTTGCCCGCGCTTGGCATTCATCTAAGCGACTATGTCGCCGCCATTCTTGTGATGACACTCAACCTGGGCGCCTATTCGATCGAGATCATCCGCGCGGGCATTTCCGCCGTGCCGCGTGGACATCACGAAGCGGCGGCATCGCTTGCGATGTCGCCGGGCGAGGCGTTTCGTCATGTCGTGTTGCCGCAGGCGCTTGCCAAGGTGTTTCCGGCCTTAACGAGCCAGATCGTGATCACGATACTCGGCTCCACCGTGGTGTCGCAAATCTCGGTTCCCGATCTCACGTATGCGACAAGCTATATCCAGTCGCGCAATTTCCGCGCATTCGAGACGTGCTTCTTCATCACCAGCGCTTATCTCGTGATAACGTTGCTCCTGCGCATGGCGCTGAATGCGGCGGGCAGGCGATTGTTCGCGCATAACCGGAGCATCGCGCGATGATTGAGTTCACCTTTGCGCAGATACTCAAAAACCTCTTGCTGGCGGAGCGCTGGACAGTGGTACTGTCCATCGTGTCTTTCGTGCTGGGCGGCGTCGTCGGCTTCGCGCTGCTCGTGATGCGCGTGTCGAAGTCGCGCTTGCTGCGCACCATCGTCAAAGGCTACATCGAGGTTTTTCAGGGCACGCCTTTGCTGATAGAGGTTGTTTCTCGTGTTCTTCGGCCTGCCGTTGCTCGGCATTGACGTATCGCCCTGGCTTGCGGCCACGGGGTCGGCCTCAAGCGCGCGGCTTCAGGCTCAATATCGTCCCAGGCACCGCCGTGCGCTTCGAGCCGGGTCAGGAACGCACCGTCGAACTCGTCGTGCTCGCAGGCGATCGTCACGTGTACGGCTTCAACGCTCATCATGGGCCCGCTCTAACAGGCTGTTGAAATAGTTTTTTTGAATGTGCGCCTACTCATTCGAAAGAGCCAACGCGACGTTCAGACCCAACTAATTTAACGCCGGACTTCGTTGATTCAGGTGCTGCTAATGTCGCATTCTTTTCGACGTTCGCTCTCATGCCGCCCGAGCGGCCAGCGTTCCCATGCGCGTCA
>LFLF01000072.1 GCA_001184395.1 Candidatus Paraburkholderia calva | reverse complement strand
CTCGCTGCACTGAAGTACACCGCTCGCAATATGCTCAAGAGCGGGCAGAAACGCAAATCAATCATCGCCGCATGTTGGAAACAAGCCGAGCTGTGGTGATGTCATGACTTACGTAAGTATCAGTGGTCGCACCTGAATCAACGAAGTCCGGCGTCAAATTAGTTGGGACTGAATGTCGCGTTAGCTCTTTCGAGTGAGTAGAGGCGCGCGTTCGAAAAAAGACTATTTCAACAGCCTGCTAAAACGGCGCGCGTCGAACGGGCCACACCCGCTCCCGGCAGGGATTTCACGGTCTGTCGGCTATAATTGAACCTCTTTACGAAGCCGAAGATTGACAATGGAAGCGGAACGTCTCAACGCGATCGAAAGCCTTCTGGCCGACCTGCGCCGTCGCGCGGGCGAGCTACGGGGATACTTTGACTACGACGCCAAGTTTGCGCGTCTAGCTGAAGTCAACAAAGAACTCGAAGATCCGAACGTCTGGAACGACTCGAAGAACGCACAGGCGCTCGGTCGTGAAAAGAAGCTGCTGGACGGCGTGGTCACCACGCTCACGGCGCTGGACAACGATCTGCGCGACGCCGACGACCTGTTCGGCATGGCGCGCGAAGAAAACGACGAAGACACCCTCGTCGCCTGCGAATCCGACGCCGATGCCCTGCGTCTGCGCGTCGAAGACATGGAATTTCGCCGGATGTTCTCGAATCCAGCCGATCCAAACAACTGCTTCATCGACATTCAGGCGGGCGCCGGCGGCACCGAAGCGTGCGACTGGGCGTCCATGCTGCTGCGCCAGTATCTGCGCTATTGCGAACGCAAGGGCTTCAAGACCGAAGTGCTCGAAGAGTCGGAAGGCGACGTCGCCGGCATCAAGAGCGCGACCATCAAGGTCGAAGGGGAGTACGCGTACGGCTATCTGCGCACCGAAACCGGCATTCACCGGCTCGTGCGCAAGTCGCCGTTCGATTCGTCGGGCGGGCGTCACACGTCGTTCTCGTCGGTGTTCGTGTATCCGGAAATCGACGATTCGATCGAGATCGAAATCAATCCCGCCGATATCCGCACGGACACCTATCGCGCATCCGGCGCGGGCGGCCAGCACATCAACAAGACCGACTCCGCCGTGCGTCTGACGCACGCGCCGACCGGCATCGTCGTGCAGTGTCAGAACGACCGCTCGCAGCACCGCAACCGCGCAGACGCCATGCAGATGCTGCAGGCGCGTCTCTATGAGTTCGAAATGCGCAAGCGCCAGGCCGAACAGGACAAGCTGGAATCGAGCAAAACCGACGTGGGCTGGGGCCATCAGATCCGCTCTTACGTGCTCGACCAGAGCCGCGTGAAGGACCTGCGGACCAACGTGGAAATGAGCAACACGCGCGCCGTGCTCGACGGCGACCTCGACGACTTCATCGACGCGAATCTGAAACAGGGCGTCTGACCGTCCTGTACGCGGCGCGGCCCATCGGTAATCGTAATCGGCCGCGCCGTTTTTCGACCTCACGCACGGCTTAATCGGGCCGCAATCACCGCATCGAAAGCCACACATCATGACCGAACCGACTCAACCGGACGCCACTCCGGAACTGGAAGAGAACCAGATCATCGCCGAGCGCCGCGAAAAGCTGCGCTCGCTGCGCGAGCAAGGCGTCGCCTATCCGAACGATTTCCGCCCGACGCATCACGCCGCCGCGTTGCAGACCAAATACGCCAACACCGACAAGGATGCGCTCGAAGCGAATCCCCTCGCCGTCGCGCTCGCCGGCCGCATGATGCTCAAGCGCGTGATGGGCAAGGCCAGCTTCGCGACGGCGCAGGACGGCAACGGCCAGATCCAGTTCTTCATCACGCCGGCGGATGTCGGCGCAGAGACCTACGACGCGTTCAAGAAGTGGGACCTGGGCGATATCGTCGCGGCTAAGGGCGTCCTGTTCCGCACCAACAAGGGCGAACTGTCGGTGCGCTGCACGGAACTGCGTCTGCTCTCGAAAGCGCTGCGGCCGCTGCCAGACAAGTTTCACGGTCTGGCCGATCAGGAAATGCGCTGTCGCCAGCGCTATGTCGATCTGATCGTCGCGCCGGAATCGCGCAAGACCTTCCTCGCGCGCACCAAGGCGTTCTCGTCGATCCGCAATTTCATGGCGAAGGCCGACTTCATGGAAGTCGAAACGCCGATGCTCCACCCCATTCCGGGCGGCGCGGCGGCCAAGCCTTTCGTCACGCATCACAACGCGCTCGACATGCAGATGTTCCTGCGTATCGCGCCTGAGCTTTATCTCAAGCGGCTGATCGTCGGCGGCTTCGAGCGTGTGTTCGAGATCAACCGTAACTTCCGGAACGAAGGCGTATCGCCACGTCACAACCCGGAATTCACGATGATGGAATTCTACGCCGCGTACACCGATTACGCGTGGCTCATGGACTTCACCGAGCAACTCATCCGTCAGACCGCGATCGATGCGCTCGGCACCGCGACCATCACGTATCAAGGCCGCGAAATCGATCTGGCAAAGCCGTTCCATCGCCTGACGATCAATCAGGCCATTCAGAAGTACGCACCACAATACACCGACGAGCAATTGGGCGGCAGCACGTTCATGCGCGCCGAATTGAAGAAGTTCGGCATGGACACGGAGCAGCCGGCGTTCCTCAATGCGGGCATCGGCGCGCTCCAACTGGCGCTGTTCGAAGAAACCGCCGAGTCGCAGTTGTGGGAACCGACGTATATCGTCGGTTACCCGATCGAAGTCTCGCCGCTGGCGCGCGAGTCGGACACAGTAGCGGGCATCACGGAGCGTTTCGAGCTATTCGTCACGGGCCGCGAAATCGCCAATGGCTTTTCGGAACTGAACGATCCGGAAGATCAGGCCGCGCGCTTCCAGAAGCAGGTCGATCAGAAGGACGCCGGCGACGAGGAAGCGATGTACTTCGACGCCGACTATATTCGAGCGCTCGAGCACGGCATGCCGCCGACGGGCGGTTGCGGCATCGGCATCGACCGTCTGGTGATGCTCTTGACCGACAGCCCGAGCATTCGTGACGTGATTCTCTTTCCGCATCTGCGCCGCGAAGACTGAAACTCCACAGTACAGTGCTTCGCAGTGCCTCGAAGTACCGACGAGCGCGCCCGCCGAGGCACGCTTTTTTGTCTGAACGATTTTGTTGTAACTGCTGGTAAAAGTTTCAAAAGCACCTGCGGCCGGCTTGGCGGAAAACCGCGTGATTTCGAGCTTGGCATCGGATGTGCTGTATCGAAGACACGCCAATTCCCGGGAAATTGTTACAAGCGGAAAAGCGCAAAATACGGGTTTCCCCGACAATAGCTTAGAATAGCGGTAATTCACCTCGCACTGGAGGTCCAAAAAAATGGATAACGGGACCAATAAACTCAGCACTTCGCAGTCTTCGGGCGGCGCATTGAATCAACCGTGCCGGTTGCATCCGCTCATCGCGACGGCGGCAGGCACGGTCATCGCGCAAGCCTCCGTGGCCACTGCCGCGATGACGGGGCTGTTCCCGAAGGCTTCGAGCGATTCGGCGCAGCAGCCAGTCGTCGATTCGGCGGCGCCGAGCACAACGCAATCGCCTTCAGCTCAGGCCGCCCAACAACAAGCGGCGCAACAGCAGCCCGCGCAGCCCTCCTACGCTCAGCAGCAACCGCAGCAGCATGTATAACCGCGTGCACGATCTGCGGCACGGTCGAGGCCATATCGGCCGTGTGCCGTGAAGGTCATGGCACCGGTATCGGCGCGGTGGCGGGCGGTGTCGTCGGCAATCAGTTTGGACGCGGTGGCGGCCGTACCGCGATGACGCTGCTCGGCACGCTCGGCGGCGATCTTGCGGGGAATTCTTCGGTAGAGAAGCATATCCGCAGCGAAACCGATCATTCGGTGCGCGTGCGAATGGAAGACGACCATTCGCGTTACTTCACGTACAAGAAAGAACCCGCCGCCGTTCCAGCAAGACGAGCGCGTGCATATCTCGAACGGCACGCTGGTTTCGGGCTAAGTCTCCCGCAGGCCCATGCATGAAAAAAGGTGACGGAATCCGGCGCTTTTTTTACATCTAACCCTTGCTTTCAATGATCCGGCTGCGAACTGCGCGCGGGGTTCGGCCTGCCGCGTATCGCCATATAGCCCCACCAGAAGTATCCGGAGAAACCGTACAGCACGAAGAGGCAGAACAGGATCACCGGCGGGTCGGACGACACCAGCACGAACGCCACCACGATCAGCAGCACGCCCACGAACGGAATGCGATAGCGCACATCGAGCGCCTTGCCGCTGTAGAACGGCGCGTTCGACACCATCGTCACGCCCGCATAGATGGTCAGCGCGAACGCGACCCACGGCAGCCACGCGAGCTTGAGCGGCACGCGGTTGTCGGTTGCGAGCCACACGAAGCCCGCGATCAGCGCGGCGGCCGCCGGCGACGGCAGGCCCTGGAAATAGCGCTTGTCGACCACGCCGACATTCGTATTGAAGCGCGCGAGCCGGAGCGCCGCGCCCGAGCAATAGACGAACGCCGCGAGCCAGCCCCAGCGGCCGAGATCCTTCAGCACCCATTCGTACATCACGAGCGCCGGCGCGACGCCGAACGACACCATGTCCGACAAGCTATCGAACTGCTCGCCGAACGCGCTCTGCGTGTGGGTCATGCGCGCAACGCGGCCGTCCATGCCGTCGAGCACCATCGCGACGAAGATGGCGATGGCCGCAATCTCGAAGCGCACGTTCATGGCTTGCACAACGGCGAAGAAACCGCAGAACAGCGCGGCAGTGGTGAAGGCGTTCGGCAGCAGATAGATACCGCGCTTCTTGAGAAATTGCTGCCGCTTGGCGCGCCGCGTCTCGACGACGACGTCCTGCGCAGCCTTGTTGCGACGGAACGCGCGCGGGGGCGCTCCGTTCATGCGGTTACGGCGCGGTTTGAATGCCGCCATCGAGTCCTCCGAGTCCTGCCCGATCCGAAACGGCGTTATTCCGCGAACTCGGCGAGGACCGTCGACGAGGCCGACACCTTTTCGCCGATCGACACGCGCGGCCGACTACCGATCGGCAGATACACATCCACACGCGAGCCGAAGCGGATGAAGCCGTAACGCTGGCCGCGCGTGAGCGGTTCGCCGACATGCACGTAACACAGGATGCGGCGCGCGATGAGACCGGCGATCTGCACGGAAGTCACCGTATGCGCCGCCGCCGTCTGGATGACGACCGCGTTGCGTTCGTTCTCGGTGGAGGCCTTGTCGACCGCGGCGCTCAGATACGCGCCCGGAAAGTACTGCACCTTGGTGATCACACCGTCCACCGGCGAGCGCTGCGAGTGCATGTTGAACACGTTCATGAACACGCTGATCTTGAGCGCTTCGCGGCCCGCATACGGGTCCTGCGTGATTTCGACCACAACGATGCGGCCGTCCGCCGGACACAGCACGGCGTTAGGCTGGGCGGGAATCGGGCGTGCCGGATCACGGAAGAACTGGACGACGAAAATCACGATCAGCCAGAAGAGCCAGGCGAAGCCGAAACCACCGATCGCCTGCACGAGGATGGCGACGACAGCCGCGATGGCGATGAACGGCCAGCCTTCGCGGGCAATGATCGGATGTGGATAGTTCATGAACGAGTTCTGTGTTTTTAAAAACCATAGGATAGCAAAAGCCGCCCGGAGCACAGGGCATCCGGACGGCTTTCGTTTAGCAAAAAGCGTGACTGCGGGTCAGTCGAACGCGGAACTTAGTTCTTCGACTGGTCGACCAGCTTGTTCTTCGCGATCCACGGCATCATCGCGCGCAGCTTTTCGCCCACGACTTCGATCTGGTGCTCGGCCGTGATACGGCGGCGCGATTGCAGCGTCGGCGCGCCGGCGCGGTTTTCCAGAATGAAGTTCTTCGCGTATTCGCCGGTCTGGATGTCCGCGAGGACGGCCTTCATCGCCTTCTTTGTGTCGTCCGTGATGATGCGCGGGCCCGTCACGTACTCGCCGAACTCTGCGTTGTTCGAGATCGAGTAGTTCATGTTGGCGATGCCGCCTTCATAGATCAGGTCGACGATCAGCTTCAGTTCGTGCAGGCACTCGAAGTACGCCATTTCCGGCACGTAACCTGCCTCGACCAGCGTTTCGAAGCCGGCCTTGATCAGATCGACCGTACCGCCGCACAGCACGGCTTGTTCGCCGAACAGGTCGGTTTCGGTTTCTTCACGGAAGTTCGTTTCGATGATGCCGGCGCGGCCGCCGCCGTTCGCGACAGCGTACGACAGCGCCACGTCGCGCGCGGAACCGGTCTTGTCCTGCGCGACCGCGATCAGTTGCGGCACACCACCGCCGTTCTGGTACGTGTTGCGCACCGTGTGGCCCGGCGCCTTCGGCGCGATCATGATGACGTCGAGGTCGGCGCGCGGGATCACCTGGCCATAGTGGATGTTGAAGCCGTGCGCGAAGGCCAGCGCCGCGCCTTCCTTGGCGTTGGCGTGCACTTCGTTTTTGTAGACTTCGGCGATCTGCTCGTCCGGCAGCAGCATCATGACGACGTCGGCGCCCTTCACAGCCTTGCCCACTTCCTTCACCTTCAGGCCCGCGTTCTCGGCCTTGCTCCACGATGTGCCGCCCTTACGCAGGCCGACCGTCACGTTCACGCCGCTTTCCTTCAGGTTCAGCGCGTGCGCATGGCCTTGCGAGCCATAACCGATGATGGCGACTTGCTTGCCCTTGATGAGGGAGAGGTCGGCGTCTTTGTCGTAGAAAACTTTCATGGTGGTTCCTTGTCCTAGTTGGTTCCTTGTCCTAATGCGTTGAATTTTGTGTGCTACTTGCGCTGCTAATTGGCGGGCTGGCGGTCGACCGTCAGACCTTGAGAATCCGCTCGCCCCGGCCGATGCCGGAACTGCCCGTGCGAACCGTTTCCAGGATGGCCGTGGCGTCGAGACCCTGGATGAACGCGTCGAGCTTGTCGGACGCGCCCGTCAGTTCCATCGTGTAGGTCTTCTCGGTCACGTCGATGATGCGGCCGCGGAAGATATCCGCCATGCGCTTCATCTCTTCGCGCTCCTTGCCGACCGCCCTTACCTTGATGAGCATCAGCTCTCGCTCGATGTGGGCGCCATCTGTCAGGTCGACTACTTTCACCACCTCGATCAGGCGGTTCAGGTGCTTCGTGATCTGTTCGATCACGTCGCCCGAGCCAATCGAGACGATGGTCAACCGCGACAGGGAACTGTCTTCGGTCGGCGCCACCGTCAGCGTTTCGATGTTATAGCCGCGCGCCGAAAACAGCCCGACGACACGCGATAACGCGCCCGGCTCGTTTTCCAGCAAAACGGAGATGATGTGTTTCATGTATGCAATTCCCGATGTTTATCCAGATAAGCATCCGTTCCGAAAAACCCGCGCGCCGCTCATGTCCTTTGTGAAGACAGGCACGCGCGAGCCTCACGACACGAACCCGCGTTATAGATCCTCAGACCCGAGCAGCATTTCCGTGATGCCCTTGCCTGCCTGCACCATCGGGAATACGTTTTCGGTGGGATCGGTCTGGAAATCGAGAAATACGGTGCGATCCTTCAGACGCAGCGCTTCCTTCAGCGCCGGCTCGACGTCCGCGGTTTTTTCGACGCGAATGCCGACGTGGCCGTACGCTTCGGCCAGCTTCACGAAGTCGGGCAGCGCGTCCATGTAAGAACTGGAATAGCGCTTCTTGTACTCGATCTGCTGCCACTGGCGCACCATGCCCAGATAGCGGTTGTTCAGCGAGATGATCTTGACGGGCGTGTTGTACTGCTTGCACGTCGAGAGCTCCTGAATGCACATCTGGATGGAGCCTTCGCCGGTGATGCAGACCACTTCGTCGTCCGGATAGGCCATCTTCACGCCCATCGCCGCGGGCAGGCCGAAGCCCATGGTGCCGAGGCCGCCTGAGTTGATCCAGCGGCGCGGCTTATTGAACGGATAGAACTGCGCCGCCCACATCTGGTGCTGGCCGACGTCCGAGCACACGAACGCGTTGCCGTAGGTCAGCTCGGCGAGCTTTTCGACCACGTACTGCGGCGTGATGATGTCGCTCTTTCGGTCGTAGGCAAGGCAATCCTTCGAGCGCCAGCCTTCGATCTTGTCCCACCACGTATTGAGCGCCTGCGTATCCGGGCCGTGCTCGGCGTGCTGAAGCTGCTCGATCAGTTCCTTGAGCACTTCCTTCACGTCGCCGACGATGGGGATATCCACCTTCACACGCTTGGAAATGGACGACGGATCGATGTCGATGTGGATGATCTTGCGCGGCGACGAGGCGAAGTGCTTCGGGTCGCCGATCACGCGGTCGTCGAAGCGCGCGCCGATGGCGATCAGCACGTCGCAGTTCTGCATCGCCATGTTGGCTTCGTACGTGCCGTGCATGCCGAGCATGCCCAAAAACTTCTTGTCGGACGCGCGATAACCGCCGAGGCCCATCAGCGTGTTGGTGACTGGATAGCCAAGCAGATCGGCGAACTGGTTCAGTTCGCGCGATGCATCCGCGAGGATGATGCCGCCGCCGGTGTAGATATACGGGCGCTTGGCCGACAGCAGCAGTTGCACCGCCTTGCGGATCTGGCCGGAGTGGCCTTTGGTGACCGGATTGTACGAACGCAGCGACACGCTCTTGATCGGCTCGTACTTGCACGGTGCCTTCGACACGTCCTTCGGAATATCGATCAGCACGGGCCCGGGACGGCCGGTACGCGCAATGTAGAACGCCTTCTTGATGGTGGCAGCGAGGGCGCGCACGTCCTTCACGAGGACGTTGTGCTTCATGCAGGGACGCGTAATGCCGACCGTATCGCACTCCTGGAACGCGTCGAGACCGATGGCCGCGGTCGGAACCTGGCCGCTGATCACGACCAACGGAATGGAATCCATGTAGGCCGTGGCGATGCCGGTGACGGCATTGGTCACGCCCGGGCCCGACGTCACGAGGCACACGCCCACGTTGCCGGTGGAACGCGCATAGGCGTCGGCGGCGTGCACGGCAGCCTGCTCGTGGCGCACGAGGATGTGCTGAATCTTGTCCTGCTTGTACAGCTCGTCGTAGATGTATAGTACCGAGCCGCCGGGATAGCCCCAGATGAATTCGACATTTTCGTCAGCGAGCGCGCGCATGAGCACGGTGCCGCCGATGGAGTCTGCTTCGTGAGAGGTAGTGGTATCCGACGTGGAAAATTCCGCGCTAGGCATGTTCATTCGTCACCTTTCGAATTTTCGGCAAAAAAATTGATCGGGTGCTCTCTACCGGGCTTGTGGCTCGGGTTCAAGCGGCGCGTTTTGGTTTGACAGGCGTGCTTCTTGGGCTCGCCTCAAAGCAGACATTTCACTGGATGATGCGAGTTGGAAAATGTAGTCCGGCACGCGAGACGGGTCAAGCAAAAAGTGTAGGAACCGTCCGAGTGCCGAGTTTTGAACCGCTTTGGGACACACAGAGGCGCAACGCGATGGCTTATCGCACCCACGCGAGATGTCTCCGCGACAGGCGATGCTCTATGACTAATCCGCTGAAAATTTCCGGGTCTGGCGAAAATTTGCTAGCATCGCCCGGTTTTCCCAGAACTCCAGACCCCTCTCGACGCAATTACTGACGCAAATTTCGTTGCGCCGGGCTCCATAGGATGGCATCAGACAAGGAACTTGCCGATTTCCTGGCGGGCGTCGAACGACGCGCGTTCAAGCAAACCGTCTATACCGTGCGCAACGACGACGCGGCGCTCGACATCGTGCAGGACGCGATGATCAAGCTGGCGGAAAAGTACGGCGATCGCCCACCTTTCGAGCTTCCCCTTTTGTTCCAGCGTATCCTGCAGAACGCGACGCACGATTATTTCCGTCGCCAGAAGGTCCACAATACCTGGGTCAGCCTGTTCTCCTCGTTCGGTAACGCCGACGACGAATTCGACCCGCTCGAAACCTTCGAATCCGAAGACAGCACAACAGGCAGCGAGAGCAGCGAGAATAAATTAGAGCGCGAACAGGTACTCAATCTGATCGATGCCGAAATCCAAAAACTGCCAGCGCGTCAACGAGAAGCTTTTCTCATGCGTTACTGGGAGGACATGGATGTCGCAGAGACGGCCGCCGCGATGGGCTGCTCCGAGGGTAGCGTGAAAACGCATTGCTCACGAGCCACGCATGCACTCGCTCAAGCTCTGAAAGCGAAAGGGATAACGCTATGAGTACCAGTCTTGAATCGAAGGAAAACGACTTCGCGCTAAAAATCATTCGCGCACTGGACGAGAACGCATCGAACATTCCACCCGTTGCGGTCGACAAGCTCCCCGCCGCGCGGCGTGCCGCCATCGCCCGCAAGAAGCCGGAGAAAGTGGCCGTGCCGGCCTTCACGCCGGTTCTGGCCAGCGCGGGCGCATCGCTGTCCCTGGGCAGCGGTGACGACACGCACGCACGCAAAGGCCTGATAGCCAAGCTGGGCGGACTCGGCCTGATCTGGCCGTTGACGGCGCTGGTGATCGGCATTGCCGGGATCGCTTACTGGGAAGATCAGCAACGCAAGGCCGAACTTGCCGATATCGACGCCGCGATGATGTCCGACAGCCTGCCGCTCGACGCCTATCTGGACCACGGCTTCAACGCGTATCTGTCGCGATCATTAAGCATTTGTTGAATTAAACGCGGGGGAAGTTCGGGTGAGTTACAAGCGCGGTCTCGCGATTGTCTTCGGTTGTGCGATTGCGGGTCTGGTCGCGTTCGCCGCAACGTATCCGCGCTTTTATCCCGCCACGGCCGCGGCGCCATCGGTCGCGGCCGGCAGCGCGAGCGCCTTGCCGGTCGCGAGCATCACATCAGATAGTCCGACTTCGTGGAACCATCTCACCGACGCGCAACGCGTCGCGCTCGCGCCGTTCGAAAAACAGTGGGATTCCTTCAGCGACGAGCGCAAACAGAAGTGGCTCAAGATCGCATCGCGTTATCACCGCATGTCGGCAGAAGCGCAGGAAAAGCTGCACAAGCGCATGGAAGAATGGGTGCGCCTGACGCCCGAGGAGCGCAAGGTGGCGCGCGAGAACTATCAGGTGTCCAAGCAGGTTCCGCTGGAAAAGCGCAAAGAGGCGTGGGATGCCTATCAGAAACTTTCCGAAGAGCAGAAGAAGAAGCTCGCCGCGACCGAACGCAATCGCCGTCCGACCGTCGTGTCCGCCCCGCCGACCGGAAAGACCGAGGTGAAGGATCTGAACCGCCTGTTCGCCTCGCGCAAAGGCCATGCGAGCGCGGACCACGCCGAAGCCAGATCCGGCGCGCCGGCAGCGCCCGCGCCCTCCTCCGCCACGCCGACACAGCAAGGCATTCCGAACGCCGCGAGCATCGTGCCGGCCACGCCCATTCCGGTGTCGCCGCAGCAGGCGCCTTCCGTCTACAACGGGTCCTGACCGCATGAGCGCGAGCGCATCGGTAATCGAGTCGCCATTGCGCGCGCCGTCCCTGCGCCGCTGGCTTGCGGCGATGCTCTACGAAGCCATGATTCTTTTCGGCGTGATCTTCCTCGCCGCGTACCTCTTCAGCACGCTTTCGCAGAGCGCAACGGCCTCATGCTCCACAACTGGCTGATGGCGTGGGTCGGCATCGTGCTCGCGGCGTATTTCGTGTGGTTTTGGTGCCACGGTGGGCAAACGCTGCTGATGAAAACCTGGCGGCTCAAACTCGTCGACGCGCACGGTCGGCCGGTCAAACCGCTGCGCGCGTTCGCGCGTTATCTGCTCGCGTGGCTGTGGTTCCTGCCGCCACTCGCGCTCCATCCGATTCTCGGTCTCGCCGTGCCACAAACGCTTCTCGTACTGCTTGCGTGAGTGATTGGGTGGGCGTTGGCCGTGTGCCTCGACCCGGCGCGGCAATTCATCCACGATCGTCTCGCGGGCACGCGCATCGTGACGATGCAGCCAGCCGCCCGAGCGGCTGACGGCAGGTAATAAGAAGTTCTCGTGACTGTCACGGCTCCGTCACCCTCGCGTGGCGCAATGTGCATACCGAAACTCGATGCGCGAGCCAATGGCCTTGAACTCGACAGTCACCTCCCCAATCGAGCCGTCCACGACCCTACGCTTTCGCAATAATGACCTTAATGACCTGCGCGTCGATCCATTCGCCCTCAAGCCTGATTCCCCCGAATCGTCCGACGCGTCCGCATCGGCGGGTGTGCCCGGCCTGTCCGATACGCAGCTCACCTCGCCCGACAAGGACGGCAATTCCGGCGACGCGCTGCATCGCTACCGGACGATCTGGCTGTCGGACATCCACCTGGGTTCGGGCGGCTGCCAGGCGCCGTATCTGCTCGATTTCCTGCGTCACAACGACTCCGAATACCTGTACCTCGTCGGCGACATCATCGACGGATGGCAGTTACGCAAAGGCTGGTTCTGGCCGCAGGCGCACAACGACGTCGTGCAGAAAATTCTGCGCAAGGCACGCAAGGGCACGCAGGTCGTGTATATCCCCGGCAATCACGACGAAGCCGCGCGCCAGTTCTGCGATCTCGCGTTCGGCGATATTCACGTGCGCAGCGAAGCCTTCCACACGACGCTCGCAGGCAAGCGCCTCTGGATCGTGCACGGTGACCTGTTCGATGGCGTGATTCAGCACGCGAAGTGGCTCGCGTACCTCAGCGACACTGCCTACACGATGATCCTGCTGCTCAACCGCTGGTTCAATTGCGTGCGTTCCAGGCTCGGACTGAACTACTGGTCGCTGTCGCAGTACCTCAAGCATCAGGTGAAGAACGCGGTCAACTTCATCTCCCAGTTCGAAAGAGTGATGACCGACGAAGCACGCCGCCGCGGCTGCGATGGCGTGGTGTGCGGGCACATTCACAAGGCCGAGATTCGCGAAATTGACGGCGTCCTATACTGCAACGACGGCGACTGGGTAGAGAGCCTCTCCGCGCTGGTCGAGACCTACGACGGCAAACTGAAGGTCGTCTACTGGACCGTCATGCATTCCCCAGAAGTGCGCCCGAGCAAGGCGCGCGCAACCGTCTGAGACCACATCTTGCCCCCGCTCACCGACGCAAACCTAACCGGGCACAAGCCAATGAAAATCATGATCGTTACCGACGCATGGGAGCCGCAAGTCAACGGCGTCGTGCGCACACTCAAGAGCACGACCAAGGAACTCACCGTGCCCGGACATAGCGTGGAACTGCTCACGCCGCTCGAATTCAAGACGATTCCCTGCCCAACCTATCCCGAGATCCGTCTCTCGCTGATGCCCGGCCGGCAAATGAACGAGCGCATCGACAAGTTCGATCCGGATGCGCTGCATATCGCGACCGAGGGCCCGCTCGGCATGGCCGCGCGTTCGTATGCGCTCAAGCACAAGCTGCCGTTTACGACCGCGTATCACAGGCGTTTTCCGGAGTACGTGCAGGCGCGCTTCGGCATTCCCGTCGGCATGACGTACCGTTTCCTGCACTGGTTCCACAAGCACTCGCAGGCGGTGATGGCGCCCACGCCCGTCGTCAAGGCGCACCTCGAAAAATACGGCTTCACTAATGTCGTGCTGTGGACCCGCGGCGTCGATCTCGACATCTTACAGCCAATGGATTCGAAGGTGCTCAACACCGCGCGGCCCATCTTCCTGTACGTGGGACGCGTGGCCGTGGAAAAGAATGTCGAGGCGTTTCTCAAGCTCGATCTGCCCGGCTCGAAATGGGTCGCGGGCGAAGGCCCGGCGCTCGCCGAACTGAAACGCTATACCAACGTGAACTATCTGGGCGTGTTGTCGCAGCCCGAACTCGCGAAGGTCTATGCTGCCGCCGATGTCTTCGTGTTCCCGAGCAAGACCGACACGTTCGGCCTCGTGCTGCTCGAAACGATGGCCTGCGGCACGCCGGTCGCGACGTATCCGGTCACCGATCGACGTGCTCGGCACCGACGGCCCCGGCGCGATGAACCCCGATCTGCGCGAAGCGTGCCTGAACGCGCTGAAGATCGAACGCGCCGATGCCCGCGCGTGTGCCGAGCGCTTCTCGTGGCGCGCGGCGTCCGAGCAGTTCGCCTCGCATCTGTGCAAATTCGGCCCGCGCGGCGGCGCGAGCACCGACCGCGGGCGGCCGCATGACGCGACGCGCGCTGGCGCAGGAACGGGCGGAATCGAACGCGCGCGCGGCGGCGGGACGCACTCAGCCGCGCGCGACCGATCAGTTCGACGACGATATCGACGACGTGAACGACGCCTCCCCGCCGCAACGCGAGCCTTTGAGCCCGGACGACCTGCCTTTCAATCCATACAAGGGCAATCGCGGCTTCACGCGCGCGTGGCACGCGATGAAGAATTCGCTCAACGGCTTTCGCGTCGCAATACGCGAGGAAAGCGCGTTTCGTCAGGAACTGACGCTCGCCGCCATTCTGCTTCCGTACAGCGTGTTCGTGCCGGTCGCACCGGTGGAACGCGTCGCGCTGATCGCATCGGTGCTGCTGGTGCTGATCGTCGAGCTGCTCAATTCGAGTGTCGAGGCGGCCATCGACCGCATCTCCCTCGAACGTCACGAACTCTCCAAACTCGCCAAGGACTTCGGCAGCGCGGCCGTAATGGTCGCGCTCGGCGTGTGCGTCGTGACGTGGGCGCTGATACTGTGGCCGCTTGATTCCGCGTGGCTTCAGCGTATCTTATAAAGACGAAGGTTCACCTGCGAGCCTCGTCCGTTATGCGGAACGACCAGTTTATAATCGTTTGACATTCTCAAGAATAGCCACGGACGCAGCCGCGCGAATGCTGATGACGAGCAAACAAGCGCGGCCGGATGCCAAGGTCGGACGACATGGAAGCCAAACCACCCCGCCGCACCCGCGAACGGATACTCGAACTATCGCTGAAGTTGTTCAACGATATCGGCAAGCCGAACGTCACCACAACGACGATCGCCGAGGAGATGGAGATCAGTCCAGGAAACCTATACTACCATTTCCGCAACAAGGACGACATCATCAACAGCATCTTCGCGCAGTTCGAGCAGCAGATTCAGAAGCGGCTGTGCTTTCCGGACGACCATCGCCCGACCATCGACGAGATGTGGTCGTATCTGCAGTACATGGCGGATTTTTTGGACGTACCGGTTTCTCTATCGCGATCTGAACGATCTGCTGGCGCGCAACCACACGCTCGAGACGCACTTCAAGCAGATCATCACACACAAGGTGCGCTTTGCGCATCAACTGTGCGAGGCGCTCGTGGCCGATGAGGAAATGGTCGCGACGCCCGAGGAAATCGACGTCATCGCGACCAACATGGGACTGCTCGCCACTTACTGGCTGTCCTATCAGTACGTGATGAATCCGCGCAAGTACAACGATCAGGAAGCGATCCGCTCGGAGATTCATCAGGCGAGCCTGAATATCATCTCGATCATAGCGCTGTATCTGCGCGGACACTCGCGTCAGATGTTCGACGACCTCGTCTCCAGTAAGCTACCGAAGCACCAGTTCGCGGATTTCCTTCCTCAACGCGAGGATGCGCCGCCGGCTGCATCGAAGAACGCCACTCCAAAGGATTCCTGGTAATGAAAGCAGTGTGTGTGTATTGCGGCTCCGCCACAGGAGCCCGCCCCGTCCATGCCGAAGCGGCCAAGGCCTTCGGCCGCGCGTTGGTTGAGAACGGTATCTCGCTCGTCTACGGCGGCGGGCGCGTCGGACTGATGGGCCTGATCGCCGACGAAGTGCTCACCGCGAGCGGGCGCGCGATCGGCGTGATCCCCGAACCGCTGCTCGCGAAGGAAGTCGGCCATACGGATCTGACCGAGCTGATTGTCGTGCCCGACATGCACGAGCGCAAGAAAAAGATGGCTGATCTCGCCGATGCCTTCGTCGCGATGCCCGGCGGCGTCGGCACGTTCGAGGAGTTTTTCGAGGTCTATACGTGGGCGCAACTGGGCTATCACCAGAAGCCCGTCGGCCTGCTCGACGTGAACGGTTACTACGCGCCGCTGATGGCGATGCTGCGTCACACCGTCGAGGAAGGCTTCATGCGCGAACCGTATCTCGACATCATCCAGGTGGCAGCACAACCGGCCGAGATGCTCGCCAAGCTCGCGGCCTACACGCCGCCCGCGCACGACAAGTGGACGGAAAAGCGCGACGCCGTCTGACCTTACGCTTACGGAGGAAGATCGTTCGATGTCGAAAGTTATCCTGATTACCGGCGGCAGCTGCGGTATCGGCCGCTTAGTCGCCGTGCTCGCGGGCGCGCGTGGCTGGTGCGTCGGCATGAACTACACCTCGAACGCCGATGCCGCCGAGGCAACCGTCGCCGCCGTGAAGGCCGCCGGCGACCAGGCGATAGCCATTCAAGGCGATGTCAGCGCAAGGCGATGTCAGCGACGAAGCCGAGATCGTCGCGATGTTCGACGCCACCAAGCAGGCCTTCGGCAAGCTCGATGGCGTGGTGAACAACGCGGGCATCGTCGCGCCGGGCTCGTCGCTCGCGGACATGGACATCGCACGCATGAAGCGCGTCTTCGACGTCAACGTGCTCGGCGCGTATCTGTGCGCGCGCGAGGCGGCGCGGCGCATGTCGACATCGCATGGCGGCAAGGGCGGGTCGCTCGTGAATATCTCGGCGGCGGCGCGCCTCGGCGGTCTGGGCGAGTACGTCGATTACGCGGAATCCAAAGGCGCCATCGATACGCTAACCATCGTGCTCGCCAAGGAACTCGGGCGCAACGGTGTACGCGTGAACGCGATCCGGCCCGGCCTCATCGAGACGGATATTCACGCGAGTGGCGGCAAGCTGGACCGCGCGCAGGTGATGGGCTTGACTACGCCCGTCGGCCGCCCGGCCACGGCCGACGGGTCGGTAAGTCGGTCGTGTGGCTGCTGTCGGATGCGTCGTCGTATGTGACCGGCGCACTGCTCGATGTGAGCGGCGAACGCTAGCGGACCTTGCTGGCCGCTAGTCGGATGATGCCGCTGAAATCGTCTTTTGCATCGTAAACGGGTCTCGACGCGCCGGACGTTTCATTCAGGATTGAAGTGGATCTTGTATCCGCGCTGCTCCAGCATTTCCACGATATCCATCTCGCGGAAAGCCCGCTTCACCTCGCTTTGCGTGGTGCGGTAGTGCACCGTAGGCAGGTCGATACCGATCAGCCGTCGCCATCTGCAGTGATGCCCGAACAGCGACTTCATGTCGAAGCCCTTGTGGATATATCTCGCATGCTCGATACCGAAGCGTAGGCAGACATCCACCGGCGCGAAACGCACGCCGGCGGCTTCGAGTTCGGGACGCAGGATCGCTCTGAGCACACGTCTTCGTTCGGAGCGCCGTTGGTCCAGTCCATCTTCAGCGTGTCGCCGCTGACGGTATCGGGCGGCGGAATCACAACCTTGATGTCGGGATGATCGACGAGCGCGCGCATCATGCGTCGACTGCGCAGACAGAAGCCACCGTTCAGCACGGCATGACGGTCTGCCCGGGCTTGTCAAGTTCGTGATTCCACGTCTAGTGCGTAAGCCAGCACGTACCGGCTTCCGAGGCGACACAGCCGACGTGGATCATCGGGCCGATGTAGTCGTATTGCAGGAAGTCGCTGCTCCAGTTCGCGGCGTCGAGCACCCAGCCGTCGTCCTGCACGATCAGTGCGAACTCCGTTTCGATCACGCGCCAGAGCGCGAACATCATGAACCACGAGTATTCGTGGTAATTCAGCGGCGCGATCTTGCGATGCTCGATGCCAGCGGGCAGATTCGCGGGCGACTGCGGACTGCACAGCAACACGCGCGCGCCGGGCATATTCCGTTGGCTCAGGGTGAGCGCGTAGACGGCGCGCTGCGCATCGTGTAAGCCGGTCACGGAAACGAGCGTGATCTTTTCGAAGTCGGACTGTTTCATGAAGCGTATCGATTGGAAGTTTTCCTAGGCTGCTGCGAAATTAACCGGTTTGGGGAAAGCTCTCTATCGAACGAACTCGAAAGCGTCGTGCGCTCAGTCCGGCGCAAACATGACGAGATAGCCTCGTTCTTCGAACACGCGCACGAGATCCTTCTCACGGCGCGTGATGGCCGAACAGGGTCATGAAGTCGAAGTCACGGAACATCATCGGCCCGGTGTCTTCTGCGGCGAAATGCGATGCGCCCGCGAGCGTGCCACCCGCCAGCGCGGCAATGGTCAGCATGGCCGGATCGGCGTGGCCGAGCGTGCCGGCCGCGAGCACCGCGCCCACCGGAATGCGGATCAGCGTGTGAACGGCGTCCCAGAGGGAATCGAAGGCGGGAATTTTATCGGCGAGGAATTCGACCACGGCGAGCACCGCCGCGACGCCGATTACCCATGGGGAGCCGAGCACCGCGAGCGTGTCGGGAAGATGGATCAGGCCCATCCGCTCGAACAGCCGGCCACGAATACCGTGAGATACAGGCGCAAATCGCTCGCCCATGACAGGCCCGCTGCAAGCGAAAGTGATTCAAGCATTGCCGCCTCCTGATTGCGCCAGCCGCCGATGTGCGCTGCGCCGGCTCGATCGTTCGCCCGCTTCCGCACCACACGGAAGAGGCCACCTTGATCCGCGAAGTTGAAAGGACACCCTCGACACAGACATAAAAATCGGCACGGTTCGGCTTCGATTCGTCGGAAAGCACAAAAGAGTGCGCCTATTGACAAATCGCGCCAAACCGGCATGACTTCAGATCATTATATCCACGCAAAAGCGGGCGGTGCAGCAAAGCTTTAAGCGAATGACGTTCCTGCTGAGGTGTCGCTCATTGTCTATCGGCAATAAAACCACAATGCCTTAATGCGCGACTAAGGGCGAACGCCTCAATGTCCAGATGAAAGCTTCAGTCCGATCAAGCCCGCAATGATCAGCACCGCGCTGAAAATGCGCGCCGCCGAGACCGTATGCCCATGAACACGATGCCGAACACGAAGGCACCGACCGCGCCGATGCCCGTCCAGACGGCGTAAGCAGTGCCGAGCGGCAGTTGTTTCATGGCCATTGCGAGCAGGACGAAACTGCCGAGCGCGGTGACGACGGTGGTGAACACGGACGGCCCGAGCCTGGTGAAACCATCGGACGATTTGAGACCGGCAGCCCACGCGACTTCGAGCAAACCGGCGACGAAAAGCAGCATCCAGGACATTTGACACCCCTTAGAAAAATGGGGCCGTCCCTGATGAAATGGATACGCACACGGTCGTCCGCGTGGCCGAAAGCAGCCTCAAATTGTAGCAAAGCAGCCCGTCCCGATTAACGGTGATTCATACTGTTTCATCGAAAACTGTGTATTATAGTTGAAACGCACCGGCGCGAGGCATCAGGCCGCGCCGTATCAAAAGCCCTGAACAAAGGAGCGTTCATGGATGTCGATGCGGTCCTGCTGTCCCGTTTTCAGTTCGCCTGGGTCATCGCCTTCCACATACTGCTGCTGCCCGCTTTCACGGTCGGGCTGTCCTGCTTCATCGCCCGCTCGAATTCAACTGGTGGATCACCAAGCGCGACGTATACCGGCGTCTGTCGGCCTTCTGGCTGAAGATTTTCGCGGTGTCGTTCGGCATGGGCGTGGTCTCGGGCATCCTGATGCCGTTTCAGTTCGGCACCAAGTGGAGCCGTTTTTCCGAATGACGGCCAACGTCGTCGGGCCGCTGATGGGCTACGAAGTGCTCACCGCGTTCTTCTCGAATCGGCGTTTCTCAGCGTGCTGCTGTTCGGGCGCAAGCTGGTGTGCCGCAATGGGCCCACGTGATGTCGGCGATTTTCGTCGCGGCGGGCGGTCATCTCGTCGTTCTGGATTCTCGCCGTCAATAGCTGGATGCAGACGCCGCAAGGGTATAAGCGCCTGCCGGACGGCCGCTTCGAAGTGGTCAGCTTTTTCGACGTGATCTTCACGCCCTCGTTTCCGTACCGGCTCAGGCACACGGTAAGCGCGTTTCTAGCAGGCTGTTGAAATAGTCTTTTTGAACGTGCGCCTACTCATTCGAAAGAGCCAACGCGACGTTCAGACCCAACTAATTTGACGCCGGACTTCGTTGATTCAGGTGCTGCTAATGTCGCATTCTTTTCGGCGGTCGCTCTCATGCCGCCCGAGCGGCCAGCGTTCCCATGCGCGTCAGGTTGTAAGCTGCCTGGATCAGCAGAAAGAATTGGTCGACGCGCTTCAGTCCTCGATACATCGCCTGCCGAATCCTCCCGACT